>JAISDB010000031.1 GCA_031265155.1 Prevotellaceae bacterium | reverse complement strand
TTGATTTTTTGCTTCTTTTGTATCAAGACAAAAGAAGAGGAAATAAGATTTTTTAATATTTGCAAGGTTTTATGTCTGTATTGATTAAAACCCTGCAATTTTTTCATCTTATTTTCATTTATAATTATTTGTTAATAAATGATTTGTTCCCTTTTTAAGGAACGATTAAATATGATAAGCTCTATAATAAATTTATTTTAAAATGATAATATTTACATTGAATTTCCATCAGTTTATATTATTCCTTTTCAGTCATGAAAAAAAAGTTTTCTTATCAATTCTGTTTTTTCGTCGTCAGGCAAACAGCCATCAATCCAGTTTATCTTTGCTCCGCGCCGTTCCATTCCTCTGAACCATGTCATTTGGCGTTTTGCAAATTGATGAATTGCAATATTCAACTGCCGGCGCATTTCGTCGCAAGTAAGTTTGCCGACGAGATAAAGAGTGATAAACTTATATTCCAAGCCGTAATAAATCAAGTCGTCAGCTGCAATGCCCTTTTGCAAAAGCTGCTTCACTTCGTCAATCATTCCGTTTTTTAAGCGATAATCCAATCGTTCGGTTATGCGTTTTCGGCGAGTGTCGGCATCAAAAAATATTCCAAAATAAACATTATTAATTTTCTCATAATTTGTAAGTTCAATATCATTCCCTTTTCTGTAAATTTCAATTTCGACAGCTCTAATCAAACGTTTCCGAGTATCGTAATCGGTTTTATTGTGCAACTGCTTTAGCGATGCAAGAATGTTTACAAGTTCGGCATCAGAATGTTTTTCGAGTTCAGCGCGCAATTCGCGGTTTACCGGTACTTCGGGCATATTGTATGCGTTCACAACAGCTTCGATATACATTCCCGAACCTCCACAAAGCACAGGCTGTTTCCCCTTATTGCAAATATTTTTATATGCCTTGTAGAAATCACGCTGATATTCAAAAACATTATATTTATATCCGGCGTCAGCGATATCAATAAGATGATATGGAATCCGTTTGCCGCCGACCGAATAATCATCAATATCTTTGCCTGTGCCGATGTCCATGTTTCTGTACACTTGCCGCGAATCGGCAGAAAGTATTTCACCGTTTAATTCATTTGCGACAGCAACGGCAAGTTTGGTTTTTCCTGTGGCGGTTGCACCTAAAATGCTTAATAATTTTACCTTTTCAGACATGTATAATAAATATTATATAGAACAGATTATTATATGCTTAAAATTCATCAATTTATTGAATCGTCATTGCTTCACCGCTTGCGGTGAAGCAATCCGGTTTCCATGTTCTTTTATGGATTGCTTCGTCGTTACACTCCTTGCAATGACGGGAAAATTAGATAAGGCATATAATGTTTTATTAAATATAAACTCTAACATATTGAGATAAAGCAGCTTTTACTGTTGTCTGTCTATTGCCCGGCGCATATCCTTTTCTTTTATTGACTCTCTTTTATCGTATGTTTTTTTACCTCGTGCAAGAGCAATTTCAAGTTTGGCATATCCGTTTTCCGAGATAAACAGTTTTGTCGGCACAATGGTAAACCCGCGTTCTTTGGTGCGGCGCAGCAGTTTGCTTATTTCCCTGGCATTGAGCAATAATTTACGCTCGCGGCGCGGATCGTGATTGTTTAAGTTTCCCCACCAGTATTCGGCAATGTGCATGCCGCGTATATATAACTGATTGGCAACAAAATAACAATAGCTTTCAACAATGGATGCCTTGCCGGCGCGTATTGATTTTATTTCGGTACCGTAAAGCACAATTCCTGCCGTAAATTTTTCGAACAGTATAAATTCGAAACCTGCTTTTTTGTTTAATATTTCAATGTTTGAGCTGCTTTTTCTCATAAATTTTTGCCTGTTTTTACTTGCGTTGTCAAGCCAAATTTCATTTGTAAAGTGCAAAATTAAAAAATAATCGGCATTTCAGTGTCATTTATTTTTATTTCATGCATTTTCTCGTAAATAAGTCAAGCTGTTATGTAAATAGTCGTTCCTTAACAAGTATATTTTTCAGAGATAAAAGATAATAACGATGTTTTTCTGTTACTTTTGCCTTGACGCAAAAGTAACCAAAAGGTCAAGAGCAGCGAGACGTTAATTCCGTTAGCCGTCGAGCCGTTAGCGGGTCGCTGAGAAGGCTCGCCTTGATTTTTTGCTTCTTTTGTATCAAGACAAAAGAAGAGGAAATAAGATTTTTTAATATTTACAGGGTTTTATGTATGGATTAAAACCCCGGTTCGGCACAGCGTCTCGTTGCGCCGAAGATAAAATCAAGACTCTGTCCTGTGCAGGGAATGAATAAAATTAATGTATAAATTAACAGATTAAAAAAAGGAGTACAATTATGAAGTACAAACTTACAGAGCGGAGGAATCCGCCAAACCCTCAGGCAGCATCAAAGCTGTATGCGGCGCCTGTAAACGAAGGCAAGGTGTCGCAAAAGGATATTGCAGCTGACATTGTAGGCTTGTCGTCGCTTGCACGCGGCGATGTGGCAAACGTTATAGACTGCCTTATAGACACTGTGCCAAAGTATCTGCTCATGGGCAAGAGCGTCAGCCTTGGCGAGCTCGGCACGCTGCGCATCTCGTTTTCAAGCGAGGGCGTTGCAAGCGCCGCAGACTTCAATACGTCAATGATTACGGGCGTTAGAGTTCTGTTTACACCCTCGCCTGAACTTCGCAAGGCGATAGAAACAGTCCGCTTCGAAAAGAGCGAGTAGAATTACATACGGATGCAGGCGATAACTGCATACGTATGTAAGTGGTAGCTACATACGTTAGTAAGTGATGACTACATACGTTAGTAAGTGATGCTTACATACGTATGTAAGTGATGGCTACATACGGTAGTAGTTGATGGCTACATACGGTAGTAAGTGATGGTTTCGTTAAGTAGCTGTAAATAAGGCTGTATGAAAAAGTATATTTTTCAGAGAAAAAAGATAATAAATATATTTTTACTGTTACTTTTGCATCAAGGCAAAAGAAGAGAAAATAAGATTTTATTCGCATTGTTTTATGTCTGTATTGATTAAAACTCTGCAGTTTTTCCTCTGATTTTCATTCATATTCAATTTTATAATCCTGAAATTTTTTTTATTTCATTAAGCTTGTTCAGAGCTTCAATTGGAGTGAGATTGTTTATTTCAAGATTTTTGAGTTCATCGCGAATTTGTTTCAACACAGGGTCATCGAGTTGAAAAAAGCTGAGCTGGTAACCGTTGCGGGTTTCGGCAATTTCGCCTATTGATTTTTCGAGGGGATTTTTTTTGTTGGCTGTTTCAAGTTCCCTTAAAATTTCTTCGGCGCGTGCAACAACGCTTTTCGGCATTCCCGACATTTCGGCAACATGAATACCAAAACTGTGTTCCGTACCGCCTTTCACAAATTTACGCAAGAAAATCACTTTGTTGTTTATTTCCTTCACTGCAATATTGTAGTTTTTTATGCGGCTGAATGACTTTTCCATTTCGTTGAGTTCGTGATAATGCGTTGCAAACAGCGTTTTTGCCTTTGCAGCAGGATGCTCGTGAATATATTCTACCATAGCCCACGCTATTGAAATTCCATCGTAAGTGCTTGTTCCGCGACCGACTTCATCGAGCAGCACCAGCGAGCGCGGTGAAAGGTTGTTCAAAATACTTGCCGATTCAAGCATTTCGACCATAAACGTAGATTCGCCCTGCGAAATATTATCGGATGCGCCTACCCGCGTAAAAATTTTATCGACAATGCCTATCTTTGCCGACTGTGCAGGAACATAACAGCCTGTTTGCGCAAGTAGCACGATAAGCGCCGTTTGTCGCAATATCGCCGATTTTCCCGACATGTTCGGTCCTGTTATAATTATTATCTGCTGTTCCCTGTTATCAAGAAAAACATCATTTGCGACATAAGTTCCGGGCGGCATCATTGTTTCGATTACTGCATGGCGCCCCTGTTTTATATCTATTTCGTCGCTGTCGGTTACTTCGGGTCTGCAATAGTCCGATTTTGCGGCAAGAGTGGCAAAGGCAAGCAGGCAGTCGAGTTTGGCAATAAGCGCCGCATTTAACTGAATGGGAACAACAAATTCAAGGATATTCGCAATCAAATCGTTAAATATTTGCTGTTCTATGGCAATCGTTTTTTCTTCGCCTCCGAGTATTTTTTCTTCGTAATGCTTAAGTTCTTCGGTAATATACCGTTCGGCTTCGGTAAGCGTTTGCTTGCGAATCCAGTCCGAAGGCACTTTGTCTTTGTGCGCATTTCGCACTTCAATATAATATCCGAAAACATTGTTAAATCCTATTTTCAGCGATGTTATTCCCGTACGTTCGATTTCTCTTTCCTGAATTTCGAGCAGATATTTTTTGCTGTTACGGATTATGTCTCTGATTTCATCGAGTTCGGCGTTTACGCCATCGGCAATTACGCCGCCTTTAACAAGCAGGTTCGGCGCATCGTGGCATATCTGTCTTTTTATTTTCACTCTTATGCTGTCGCAGACATTAATCTGTTCGCCTATTTCCCTGATACCGGGTTCATCCGTATTTTTACAAATATCTTTTATTGGTTTTATTGCAGACAGAGCTGTTGCAAGCTGCAAAACTTCGCGCGGCACAATTTTTCCTGCAGATGCTCTTGATATTATACGTTCAATATCGCCTATTTCATATATTTTTTCTATAATTTTTTCGCAGGTATCGGTATTTTTCAAAAAATATTCTACGGCATTAAGCCGCGAATTTATTATACGGATATCTTTAAGCGGCAACGAAATCCAGCGCCGCAAAAGTCTTGCGCCCATTGGCGAAATGGTTTTGTCGATCACATCTACAAGCGTTTTTGCGTTTTCATTGAACGAGTGAAAAAGTTCGAGATTGCGAATACTGAAACGGTCGAGCCAGACATATTCATTGCCATCAATGCGCGAAACGGACAAAATATGCTTGAGCCTTTCGTGCTGTGTCATGTCAAGATAAAAAAGCGTTGCGCCGGCTGCAACAATTCCCATCGAAAGGTTTTCTACTCCAAAGCCTTTCAGCGTATTTGTCTTTAACTGCTGAAGCAGTTTATTCTGTGCGGCTTCTTCGACAAAAGCCCATTCATCCATTTTGTATATGTAATGCTTGTCGCCGAAATAATTTATAAAATCGTTTTCGTATCCTTTCTGAAAAATGATTTCTTTGGGCGAAAAATTTGTAATCAGTTTATCGACATGTTCAACCGAACCTTCAGAAATAAAAAACTCGCCTGTTGAAACGTCAAGAAAGGCTATTCCGACAAATCTTTTGTTAAAATGAACGCAGGCCAGAAAGTTATTTTCACGGTTTTCAAGAACATTTTCGGAAAACGTAATTCCCGGGGTAACGACTTCGGTAATGCCGCGTTTCACTATCTTTTTCGCCTTTTTCGGGTCTTCAAGCTGGTCGCAGATTGCAACGCGCTGTCCGGCGCGAACAAGTTTGGGCAGGTATGTATTTATGGAATGGTGCGGAAATCCAGCAAGTTCTACATGCTGAGCCGAACCGTTGGCGCGTCTGGTGAGCGTGATACCGAGAATCTCGCTTGTCTTTATTGCATCTGCGCCGAATGTTTCGTAAAAATCGCCTACGCGGAACAGCATGATAGCATCCGGATGCTTTGCTTTCATTGCAAGATACTGTTTCATTAGCGGCGTTTCTACTATATTTGATTCCTGGAACAACAATTTTTGGATTTTAATTTTAAAACATGGCAAAGTTACATGAAAATTTTTAATACACGCGCAGACAGATAAAAATATCCTGCAAAATTTATAATGAAAAATAATATAATTTTGATGTTATATTTATCACGGTTTTTCGTCATTATATACAGATATGGAGTTAGAACAGTTTAAATTGCATATTATTCCGTTGAGGCAAAATCTGTTTGCGGTTGCCATGAAAATGCTGCAAAGCAAAGAAGATGCCGAAGATGCGGTGCAGGAAGCTTTGCTGCGTCTGTGGAATATTCGCCGACAGCTTGATGCGGTTTCAAACACGGCGGCTTTTGCCGTGCAGATAACGAAAAACATTTGCATCGACCGCCTGCGAACCGACAGGCAGACTGCCGAAATCGACGATTTTCACATCGCCGCCGACAGGCAAACGCCATATCGGCAAACCGAAACAAAGGATTTGGTTGCAATAGTAAAAGCGATTATTGAAAAATTGCCCGAACTGCAAAAGATAACAATACAAATGCGCGATATAGATGGTTATGAAATGGAAAAAATCGCCGAAATAACGGGAACAGACATAAGCGCAGTGAGAATGAACCTCTCGCGGGCGCGGAAGAAAATAAGAGAATGTTTTATACAAATAACAAAATAATGAAAACAAATGACGCGAATATGGAATTATTGCTGGAAAAATACTTTGAAGGCTTTACAGCTTTGAAAGAAGAACGGCAGCTGCGGAAATATTTTCGGCACAAAAAACTGCCGAAACATTTGGAAACATACAGACCTGTCTTTATGTTTCTCGAATCGGAAATCAAACGGAAACATCGTGTGAAGCATTTTATTTTGCATTGCAAAAATCAGGGAATTGCGGCGATTGCAGCCTGTCTGATTTTGCTGTTCGGGCTAACGGTATTTTTAGATGCGGACAGGGTTTTGGAAAAGTCGACAGCCTATATTAACGGTAAAGAAATTACCGACAGAGAGCTTATTCGCGTTGAAATACTCGCATCGCTCAATAATATTTCAGACGGGAACACGGATATTTATGCGACTCAACTTGATGCATTGAACAGTTTTTTTGATAACGATTAAAATCATGGAAAAATGAATACAGCAAAGAAAATTATCATAATACTTGGTTTTTTGTTAGCCTGTTTTTCGGCAGGCGCACAAAAAAACCTGAATATCGACACCGTATTCGAGAACTACGGAAAACGCGACGGCTCGGTGCTGATCAAGCTTGCCAAAGACGTGCTGGAACATTATACAAAAATCAATCAGTATAAAAGTATGATAATTCCCTTCGACAGGCAAATTGCCGACATTTGCATCGATGCCATTGCAAAAGATACCCGAAACGGAAGCATAATGATGGAATCGAAAAAGAATGGAAAGACAGAGACAGCTTACTATTGCCTGCCCAAAAGCAAAGACAGTCGCGACTATGAATATATCCTTTTTACAGGCAGAAATAAGGAAATAACGCTGATATATATACGCGGAAATTTTGCTCCGCATCAGCTTGAAGACGAGCTGAACGAACTGAAGAAGTTATTTATAAAAGTCAATAATAAACGAATAAAATTATAAAAACATGAAAAAAACTTTACTTTTGGCAACAGCGTGTACATTGCTGTTTTCGGCGAATGTTTTTGCGCAGGATGCAGAAACGGGCGATACGGTACAATCTGTCGCCGCAGACGGGAAAAGTTCCGTTTACATCAGCGGAGCATCGTTCAATTTTATTTTTAAGTGGAATAAAAAAGCCGATAACGACGACACTCCCGAATCGCATTATCCCGGAATGGGACTTGGATTTTCTTACTCAAGCGGCTTAAGTTCGATGAATTATAAATCTTTTTATGAAGATATAAATTCAGTAAGTTTTGATTTGCCGATAAACAAAAATTTTGTATTTGTTACAGGTCTTTCAAATCATCTGCAAGGCTACATTTTTAAAGAAAATGTAAGTTTAAAAAACGACGAAAACGGAATAACCCGTTTTATTTTTGACCCTGAAAGACATTATAAAAGGAGTGAGTTCAGTGTGCTTTACGCGACTGTACCGTTTGTAATGGAATATCAAACCAAAATTAAACGTAATAAATTTTTCAATCATTTTTTTGTATATGCCGGAGTTGAAGCTTTGGTTAAAGTTTTCTATCAGTCACAGGCAAAAATATATACAAACGAAGGAATTGTAAAGGAAAAATACAGAGGATTGAATATTCGTCTTTTGAATTTCCGCTTTGTTTTGCGTGCCGGATTCGACCATTTGAGTTACATGGTATTTTATCAGCCTTTTTCGATTTTCAGGCATAACAGAGGTCCGGATATAAAAAACATACGGAATCGGATTTATGCTGGATCTCGGCTTATTCGGACTTGAAGATTAAAAAAAGACAAATTAATATTAACGGAATAGCAAAATAAATTACAGTATGAAAAAAATTTTATTTTCGATTATACTTATGTCGATTTTTTCGGCAATGATTATCGCACAGGAGCCGGCAAGCGACACGGTTCAACCGACAGCAAACGAGCCAAAAGAAGAAAAAAGCTCAATTTTTATTAACGGCTCGCAGTTTAACTTCATTTTCAGCTGGAAGAAAAAAATCCTCAAACAAATATGCCACCGAAATGCACTGGACGGGATTCGGCGTATCGCTTGCGTATTTGAACGGATTGAGCGCCGGCGTAAATCAGGGAACTTCAACATACATTCATTTGAATCTTATGGACTATGTTATCCCGATAAGCAAAAATTTCCTGTTTGGCGCAGGTCTGGGATTCGACTGGCAAAAATACAAATTCAAAGGCAATGTGAGCCTGCGAAATGACGACAATGGCATAACGCAGTTTCTTTTCGATAACGGCAGGAACTATAAAAGCAGCAGATTCAGGATATATCATATAGTGATGCCGCTGATTTTCGAATATCAGACAGGCAGCAGACGGTTTAGAGATTTCTTTGTGCAGGCAGGCGTGGAAATGCTGATAAAAACATCGGCTTCAACCAAAATAGAAGTCCAAACCGATAATGGAATAAAAACGGAAAGACATGTAGGATTAAACGCCAGCACTCTGAACGCCCGCCTGATGCTGCGCACGGGTTTCAATAATTTCAGCTTCATGGCATTTTTTCAACCGGTTTCAATATTCAAAAACAATTACGGCCCGGACGTAAAGCCATACGGAATCGGATTTATGCTGGATTTTTAACGTAATTATAACATAAATGTATGCATTGTCCAAAATGTTTAAGAGAAAAGAATGTAAAGTCAGGCTTTACCAAAGGGAAATAGCGATATAAATGCAAAGATTGCGGTTGTAATTATTCTGTAGTACTAAAGTCAACGGCAAAGCCGGAGTCCATGAAAAAGCAGGCATTGCATCTATACCTTGAAGGTTTGGATTTTCGTTCCACAGGGAGATTTTTAGGAGTAAGCAATGTATCTGTCTTAAAGTGGGTTCGCAGTTATGGTAAAGAAATTCAGGAACTTAATACGAAAAGTCAGAAAATAGGAATGGTTGAAGTTGATGAAATACATTGGTATACCGGATCAAAAAAAACTGCTGTTGGATATGGATTGCTGTTGACAGATACGGGAAAAGATTCATCAATTTCGTTATTGGCGACAGAGGCAATCAAACAGCAGAAAAGTTCCGGAAAACAATAAGGCAACATGAAATGGAGTATATGGCAAGTGATTATTGGGAGGCATATGAGAGCATTATTCCGAAGGAAAAGCATATTCAAACGAAAGCGGAAACATTTATTGTTGAGGGATATAACAGCCTGTTCAGACACTTTTTGGCAAGAATGCGAAGAATGGCAAAATGCTATTCAAAGAAAGTAGAAATGTTGAAATTGTCCGTCCTTTTGCTAATGCACTGTCGAAATAAAGCTTTATATATACTTAATTAGCAATGCCCATATAAAGATGTTTTTTCTGTTACTTTTGTCTTGACACAAATTAACCAACCGAAGCGTAAGCGAAGCTCGCGAACACTAAATAAAAAAAAATAAAAACAGCGTGAGCAAAATGTCAAGAGCAGCCGACGCTATACGCCAACTCAGATTTACGGCTGTGACCTGTAGGAACGCCGCCTGCTCAACGTTCTATTAATTTTTCTGCATGTTGATCAATTGAAAAATATACTAACATTCAAGAACAAAAGTTGATCGGCAAGTAAAAACGGCATAGACTTCGCAGGCGGGGACCTCGCTCGGCGAATAGGGCGTTAAAACGGAATTTCGTCAAGCGCAGCGAGACATTAATTCCGTTAGCCGTCGAGCCGTTAGCGGGTCGCCGAGAAGGCTCGCCTTGATTTTTTGCTTCTTTTATATCAAGACAAAAGAAGAGAAAATAAGATTTTATTTGCAGGGTTTTATGTCTGTATTGATTAAAATCCTGCAATTTTTTCTCTGATTTTCATTCATAATCATTTATTAATAAATGATTTGTGACCTTTAAAAGAGTAACTATTTATCCGTGTAAAACCGGAAAAGCAGTATTGTCGGCAATATTTTTAATATCAGCTATCGACAGTTAATCGTATATTTTATTAACTTTGCGTAAAATATTTAATCAATGATTAAAAAAACAGTTTTCATATTATTCACAGTTGCATTAATTGCAGTGTGCGTGCTGAGTTACATCAATATCAAAAAACGGAGCTATTCCGAAACATATAACGCTTTCGGTTTTGCCGGCAATGATGCTGCTATTCATATTAGAGTGAACAATCCCGTGCAGCTTACGGCAGATAACGAAAATTCCGCATTTTTTGATATTGTTTACGGCAACGATAAATTTATTGCGCCTCTCATTGCAAATATGATTCCCAATGCTGCCGATACGAATTTTGTTATTCGCCGCAATTATGTTCACGTACTGTCATCGGCTTTCGTTAACAGAAACGGATCGCTTGACTTTGTGCATTTTATTCCTGTAAAAAAACATGCCGATGTTAATAAAATTTTAACCGATATTGCAAAAAAAACAAATGATACATTGAATACGAACAGCGATATTTCATGCTATGAATTTGATGGATCGAAATTTTATATTCACGGCTTTGACAATATTATTGCTGCAAGTTCGTCATTCAGCGCATTGAAAAGCAATTTGCAACAGGTAAAAAACAGACAAACGCTCGCCGAAGATGCTCTCTTTACAGATGGAATACGTACATCAGGGCAATATGTTGATGCAAATATTTTTATCAATTCGGAACAGCTGCCAAACCTTGTAAACACACTGCTTGACGGAAGCATTTCGAATGATGATTCAGACTTTATAAAAAACTTTGCACGGTGGTTTGTTCTCGATGCCGACATAACAAAAAATCTTTGCAATTTCAATGGTTTTGTATATACGGGCAGTCACAGTTTTTTAAATATATTAAGCACGCAGCACAAATCGGAGCTGAAAACGTTAAAGGCATTATCGCCCGAAACGCTTGTGGCATATTCGATGCAAATAAGCAATATCGACAGTTTGCTAAACCGGTATAATGTATTTTTAAGCAATACGGCAAACAGTTATTTTGATAATCTGACCCAAATAAGCGATTCTCTTTATTTTGATATTGCCGATTTTATAAAATCACTTTATCCTGAAGAAATTACCTTGGCTTATAATAATATGCACGGGTGGATGACATTGATAAAAGTTTTGAACGCACAGAATGCCGCCGATGAATTAAGCAGGCTCAACAGTCCAAACCCGTTTCCCGACATTATAACGGCAATATTCGGCAAAATGTTCAGTTTCAACAAGGGAAACGAAACAAGCATTGTCGATAATTTCATAGTAATATCGAAAAACAAAGTCGATAATCTCAGCAATACGGGAATTCTGTCAATAAATTCCGATTATATTGTTGACGAATCGTTGATGGCGTTTTATGCAAGTCCTGACGGAATAAGCAAGCTTTTTAATGTTCCGAAGAAAAAAAACAAAGACTTTTTCAAAAATATTTTTATTGAAATTATACCTTCCGACAAAAAATTTTATATAAACTCCAATCTTTTGTTAACATCCTCGCCTGCGCAGAATCAACCTCGGAAAACGGCTGAAAATCATACGGTTTCCGAGGTTGATACCATTGAAAATGTAAAATCGCCAAATGCTGTTTTTAAACAAAGCATAGAAAACAGTGTAAATCAGCAAAAATATACAATACTGCAATATGCCGACAATTCGATAGAACTTATGGACAGTAATGCAAAATCGCTGTTCACGGTAAATGCGGATGAGAAAATAGAAAGCAACATTTTTGTTATAAATCCGTTTAATAAGGGAATTGCTTATTTGCTGTTTAACACCGAAAATAAAATTTACATGATTGATTTTAACGGAAAGCCGGTGCGTGGTTTTCCTGTTGCGCTGCCCGCAGCAGCAACAAACAGCATATCGGTTTTTGCTTACGACCGAACATCCGATTTCCGCATATTTATTGCATGTACAAATAAAAAAATATATCTGTACAACACGAGCGGAGAAAATGTGAACGGATGGAAAATTCCTAAAACGGAAGAAATTGTGCAATCGCCCATACGGTTTTTCAGAATGGATTCTAAAGATTATTTAATCGCGTTTGACAGTCAAAAAATCTATGTTTTCAACAGAAAAGGCTATGAGCGTACAGATGTTAAGGAAAAAGTACAAATTCCCGTAAATGCCAAGTTTGAAAAACTGTACAAGCCTGCACGATTGAGAGTTACGGACAGGTCAGGAAAGCAGGTAACCATAAATCTTGTAAACGGCAAGATAATTCGCAATTGAAATATTGATATTATCGGGCAGATGTAGGATATAATAGATGTCAGGATATTCAGGATATAATAACTGATATTATGATAAAATAAATTTTTTTGTACATATATTAAATTATTTTATACCTTTGCAAAAGATTTGGTACAAGAGTTTAATTAGGATATTAGCTTTCTGTTAAAGATTTTCTTTTCTCCCGTTTTTTCTCCTGAATCAAAATATGGTTTAATAATTTAAAAAATTTTAAAAATGAAAAATATTTTCGTTTCTAATTTGAGTTATCAACTCAAAAGCGAAGATTTGCAAGAGGCCTTTGAGGCGTATGGAGATGTAGTTTCAGCCAAAATTATTATAGACAAATTAACAGGTCGTTCCAGAGGATTCGGATTTGTAGAAATGTCGAATGACGATTCTGCTGACGAAGCAATCAGTGCATTAAATGGCGCTGAATTAGACGGAAAAACAATTTCTGTTGCGGAAGCCCGTCCAAGAGAAGAACGTCCTCGCAAAGCATCGTTTAATAATGCCCGTTCAGGCGGGAATCGTGGAAACGGTCGTAACAGTGGTGGTTATAACCGTAATAACAGATAACTGATATTTGTTATTTTGTTAAAGTTAAAAAACCGCTTTCAAAAGGAAGGCGGTTTTTTTGTTTTTAGTCTGTTTTTTGACAAATTCAAAACGCATTGAAACAAATTGCTATATTTTAAATTATCGCACAGCAAAAGTCACAGAAATCGCTACATGGAGATGTCGGAAAGCGAAATCATCACTGTCCTGCTGCTTTTTCACTTCGGTACATTCCATAATTTCAAGCATTTTTATCTCTTTTATATTGGAGAACATTTGAAGAAAGAATTTTCCAAACAACTCTCATACAATCGTTTTGTAGAAATCGAGCATAAGGTTTTTATCCCCATGATGTTTTTTATCAACATAGCCTGTCCGGGCAAATGTACCGGTATCTCTTTCGTAGACAGCACTAAAATCGCCGTCTGCAACAACAAACGTATTAAACGTAACAGGGTTTTTAAGGATGTGGCTAAAATCGGCAAAAGCACAATGGGCTAGTTTTATGGATTTAAGCTGCATCTGATTTGTAACGACAGAGGCGAACTGCTCAGCTTTTGCTTGACGCCCGGAAACGTTGACTATAGAAATCAAAATATTTTCAAAGTGTTGATGAAGAATCTATTCGGTAAAATATTCGGTGACAGGGGTTATATATCTTTTTCTCTTTTTGAGATGCTTTTGGATAACGGCATTCATCTTGTAACCGGCATTAAGAGCAATATGAAAAACCGCCTTATGAGTTTGAGAGACCGAATCCTGTTGCGTAAACGCTCTGTTATAGAAACGATTAATGACGAGTTGAAAAACATTTGTCAGATCGAGCATTCCAGACACCGATCACTGCATAACTTCATCATGAACCTCATTGCGGCTATTGGAGCCTGTTGTTTCTTTGAAAAAAAACCTTCCATGCAATTCGATAGACAAAAACCAACAGGACAGTTGGATCTTTTTTATTGATCGCCCATGCCTGTTTTCTTTTCTTAACCATAACTTGATACCGACAAATTGGCGGATGGCATATAATTATTTTT
>JAISDB010000162.1 GCA_031265155.1 Prevotellaceae bacterium | reverse complement strand
GAATAAAGCCCACGCCGGAAACGGCGTGAGCGTTCATTGCTTTACTCTTAGTTGCTTTTTTGAAATTGTCGAAGTTTCGAAAAAACAAGAACTAAAGCTAAACGCTTTTTCCAATAAATGTTATAATGTGCGTACCGTTTGCATTATTTTACTCCATAAGCATACAATATTTACATTAATAATTGCAAAGTTATAACATTATTTAATAATAATGCAAATTTCATGTAATTTTTTTGTAAAAGAAGCTGTATGGAAAAAATCCATTCCCTTGTTGCTACAAGGCAGAACCTTGTTCGAACACAGAAAAGGGCAGGAGAATAGCTACAGGACAGTCATGTTTTTTGCTTGTTTGTTGCGGCTTATTTTATAAATTTGCACTGTATTTAAATTAAATTTTTGAAAGATGAAAACAAAATTTGCTATTGTGTTATCAGGATGCGGCGTGTATGACGGAAGCGAAATACACGAAGCGGTGGCTTCAATGCTTGCTGTTGATAAAAACGGCGGCTCGTACCGGATTTTTGCTGCTGACGCCGAACAGTTGCATGCAATAAATCATGCTACAGGCGAGGAAAGCCTGCCAAACCGTAATATGCTTGAAGAATCGGCGCGAATTGCGCGAGGAGACGTTCAGCCTTTATCCGTATTTGATGCCGATGATTTTGATGTGCTGCTTTTTCCGGGCGGCTTTGGCGCGGTAAAAAACCTGTGCGGTTATGCTGTCGAGGGAATAAACTGTAATGTTAACGGGGATGTTGAGAGGGCAGTAAAATCAATGTTTGAACATAAAAAAATAATTGCGGCAGCATGTATTGCTCCCGTTGTGCTTGCCCGTATTCTTGGAAATATTACCGTTACGCTCGGCAATCCCGACGAAAACTTGCTTGCAGACATGCGTGCGCTTGGTGCAACTCATGCGGTAACAAACGTTACGGATGTATGCATTGACGCCGAAAACAGAATATTTACAACGCCTGCCTACATGTCGGCTGCAAATATTTCGGAAGTGTTTACGGGCATTGATAATCTTGTAAGGGAGATTTTGAAACAGTCCGGTCGATAATTTTATTCCGAAGATTTTTTGCCGGCTTTGCTTATAACGTTTATTCCGCAGCACATTTAGGCAGTACGGGTTTTTAAGATATTAATGTTTTTTTACTACCTTTGCGCAAAACAAATATTTATGATAAAAGATATTCGGTATATAAAAAACGTTGATAGCGGAAATTTTTTTTTGCTTGCCGGACCCTGTGTTGCGGAGTCGCGTCAAATGTGTTTCGATATTGCAAGGCGCATTATCGAAATTACTGATAAGCTTGAAATTCCTTATATATTCAAAGCTTCGTATAGAAAAGCAAACAGGTCGCGCCTGGATTCTTTTTCCGGAATCGGAGATGAAAAGGCTTTG
Organism: Prevotellaceae bacterium; assembly: GCA_031265155.1. GTDB lineage: Bacteria > Bacteroidota > Bacteroidia > Bacteroidales > UBA932 > JAIRKV01. Next base: position 3,552 of record JAISDB010000162.1, on the reverse strand, counting down.
GAAATTCTTCAGGATATTCGTCAAGCGCTGAAAGTTCCCGTTGTTACCGATATTCATAATCCCGACGAAGCAATGATTGCCGCAAAATATGATATTGACATTTTACAGATACCTGCATTTCTTTGCAGGCAAACGGATTTGCTTGTCGCTGCTGCCGAAACCGGAAAATTTGTAAATATCAAAAAGGGACAGTTCGCTTCGCCCGAATCCATGTCTTTTGCAGTAAATAAAGTGCGTGAATCCGGCAATCAAAAAGTGATGCTTACCGATCGCGGAACATCATTCGGCTACCACGATTTGATTGTTGACTATCGCGGAATTATTGAGATGAAAAAAAATAACTGTCCTGTAATTTTGGATATTACACATTCGCTGCAGCAGCCAAATCAAACATCCGGAATAACAGGCGGAAAGCCTGATTTTATTGAAACCGTTGCACGGGCAGGAATTGCCGTCGGCGCAGATGGACTTTTTGTTGAAACGCATCCCGATCCGCAGGCTGCAAAATCGGATGGAGCAAATATGCTGCATCTTGATTTACTCGAAGATATTTTAAAACGGCTGGTTAAGCTCAGAAAAACAGTAAACGAATTTTAGCAAACAGCTTGTTTGATTATGCTGTCGAAACTTCAATGCCGCTTTTACTGAACTTTCATCATCATTCTTTTCAGCTTTTTGGTTTATTTTTCATGAAATAAAAATTTTAATTATATTATAAATGAATATTTTTTATAATTTTGCATAAAAATTAAAATACATATAAATATGAAAAAAACTATCTTGTCATTTGTTGCATTTCTTGTGATTGTCAATATTTATGCACAAACAGCTACTCCGGGTGAATATCACTATCAGAAACTTTCACTGTTTGACGTCTTGCCGGTAACATCATCCGATATTATTTTTATAGGAAACAGTATTACGGACGGTTGCGAATGGAGCGAACTGTTTAACAGTATCAACGTAAAAAATCGCGGTATCAGCGCCGACCGCACATATTGGATTCTCGAACGCTTGGACAATATTATTAAGGGAAAACCTCGAAAATTATTTGTACAGGCAGGCACAAACGACCTTGGCGCAGGTCATTCGCCGCAATCGGTAGCCGGTAATATTGCAAAACTGATTGACCGCTTTCAAGCCGAAAGTCCCGAAACGGAACTGTACATACAAAGCATTTTCCCTGTGAATAACAGTTTTGCAAAGTATGCAAGTCACAGTTCAAAAGATAAGGAAATAGTTGAAGCCAACGAACTGCTAAAACAGCTGTGCGCGCTTAAAGGCATTACATTTGTCGATGTGTATTCAAAGCTTGTTGATGAAAACGGAAAATTGAACAGGGAGTATACCAACGATGGACTGCATCTTATGGGCGCAGGTTATTTGCTCTGGAAAGAGTTCATCGAAAAATACGTTAATTAGTTGCGGATTTATTTTCAGCAAAAAACATGAAAACGAAAGTTTCTATCAGAAAGTTCGTCAAGTATTTGCGTGATTTTTCAATAGTAGTAGCAGGTATTGCCGTAACGTTAGGGGTGCAGGACTGGCTTGCCATTCGCAATGAAAAGAAAGACACGGCGCTTTATTTGAACACCTTGAAACTGGAATTGGAAGACAATTGTACTACGATTGATTCTGTGATATCCGTAATGGAAGAAACGACGAATTATGCCCGTTACATAACTACGCATGATGCAAAATCCGTCCATCCGGACACCATGCAAAGGTATTTACCTGTTTATAATAATATCATGGCTGTTAAGTTTAATTATGATGCGTTCGAAATGTTTAAAACGTCAGGGAATATGCGTTTTATGGTTGACAAGGAAGCGCTGAGGTCTATTTGGTCGGCGTATGGTGAATTAAAAATACTGGAAGAATTATGTGCTTTATATTCTCATGAAAAACTGGAGGCGCTAAAGACTGAAATGCAAATGAAAAGAGCAGGGAAGCCGATTGGCATACCCTTATATGACTTTTCTTTAGGTGCAGGCGGAGAGATTGTATCCGGCATAATTATGGTCTGCAAGGATTATTCATTGGAAATAAAAGAAGTCATATCCGATATAGAAAAACTGTTGCAGTGAATAAATCTTTTTTGAAATATCCGATTATCGGTTCTATGCCTGCTCGCGCTCTGAATTTCTTGCGATTTTGATGCTTCTGATATGCCGTATATGTCTTTTCAGGCTTCGCTGATGTGATAATCTTTACTCCTCCGGTTTTGAGTGTTTGCCGTTGTATGTTGAGCCTTGTAACAGCTTGTTTTCCTTTTCATATTCATGCCTTTGTCTTATATTTTCTCTTTTCGATATCTCATTACATTTATCTGTCACTTTTTACATAATTTTGCATTTGTTGGAAAGGTCGTATTGTTACCCTGAACTGTCGTGTCCGACAATACAAACTATGTCTGTTTTGGTATGTCTTTGCCATGAAGTTTTACGATCTATGCAAAAATTTTGGTAGCCCCTGTCTCGCCTGTACGCTTGCGAAAATGTACAAAATCGCTCGGAGCGCACGGAAATTTATGCTCGAAAAATGCCCCATATTGAAAGTATGTATTGCTTTCCCACGAAAATGGTATTTTCTCACCTCCGAAATTATACAAATGCTTGAACATCAGGCAACCAACCAACAACCTTATCAGCATACCCGGTCGGCTCGGTTTGTTAGAATAGTAACTCTTGAAATCCTTCTCAAAACAGTTCCAATCAATGGCGTTTGAAAGTAATGCTAAGTCGTGTTTCGGATTTATCATGTTTTCAAGACGTGTGCGAAACAGTTCACGATGATTTTTTTCCTGTAATTTTCCTGGCATAACTCGCTGGGGGGAGTACTACAAAGATAATAATTCCTGCAATTTTATACAATAGACTTCTTCGGGAAATAGGTATAGAATAAAAAACCTGTATCTTTGTGTCATGTTGTACAAAGAAATATCAGGATTGAGTTCCTCCAAGTTTAAGCGTTTAACAGGAGTGAAACGCGAAGTGTTTGATCAAATGCTTGATACTATAGATCAAGCAAAGTCCGCATCAAGAAAGCACCCGAGCCGTGGCGCCCCGGCCAAGTTAAGTAACGCGGATAAGGTGTTATTATTGTTGATGTATTACCGCGAGTATCGTACCCGGTTTCATACAGGGATCACCTACGGCATATCGGAAAGTCGTGTTTGCGAGATTATTAAAGAGGTATAGAACATTTTAATAAAAGATTCCCGTTTTCATTTGCCGGGCAAAAAGAGTTTATTAGACTTCTTCGGGAAATAGGTATAGAATAAAAAACCTGTATCTTTGTCTCATGTTGTACAAAGAAATATCAGGATTGAGTTCCTCCAAGTTTAAGCGTTTAACAGGAGTGAAACGCGAAGTGTTTGATCAAATGCTTGATGCTCTAAATCAAGCAAAGTCCGCCTCAAGAAAGCACCCGAGCCGTGGCGCCCCGGCCAAGTTAAGTAACGCGGACAAGGTGTTATTATTGTTGATGTATTATCGCGAGTATCGTACTCAATTTCATATAGGGATCACGTACGGCATATCGGAAAGTCGT
>JAISDB010000110.1 GCA_031265155.1 Prevotellaceae bacterium | reverse complement strand
AGCAAAGACCAGGGCCGACAAAATGTGGGTGGAGTGAGCCGTGGGAGTGGAGCGTAGCGGAATGACCTAGGCGAACGGAACCCCGAGCCGCCTACTGGCGGCGAAGCGTAAACAGTCCTGTTATGTGCAGTTACCCCGTACTCCATTATTTTATAAATTTATCCACATAAAGGCTTTTTATATTTTCCAATTCATATACAAAATTATGCTCTTTTAATTTTTTGCATTTTTCAATGGATAATTTATTTAAAGATTTAATGTCTTTTATTATATTTATATTTTCTAAATAATTATTTCTTGATAAAGACAATTCTTCTAAATATCTTAATTTTTCTATACCTTCCAATGACTTTATTTTTGAGCTGTATATATGCAATATTTTTAAATTACTTAAACTTGATAATTCAACTATATTTTCATACGGATATTTTATTATCACCATGCTTTCCAAAGTTTTTATTTTTCCTATGTTTTTTATCCCTTTCCAATATTCAACGCCTAAATGCCTTAATTTATTAAACCGTGAGATGTCAATGATAATTTTTTTTATTGAGGGCATATATATTTTTTCCAGTTTATTTAATGAATATATACTTTCAAAATTTATTATTTCCATATTATGTAAATCGCAAAATGAAAGTGTTTTTAAATAAGGAGAAAGTTTCTCAAGTTCCTTAAAATCAACAGCCACATTGTTATTTTTTTCATCAGAACCATAACGAATTTGTATTTGATCCAACTTATTTTCTATAACAAATTGAATTGTTTCTTTAAGTTCATGCGTATATACAAATAAATATTTTCCGTTCAAATTTTCTCTGATTGTTTTATCCATATAATTTCCTCCGTATTTATACTATAATTTTACCTAATTTTTGTCAATATTTTTATAGAATATATTCCAACCAATGTTAGGGGCAATTGCGTATAACACATACAAAACGTTATTAAACCGTTTTTGTTCTATATCTGATTTTGCGGATATTCGATTCTTGCATGATAGATGTTTTTCAGTTTTGCTTTGAATATTTCTTTTGCAAGCGTAAGTTCGTTGAAGGTCAAGTCGCAGTCGTTAAGATATCCGTTTGCAATTTGATAGCTTATTATTCTTTCCACCAAATCGCTTATGCTTTCGGTTGTTATTGTCTGCAAACTTCGCGAAGCCGCTTCGATAGAATCCGCCATCATCAGTACTGCAAGTTCCTTATAGTAAGGATTTGGTCCCGGATACGAAAATGTGGAAAAATCTACTGCATCAGGATGCTGTTCCCTGTATTTCGACAGAAAGTAACGTGTGCTTGACTTGGCGTGGTGAGTTCTGATAAAGTCAATTATTTTGTTCGGAAGGTTGTGCTTTTTTGCAAGAATTACGCCGTCTTCAACGTGCCTGATAATTATTCTTGCACTTTCTTCGGGACTTAAATGCTCGTGTATCGACGAGCCTGCTATCTGCTGATTTTCGATAAAGTATTCGGGATTGGCAATTTTTCCTATGTCGTGATACAGGGCGCCCACGCGCACGAGCAAAGTCTCGCCGCTGATTTGCCGCATCACTTCTTCGGCAAGGTTTGCAACCTGCATCGAATGTTGAAACGTACCCGGCGCTTTTTCGGCAAGCTGCCGCAGCAGTACCCGGTTTGTATCCGAAAGTTCCATAAGCGTACTGTTAGACAAAAAGCCGAAAATCTTCTCAAAAACATAAATCAGCTGACAGCCAAACAGTACCAGTATCACATTTATTCCGAATATTATCAGCGTTCTCAGGTTTATATCTTCAAACGATCCATCTTTTATAAGGCAAACTGCGACATACGACAGGGCATAAAACAGAAATATCAGCCCGATTGCAATAAAAAGCCGTCCGCGACGATACCATGTGCGAAACTGTGAAACCGATATTATGCCGGCTGCAAGCGATACAAATGCAAATTCAAAGCTGTTTGGAGCATAAATAAATACAAGCATGATGATTGTAATATATATGAATATTGCCGTGCGCGAGCGAAAAAACGTGCCTACATAAATGGGAACAAGAGTAAGCGGGACAAAATAAATGTTTATATCGGATTTTATAACCTGTATTGAGCCGAAAACCGCAACAGCAATCAGCAAAAGTATGAAGGCAATATTCTGCGTGCGGTTGAAAATCTCGGGCTGATACCATTTCAGCATCAAGTAAAGCTGCAGCAGGCATATAATTACAAGTAAAATCTGTCCAAGCAGCACAAGCTGCAGGCTTCCCATAAAACCTACATTCATGTATTCCTTCTTAAACGATTCGAGAATTTCGATGTTTTTTGAATTTATTGTTTCGCCTTTGGCAATAAGTTTTGTACCTGCCGGCACTATGCCTTTTGTTATCGAAATATTATCGACAAGCTGCTCTTTGATTTTATTTGTTACCGCTTCGTCAAAAGTGATATTTGCCTGCAAATAACCATGCAGGTCTATTTTGGAAAATATATGCTGTCGCGCGGCGGCATCCGCATTTTTGCCGAATTGGAGGTAAATGTATTCGTAAGCCTCATCGGGAGTAAAAAGTTCTGTTATCGGATAATCTTCATAAATGTTGTTTTTTATAACGGATACTACAAGTTGCGGGCGACCGGCAAATATCGGCGGAATATCGCTTTTTTGAACTATGTACCTGCGATAGGCATCTCTCAGCAGGTTAAGCAGTATATTTTTTTCGTGACTGTATTTCTGTTCGACTTGCGTTTCCATGAAAGATGAAAACATGCTCAGCTGCTGCTGTTCAACCGATGCGTAATACTGAAAGTAAGGCTTATATGTCTCCGTTATTTTACGGCGGTCGGCAGACAGCTCGTCGGCTGTTTTGTATATCGGAAAATCGAAAGGAGTAATAATGTCTTCCGACATCCATTCCCTGCCTTTTTGAAATTCATAATGGAATGCCGAATTGCGCGGTAGCGACAGTATGAGCAAAACGCTTGCGCATACAAAAAGCGCAGTTTTTTTCCATGATTTGATTACATTCATATCGGTTGCTGCCATAAAATTATGTTTATTGTTGCGTAAAGATACACAAATTTAATGAATATTATATAGAACAGATATTATATGCTTAAAATTTATCTGTTTATTGAATCGTCATTGCGAACCGCTTGCGGTGAAGCAATCCAGAATGTTCGCTGTATCTGGATTGCTTCACTTCGCTCGCAATGACGGCAAAATAATATATGGCAGATAAGGTATATAATGTTTATTAAATATAAACTCTAATGAATATGAAAATGTTTTTGGTTATATAAATGAATCGTGCGGGTGGTAATGATATTCATTTCGGATTTGCCTCGTCATTCCGGCGAAAGTCGGAATCTCCAATGCAGCATGGTTTCGCATCGAGTGAGAAAACCTGCCGCACGTTGCAGGAGTGTTTCCTACTGAGCAGTAAAGTCTGCTGCAAGCTGCAGGAAGGTTTCACACCGAGTAGGAAAGCCTGCTGCAAGCTGCAGGAAGGTTTCCTACTGAGTAGTAAAGCCTGCTGCAGCTTGCAGCAGGCTTTTTCAATCGTATTAGACGCCATACCCTTAATGCGACTGCCACCGTTCCAGCGCCGCTTCAGCAATTTCTATATATTCACGCGCAGCCGGTATATGTTCTATAGAAGAGCGGTACGAAAGAACCTCTTCCGCATATCGAACAGATTGCTCCTTATCCGGAACATCCGCCTGATAAAATAAAGCAAGACTGGCTATAGTCATAGCCACATCGGGCAGGTATGCACGGGGATTGGAAGCGGCTAATTCACGCCGAATCTGCAGTGCTTCCCTGTAGGATGCTTCCGCTTTAGTGTAGTCGTTTATATCGCTCTGCAAAATTCCTAAATTATTAAGCGTCATAGCCAGATCAGGCAGGTAGGCTTGGGGATTATTGGCTGCCAATTCACGATATGTCTGCAAGGCTTCCCTGTAGGATGCTTCCGCTTGCTGTAACTCGTTTATATTCCTCTGCAAAACTCCTAAATTATTAA
>JAISDB010000109.1 GCA_031265155.1 Prevotellaceae bacterium | reverse complement strand
CAAGCGAAGCGAGACATTAATTCCGTTAGCCGTCGAGACGTTAGCGGGTCGCCGAGAAGGCTCGCCTTGATTTTTTGCTTCTTTTGTATCAAGACAAAAGAAGAGAAAATAAGATTTTTTAATATTTGCAAGATTTTATGTCTGTATTAATTAAAATCCTGCAATTTTCCTTTCTGATTTTCATTCATAATTATTTACTAATAAATGATTTGTTCCCTTTTTAAGGAGCAACTAAATCATAAAAACTTTTCAGAGAATAATGGGTTTACATTCAAATCCTTTTTCATTTAAAAATTCGAGTAAACGCGGCAGCACATATTTAATGTTCTTTTCTGATTTCTCCGAATCATGCAAGCCTATAATAGAACCTGCCTGCACATATTTTGTTACATTGCGCAGGCAGTGACGCTGTGAAATTTTATTGCTGTAGTCGCGACTCACAATATCCATCATTATTATGTGAAAACGCAGGCTTAACATTTTTATCTGTCTTGGCGTACAGCGTGCATAAGGCGGACGCAGCAAATTGCTTTGGATAAATTCTTCGGCAAAATCGAAATCTTCAACATATCTGCCTACGCTTACGCCAAAGCCTTTGACATGACTGTACGAATGATTGCCTGTGCTGTGTCCTTTTTCCAGTATCATTTTATAAACATCGGGATGCTGTTCCGCATTTTTTCCCAGACAAAAAAATGTTGCCTTTGCATTGTATTTATCAAGCTGTTCCAGAACCCAAGGCGTTACGAACGGATTCGGACCATCATCAAAAGTCAGGTAAACGCTTTTCCTGTCGTCATCATTGTAGAAATTCCAGATTATCGACGGATATAAGCGTTTTATAATTTTGGGAGGTCTGAATCGCATCGGTTTAAATATTTATTAAGGCTGTTTATTTAAATGCATTTTGATTTTATGCGGTTTATAAACAGCCTGTAATTTTGCTTCGCAAAGGTTATTTTATGTTATATGCTTTTACTATTTCAGGAAATGTTTGCTTATACAGATTGAACCTGTCTGTTACCTTTGCTTCGATATCCTTGCTGTACAAACTTGCCAGCATTACATAATTTCTTAGCGTAGTTATATTTTGCGCTATTTCATTGGAAATGCCTATTTGCTTGTCCGTGTCGAGGCGGGCATAATATGCCAGTTCACTGTCTATGTTATTCATGCTTGCTTCCATTTGCTCGCCGGCTTTTGCCGTATCATTCACCGTATATCTCAAATGTATTATGGATGTTTCGCTTATATCCAGTTTATGTACAAACGGAAAAACTTCATCGTATTTGTCAAGAACGGCTTTTGCCCGTTCCATGTCACCTCTGTCTATCAATGCCCGCGCAAGATTTAAAAATCCCTGTCGATACCAAACCGTCATACGGTTTGCAACTTCATCCCAATAAATATCAGGATCGTTTAATCCGCGATACTGATACTTATTCATGAACAGGTCATAATTTTTTTCAACATCATAAGATGTTTCACGCGTAAATTTTTCGGGCGTTATAAGGTATGCCAGTCCTACCGATTTAATGTTGTTTTTAAATAAACCGGTAAATTCCTGAGGTATTGTCTGCCCCAAATAAACAGGACGTTCTTCAAAGTTGTTTGCAACAATATCAAGTATGGCTAACATATTTTTTTGTACTCCGTTTTTCGGAAGCTGCACGTTTATCTGATCGTAAATCATGTCGTCGCTTAACGAATCGCTTACAATTCCGTTCTTTCTGACTTTATTCTTGTCAACGGTCAACTTTACCGTACCTGTCGGAAAATAGTTGACAGGCTTTTCCGAATAGTTGGTCATGGCTTTAGCGCGTATATCATCGCTCATGACAACAGTTAAAGCATCTTTCAGTTCCCACTGGCTGTTTGCATCGGTTTTAACAGGAATTATATTTCTGACAGAACCGACAATTTTTTCGGGAATTGCCGTAAGTTTCAATGCATACGAATCGTAATATGTGTGCAGCAACTGTTCGTAGTACCAGTCGGAAGAAAGATACGATGTATTTGCAACACGCACATCCGTTCTTTTGCCTTCTACTTCCTGATTGTACCATAGAGCGAAAGTATCATTGTCTCCATACGTAAATACAACTCCGTTCTTGTCGCACGATTCAAGATAATTTCTTCCAAAATCAACTGCAATGTAACGTCCCGACCGGTCGTGGTCGTCCCAGTTTTCTTTTGCCATAATGTACGGAACGCTTACTGACAGAATGATTGCAGCGCAGGCGGCTATGGTTCCCGGCGAAATCTTCTTTATCAGCTCGTACAGTCCGGCAACTCCAATGCCTATCCAGATGGCAAATGCATAAAACGAACCTACGTATGCATAATCGCGTTCGCGCGGCTGATAGGGCGTCTGGTTCAAATAAATCACGATTGCAATTCCCGTAAGGAAAAACAGCATTAACACAATACTGAAATCTTTTTTATTGCGCGCCCAGTGTACAACCATACCTAGTATTCCAAGCAGCAGCGGCAACATATAATATTTGTTTCGCGCCTTATTGTTTGCAAGAAAATCGGGCAATTCATCCTGTGGTCCCAGCCGTGCATTGTCAATAAAGTCAATGCCCGAAATCCAGTTTCCATACAAACAGTTTCCATCTCCCTGATAATCATTTTGCCGTCCGGCAAAATTCCACATGAAATATCGCCAGTACATCCATCCCATCTGATATGAGAACATAAATCTGAGATTTTCACCGAAAGTGGGAACCCTCTCTGTTGTATTGCCATCAACTGCAACCGCTTTTCCTTTCACATTTCCCCATTCCTTGTATGCATCGGCGTGCCTTGCTTCAACTGTGCCGTGCATGCGTGGCAACATGGTTGTAAAACGTTTGTCGTAAGTGTATGTTATTATTTCCTGCAGTTTTTCGTATTTATCTTTATTTTTTGTGAAAACGTTATCAACATTCACGCCTGTTCGCGGAGCGTTGTAGTAAGGTCCTGAAAACAGCGGCCAGTCGCCATACTGTTCCCTGTTGAGATAGCTCATTAATGTACGTATGTTGTCGGGATTGTTCTGCTCCATCGGCGTATTTGCCGAAGCGCGTATAAGTATCATTGCATAGGAACTGAAGCCGAGAGAAATTACCGTAACGCAAAGCACAATCGTATTGGCAAGCACTTTGCCTTTTTTGTGCGTATAGTGAATAAGGTATGACAGTAACGCTGCAAATATTATTATAAAAAATATTGTTCCCGAATTTACAGGCAATCCCATACCGTTTACAAACAAAAGGTCGAACCAGAATGCTATTCTGGGAATCCACGGTACAATTACATACAGCACCGCAATCAGGATTATACCGCCTGTTATTATGCTGAGTATAACGCCTTTCGCAGTAGGCGTATATTTCTTGAAATAATAAATCATTGCTATTGCCGGGATAACAAGCAGGTTCAGCAGATGAACGCCTATTGACAGTCCCGTGAAATACGCAATAAGAACAAGCCAGCGATTGGCATGTTTTGTGTCGGCAACTTCTTCCCATTTCAACGCCGCCCAAAAAATAACGGCTGTGAACAGCGATGACGTCGCATAAACTTCGGCTTCGACTGCCGAAAACCAGAATGAATCGGAAAATGTGTATGCCAATGCTCCAACCATGCCGCAGCCAAGCGTAACAACAGATTCGGACAGGGTAAGTTCGTTATTTTTTTTGCCGAAATATTTCCTCATTAAATGTGTTATCGACCAAAACAGGAACAAAATAGTGAATGCGCTTGCCAGTGCCGACATTGAGTTTAGCATTATTGCAACTTTATCGACCGAAGGAGCAAGCAAACTGAAAATGCGTCCCATTATGGCAAACAAAGGCGCTCCGGGAGGATGCCCGACTTCGAGTTTGAATGCGGATGATATAAATTCGCCGCAGTCCCAAAGGCTTGCTGTCGGTTCAATCGTAAGCAAATAGGTTGTTGCGGCAATGACAAATGCAACCCAGCCAAAAATAGTATCGAACAGTTTGAAGTTTTTCATCTTGATTTCATTTTATGCATAAATTCGATTACAAAGGTAATAAAATAATTGAACAGTATTAAAAAAGTATAACATTTGGATGATTGATTATTTAAATATTTAATAATTCATGCTGCGCAGTACGGTCAAAGTTGCATTGTATTTTAGAGCGGCGAAACTCTTACCGGATATGCGTGGCATCTGCATATAAACCTGACCTGACCGGTTTCACAAGCCCGGCATTTCGTTTCTACGAGCCGGCAATCTTAAATTTTGAAATATTTAAATTAAAAATTGTCAATAAGCAATGTCCCGTATCAGACAGAATGTTTGTAGAAAGCAGTACACGTGCACATCGCGCGGATAAAAAGGAAAAACCAACAGAGTGCGAAGTACGGACTTAATTTGGAATTGCAATCGTTCACTCGCACGACATGTAGAAAGCCATACAATCTGCACATACGAGGTTGTAGATTCTGTTAGATGACAATTTCGTGAACAGCACAGGAATGGCACGATAAAATCAATACGGATGCAGATAAAATTTCCATCTTTTTTTTAAAAAATATCGCAACATTGTTGCATTAATAAAAATTATTGTAACTTTGTTGCATTAATAACTGTTGTAAATTATAAATTTTATGGAAAAACAAAGAAGAAATACCAAAACAAAACAAATGGTAATGAATGTTTTAGAAAATGCAAAATCGGCTCTTTGCCACGAAGATATTGAAAAGCAATTATCGGGCGCCATTGACAGGGTTACAATTTATCGCATATTGCAGAGCTTTTGCGATGATGCCAAAGTACACAGGATTTCGAGCGAAAGCGGAAGAACATATTATGCTATCTGTCACGACTGTTCTATCGACAATCACAACGACAATCATTTTCATTTTCGATGCATGCAATGCGAGACCGTTACATGTATCGACGAACCGGCAGTCTTGCCCAAACTTCCTCATGGATACAGCATATCGTCGATATCGTATCTTGTTTCGGGTTTCTGTTCGAAATGCCGGACAGCTATAAAAACCCTGTGCATTGTTTTAATGTTATGTTTTGCGCAGGCAGCCATGTTTGCACAGACTCAAATAAAAGTCGCCGATAAAAACACAGGCGAACCTGTTGCCTTTGCAAATGTTTATTTTCCCGATATAAAAACAGGCACATATACCGATGAGTTTGGAAATTTTTCAATCGACATATCCGGACAGTCGCTTTTTGTGCAGGTTTCGTTTGTAGGATATAAAACTTATCTGGGAATCTTGCCGATGCAAAATGCAGATAAGATTATTCTGTTAGAACCATCCGTACACGAATTGCAGGAAATTGTAGTTTCCGAAAATTCATCTCGGTTGCAAGGTGAAAATGCAGTTAATGTTGAAAAGCTTACTCTGAATCATAATGCCGAACTGCACGGATTTTCTCTTACCGAAAAATTATCGGATGTTGCAGGTATCAATAACTGGAGTACGGGCGCAGGGATTGGCAAGCCGGTTATTCGCGGACTGAGCGGAAACCGTATTGCCGTATTTTCGCAAGGCATAAGAATTGAAAATCAGCAATGGGGCGACGAACACGGTTTGGGTCTCGACGAAAACGGATACGAGCAGGTAGAAATAATCAAGGGTCCCGTTTCGCTTTTGTACGGCAGCGATGCTTTGGGCGGCATTCTGTATTTTGTAGATGAACGTTATGCAAAAGAAAACAGCGCAGAGAGCGTTTTAAGTTCGGAATATAATACCAATACCAATGGCTTGCGAAATACAGGCACTTTCAAACTGTCAAAAAACCGTTTTCACCTGAACATGTTCGGCGGATATACTGCTCACAGGGATTATACCGATGGAAATAAGGATTTTGTACGCAACAGCCGTTTTCGCAGCGGCGATTTCAAAACAGTACTGGGATATACAGGCAACAAATTTATAACCTCGCTTAAATACAGTTTTTTGAATGAAAAATACGGTTTGACCGAGGAGGAAGAAGATGGTGGAGATGAACCTTATTCGAACGGAAGCAAACCTTTGTCGCCGTTTCAGGATTTGACTACTCATTTAATAAGTTCGGAAAACACATTCTTTTTTGATAACAGTTCAAAATTGAAAGTTGATATCGGATATATTTTCAACAACCGAAAAGAATTTGAAGATGATGTTGCTGCGCTGGACATGAATTTGAATACCTTTTCGTACAGTGCAAAATGGTATTCGCCTAAAATACGTGAACGCCGGACATTTACGATAGGAAGTCAGGGCATGTATCAAACCAATAAAAACAAAGGCGAAGAAGTTTTGATTCCTGATGCAATAACTTCCGATATGGGTATTTTTGCGATGTTCGATTTTTATTATTCCGAAAAAGCATACTGGATGGCAGGCTTGCGTGTAGATGGGCGGCATGTCAGCGGTAAGGAACACGGCGAGGCAGATGAAGAAGGTTACATACCATCGTTTTCGAAATCGTATTTTGCAGTTAATTTTTCGACAGGAATTTTTCAGCCTGTTGCGGAAAAATTATCGTTTCGCGCAAATTTTTCATCCGGCTATCGCGCTCCTAACATGTTTGAGCTGCTTAGCGATGGCATTCACGAAGGCACCAACCGGTATGAAAAAGGAAATACGCAGCTGAAAACCGAAAACAGTTACCAAATCGATGCATCCTTAACTTACAGGTCGAAGCATTTGGAACTGTTTATCAATCCTTATTTTAACTGCATCCGCAATTATATCTACCTGCAACCGTCCGATGAGGAAATAGACGATACTCCGGTGTTTTATTACAAACAGACAAATGCTTATCTTTATGGCGGCGAAACAGGATTGCACCTGCATCCGCATCCGCTCGACTGGCTGCATTTGGCAGTTTCATACAGCAGTACTTTTGGGCGCAACAAAAATGACGACTTGCCTCTGATGCCTTCACAAAAAATAAAGGCTACCGCAAGCGCCAGTTTTGCATGGCAAAAAACAGTAAAAAAAATTTCCGCTTATTTGCAAGGCATATATTCGTTCGAGCAAAACCGCATAGCTGCTTACGAGTTGCCTACCGATGGCTATTTTTTACTCAATGCGGGTTTGGCATTTGAACTGGGCTGGAGCAAACAGCGGCTGCTGCTGAACATTTCGGCAAGCAATTTGCTGAACAAAACCTACTACGACCATTTATCGCGTTACAAAAGCGATGGAATCTACAATATGGGACGAAATGTTAATTTCAGATTAAGTATTCCTCTGCAATGGAAACTATAAGATATGATAATATGAACTTTTATGCGATTGATTTTTTGTTTACCTTTGCAATAGAAAAATTTTATTTAAACAGTTTACAAATTTTGAAAAGAAAGTGTATCTTTGTGCATATTTAAAAGTTATGTGCAATGTCGGCTAAAATTGGTTGAAATTATTGACAAAAACACTTTACAAAACAAATGAAAAATGATACAAATATAACTATTGAGGTTTATATGAGGATAGAATATTTTAATGAATATGTGCATTATAAAAACATTGGTATAAAATCCAAGGCAAAAGAATTTATAGACAAATTTATAAATTCATTTGAAAATTATATGGAAAAAGAACAATGGACTATAGAATATTTGTCGAAACTTGAAATGGACAGTAACGGACGTATTCGGAATGAATTATTTGAGGAAATAATATTTCAGGTATTATTAAACGGATATAATAATAACAGTTATTAACCCCCTCTTTTTTATAATACTACACCTACAGCTAATCCGTCAATACTCCCTTCAAAATAATGAATCTACAAAAATCTGTTATTCTCAAAATAATGAATCCTTAAAAATCCATACCCATTAACCCTGTTTTTCAAAATCATCAAAAAATAAATACTCACAAACCACTGTTTCTCCGTAAAAATTACACTATTTTTTATAATTTTGAATCCTTAAAATCCATACCCATTAACCCTGTTTTTTAAAAACTTTCAAAAATCCTATTCCACAAACCAGTGTTTCTATTTTTATCTGCTGAACATTTTGTTTAATTCTGCTGAACATTTTGTTTAATTTTGAATCTCTATTATTTACCCCCAAACAAAAATTAAAACAAAAAAAATGGAGCAGTATCGGAAAATATACTGCTCCAAAATTAAGGATTTATTATCTCCGATAATACGTGTTTATATTATTTAGTTTATTTTTAAATTAACAAAATTGTATATCTTTTATCCCTTTATACTCAATGTACTTTTTATTGTGCCGTATTATATACTTCACTTTTTCCAAAATCCAACTCATTTGTTTTACCGATAAATGACCGTAAAAACAATTTATCATTGTAATCAAACTGCAATCAATTTTCGCGCTATTCCTATCAGAATTATCTTTAACCATTTTAATAATTCCTGTTTTATTAACCATGAGTAAATCCCCGGTTCTTTCGATAATTTCTATTCCGTTATTCTTTTCCATCTTTAAAATCCTTTATCCTTTATAATCCTTTTTTATTTTTTCCGTTCTTAATAAATAAACCCTTAACTTGTAATTATAAATTGTTTTTCCATTGTATACTTGAATAAAACCTTTTTTTCGGTACACAATCTATTAAAACGTATTCCTTTATATCCTTGTACCATAAATTATAATCAACATCATTTATAATAATGAACCTTATCCAGTTAAAAAGATTTTCAATATCCTCTTTGTTTAAGTTTCCATAATTATTTACAATGTTTATATTTATATTCTGTATATTTTGAATCTTGGTTATACTAAAAAAATAAATCAACTGCTGTTTATTAAATGTTAAATAATCGCTATCTGTAATAATTCCTTTTCTGTTATCATAATGAATCCAACTAAAATAATCATAAGTATATACAATAATATCCCCTCTTTTAACCTTATTTTCCGTCATTTTAACACCCTTTTTATCCTTTTATATATCTATAGTAAATACCTACAGATATATAAAATAGGTGTTTCTACAAAAAAATGTTTTATATGTTTATATAACTCATAGTGGTTCTATAATCCTTATGAATCGTTTTTGAAAATCTTGCAAACTCCGTAACTGATTTTGTATTGTTTGCCACCTTGGTAATATACCAATGACGAATATCATGTACCGAAAAATGACAACTGATTTTCCCGCTCTCATATAATTTTTTCGTATACTTCAAAATGATATTTTGAATCGTACTCTTACTCAATAACAATAAACCACTTTCATTTATTTTTTTAACTTCACTTTCCGTAAACTTCCCGCTCATAACTTTTTCCTTACTCACACTATTCCAGTTTCCATTTAAATCAATTTTCATATTCTCAAAGATACCGACTCTGAATCCGTATTTTTTGAGTATATCAATCACACAAATAATATCCGCTCTTTTAATCCTTTTAAACTCTTTCCGTAACACTTCTAAATCTTTATCCGTAACAAAATCCCTTTTTCTTACAGGAATTAACGTAGGTAAATCCAGTTTATAAAAATTGTTCTTTTTAATCGCATCGGGAAATATAAAACACAAAAACGTATAAAAACTGCTCACACTTAAAATCATACTCCGTGCGC
>JAISDB010000104.1 GCA_031265155.1 Prevotellaceae bacterium | reverse complement strand
CTTTCCTTGCCGCTAAACAGGTAGCGAGTTGTCGGTGCCTGCGTACCTGCACTTTCCCAGATCTTGCCGAATGGATAGTAATTGTACTGCGCAGTTATGTCGCCGTTATCGTTTACTGTAGCCCGGGTGCTGCCCAAATGGTCGGTAATGAAATAGTTTACATCGTAGCCGCCTGTAGTTTTGGCTATTCTACCACCTGCAAATGCTGTACTTTCGAAGTTCAACGTGTCTCCCATGCGGGTATAAACGCAGGTTCCGAGATAGTCGAAACCATAGCTGACTGTTTTATATGCAGCTACCCGTGAGGAGCCGGAGTTGCTTTCAACAAGCGTATCTGCGGCTATGGAAAGTTTTGTGCCATCTGCCAGATATTTGTAAGTTGCTTTTACAGTGTCATTTTTTATTATTCTGTATGGCAAATCCAGTAAATTGTATGTTATATCCATCTCCCTTTTAAAATCTCTGTTCATGTTGCCGTTGTCGTCATAAGCGTACAGGGGCATCAGAATCATCGGTATTTCCGTATTGCAGTATTTCAGCTGGTTTCCCTCATAATGGTAATTAATATCACAATCCTCGCAAACGCCATCAGCATCGTAGCGGCGTATTTTCGATATATTGCCGTTGCGGTCGTATGACATTCCCTGCTCGGTAAACATATCGACAGGCGCAGCGCCTGCTCCCCTGTAATGCCTGTTGTCAACAAGTCTGTTGAGTCTGTCGTATGCAAACGTGTATGTATCCGTTGTATCGTTCTGATGCTGCCATGTCCATTCGGTTATGTTTCCGGCATAATTCGGAACTGCACGCCTGGTATCATAATACTTCAGTGCGGATTTGAAAAGATTTATGCCACCTGATGTTATCGGCTGGTGGCTGTTTTTGTATGCTGTTGCCTGCTGTTCGGTTATCCATCCCTGCATGTTGCGGGCGCTCGTCTGTATTACAACATTATCGCCGTAAACCGTTTTTTCAAGCCGTCCCAGTTCGCTGTACCGGTAGCTTACAGCAGCCGTTGCATCATCGTTAAGCGTTGTGGCTGTGCTTTTGAGCCGTCCGCGGTGGTCGTATGCAAATTCGGTAAGCTTTTTTGTATTGACAACAGCCGTATTTACTTTTATTGCAATTGCCGTACTAATTGTTCCCTCTGTTTCGTGCTGCTCAAGAGCTGCAAGAATATTTCCCGCGAAATCATACTTTACGCTGTACCGGCTAATGCCGCCCAAATGGTTTTTTTCTACCGTCTGTATCATCCTGCCCCAGTAATCGTAATAGAATGCACGCTCCACATAAGTATTGCTCTCGTCCAGAACCCTTACTTTTTCATAAGCCTTTAATCCTTTTATTTTTTCCGTTTCCAAATCGTCAAGAGTGCATACGCTGTCAACAGGCGCAAATGCAAGCGTTTGAGGATTTACCCACGGAACGCCCTGATATACAAAAGGCGCTTCATCAAGTATTTCATGAAAATAATTTGGATACATCGAAATCAGGCATTGCGCAACGGATACCGCCGCCTGATTCGGCAGGCGATAGTATTTTATCAATGCGCTGTCTGCGTTTGTGCCGTAAAAATATTCGCTTTTAATATGATTGGTGCCATCCATTAAAACATTAAACTCGTCGCACACCTGGCAAGGCACTCCCAACAGTGGACTGGGACGACATTTGGACATGTTGCTGTCATTGCCTTTCAAATATTTAACATTTGATGTTGCCAAATAAGTATCAAAATATAATCCTCCGTAGTATCTTGTGCGTTCGAGAGAATAGTTTGTAGAAGACGCATTAAATAAAAACGGACTGAAAATTCTGCCGGAGTTTCCCACCGACACATAATCATTATTAAACGATTCATCAAGAAACATGGATTGAAGCTCTTCTCTTGTTTTATCTCCCTGCGTCATATTCCTTTCTACAATGTTGTTGTGATTGTCATATACATTGTAAATCCACTGACTGTTTTGCCTCATATTCCCGTCCTGACTCATTACCAAACGTCCGCCCCTGTCGTAAACCATGTATTCGGGTTCCCTGCCGGGTATCCGGCGTTCCGTAATGTTCCCGCGCCCATCATATTTGTATACGTAGCAGTATAATTTTGCCAGCTGGTTATTTGCAGGATATGTAACGCCGCTAACCAGCCTTACAGAACCTTCCGGGCTTATTGCCCAGCACTGATGCCCGCTGTCATCATAAGCGTAATAGGTATCATTTGTCTGTGCGCTGTCTATTATTCTTTGCAGTACGGCATTGTCGTTTTTGTCGGTAAACGTTACCGTTGTTATTCCATCTTCATTTACCGACGTGTTTTTATATAATTCGCCGGACTGATAATATCCTGAAACCGTAAGTGCAAAAGTTTCACTGTTTACATTAAGGATGAAAGCTTCATTTTCGGCATTGACCCCGTAATCATAAAGCCTGTACTTATCGTTGGCGCCCTGAAATACGCTTCCTACATTGTATTCTTTTACTACGCGATTCAATATGGAAGGTTCGTATTCTTTTTTAACAAATGTATAATTGGCTTCTATTGTATCATACATATTTGCATAATATGTTTTTTGGCGATTCAAAGGATCTGCATCATTGGAAAAAGTCGCACTTGTTGAAACATAAGGCAAAAAATTATGCGCATTACGTTTCATATTATCAAATACTATCGGAGTAACAATGTTTCGTCTGTTTGGAGATGCCTGCACGCTGATGTTTTGTTCGGGATATCCCAATGCATCAAAATAGGCAATATCTTCGAAATAATAAGTGCCGCCGGGTCTTGTGTATGTTCGCATCAGCATGCAGTTTCCCGACATTGAGGGATATGTGTCGGGCATGATACTCGATTGGTTTACAGTAATAGTATCACTTCCTATTCCTGTTATTACAATCCTTCTATTGTAATTGTTTTCGTTTCGAAGTATAAACATGGTTATTCTTATGTTGAGAATATTAGATGTATTATCATCTGAAGAAGCAACATATTTTATCATTGCTATTCGCAGTATGTCTCCCCAACCGTTATTATCCAAATATTCGTTAAGCAAAGTTCTTATTCCATCCGCATCTGTATTTGACATTGATTGTTGAGATGAAAAAAAAGGAACTATATTTGCAGAAGTATTTATACCTGTACCCAGAGCATCCATTGTATATGTATTCGATTGCTTAAATGAAATATAAGGCAGAGTTATGTTATACTGTGTTGTGTCGGCTTGCCCTGCGCTTTCTGTAATATCAAAAAACAGGCAACATATTGTTAATATTAAAAATATTCTTGTTTTCATATTTACTGATGTATTTAAATTTTACTTTTTAATTGGCAGTATGATAATAATACTTTTTTATGGCATTTCCTTTTCCATCTGTTATTATTTTCATATTTTTATCATATACATTATACCTGTTGTCATCATGACTGTAATTTATAACTTTCCCAGATGGATCAATAACCTTTTTGAGTATATTACCCTGGTACTCAAAAAGGGTTACACTGCTGCCTGTTATCCTGTTAATCAGAGATATATAATCCGCCGCGTCCGAAAGCGGCTGTAAACGTATATTTCTACAGTAATAAATTTTTTCTATCTGCTCGACAGATGCATTTCTGCATTCCGCTACCATGTTTAATCCTCCATATCCCCAGATATAACTTGTTTTTATTCCGTTAAGATCTTCACTCTCTATCAGGTTTCCCAAACCATCATAAAGGTTGTTTTTTATGTCGATTTCCCAGTTACTTATTTTAGGATTGTATGAATAAATTTTTGATATGCGCACCATATTGGGCTTGCTGTTATCAGGCTGAACATATACGTACTGCTTGCCACCAATCAGTTTCTTTATGCCGTTGTTTATTCGATATGCTTTTTCCGATAAAACATCACCTGTCAAATTATTATTAATCATATCGGCAAATATGCCTGTCTTTACGGTATCAGTTACATACTTATACTCAATAATATCCGTATTGCCTTTGCTGTCAACCGTTTCAATACTCGATAATTTACCGCGCGAATTGTATGTGTAAAGATTGGTTTTACTTATTTCCGTTCCATCAAAATATTGCGTTTGGGTTGCCGAATAAATATTTTGCACGCCTGTAAATACGGGAACATATCCGAATGTGCGAATAAAATATGCAGGTATATAAGTAAATGAAGCCGAATAGCTGTTATCATAGCTGTTGATTTCCGAATATAATGGCGTTTGATCCGTCAACGTCTTGAATATGTCCTTTCTTACAAGCCGTCCTCTTATTGCCTGTTTTGACACCGCAGGAGCAACTATATTGCTTGTTTTACCTCTATTGCTCATTGCCCATGATACATACTGTCCATTTATATACGTTTTTTCCGCCATGGAATAATAAATAAGAGTATCCATATATCCCGGCGTTTGGCTGTTGGTATAACTGTATTCGATGCGGCTTCCATCGGGCAATTTTTCTGTAACTTTACTGTATTCGATATGTGTTTTGCTGAAATCTTCAAAATCAGTAGACCAGAAACTTATATTGCTTTCCGTAAAACTTCCATTCTGAAGATTTGCCGAATAATTTATTCGATGCCGTTGATAGTTCAACAGTATTCCCGAACTGACATTATCGCTTTTATATTCAAATTCTTTAGTGTCCGAAACGGCGCTGCTGTTCAAATAATTTTTTATTGACTTTATCCTTAAGCCTCCGCATGTATTTGTTTCATTGACCAGCTGTGGAATAAATCCATGAGAATCAAGGCGTTTTATTGCTTTTGAATAATCATGCGCTTCATATTCGAAAGTCGAATAACCTCCCGTAGGATACGTTATTTTACTTAACATTCCGCATATTGCATAATTTGCATCTGCTGCCCTGTAACTGTTTGATGCTATAATTTCGTCCAAATTAGAAGATTGAGCAGATATGTTAAGAAAATTACGGGACATATCTGCCGTATTGTTTTTCCCGTTATAATATCCCCAACAGTCAACGCTGAATGTTCCGTTTGCAGGGTAGTTATATGCGGCATCATTCCATTTGTAATAGTCCATCGAATATTTGCCTGTTCCCGATATTTTAATTCGCTTAAATATTTTTGCTTTGCTCCGTTTACATTTTCTTTATAGGCAAGATTACACTGTTTCAAACCTGTAGCATCCTGCCTGCTGTAAATTACAGACACATTAGTGAGCTTTACGCTCTGATCGGCAAAATCACGCACTGGTCCGAACATGTAATACTGTTCCTTATTATTTGTATTGGCATCGGATTGATAATAAAATTCTACAGAAAGTGACATACCTGCATCTATTGACTTCAATATAGGAACATAAGATACATTTTGATAAAAGGCGTGTTCACTTCCATTCATAGGATTGCTTATTGTATTATTTTGAATATTAGTCGAACCTGTCAGTCTGTACAGCAGGGCAAGATAATTGCCTGCAGAGCGAAATGTTGCAGGTCTGTAATTTATTATCTTCCGTTGCTCATATACAAAATTGGCTGTCCTTCCGTTAGGAGCAATAATTTTGGTTAGGTTCCATGCTACTGCTTCTCCTTTGTTATTTTCAGGCGGAGTTGCTGTTGCATCCGTGATTAACGATAATTCAACGTTCGGAGACTGTCTGTCGCAATTGAATACATACTTATATCCATCGGGAGTATATATGTTTATCGCCGAAAACACATGTGAAGCATTATTATTGTTTGCTTCAATTTCGACTTTTAGATCTTTACTGTTTACATTGGTATCATATACGTATATGGTATCATTAAATCCCAAATGGAAAGTTCCTGAATATCCCATGAAATTGAAATGGAAAATATCAGGCTCTGCATCATAGTTTAGAGAACCGGACTGAATATTTCCATCCGAACAGTATATAATTGCAGGAATTATATTATCAATATCATTAACGAAATTTCCTGCATATCCGAAAATTCGGAATAATTTATTAATAGACACGGATATTGGTTCTTGTGTGAACCCGTTTTTATGTAAAGCATAAAATCCGCGTAAATTAGTGTAATCAATTCTTTCATCCGGAATTCCTCTTATTTCCCTGGTTATACATCCTCCGACATTTAATTCCCAGCCCGGACCCATTACTCCGGCACGAACATTAGCAACGCATCCGTTGGAAGCATAATCAAATGATATCGGAATTTCAAAGTCATTATCCTTATATGTATAAAAAGGTATTGACAGGCTGATGGTGCCGGTATATAAATCGGGTGATATTATTCCGTTTTTAACAGAATTAAATTTATCCGTTGAAAGACGCAGTCCTTCATTTTCAGGTTTCAATTGTGCATCGGCAACATGAGCCAGTGCAACAGCAATTAATAGTAATACTGAACTTTTTATTGTTACTTTCATAAGCAAAATTTTATATAATTATACATACTTAATTTGTTTTTTATAATTCGGTATGGTTAGAAAAAAATTAAAAAATAATTAATCTGATAAAAATCGCATATATATCTTATTTTCAATTAAATAAATTTAACATAAATTATTCTAAACACTCCGGTGCAAAATTAAGAAATTATTTTAAATGAATTGTAAAAAAATTGCGTTCCTGTTAAAAATTTTTAAACAAATGCCGCAAGCATTTAACGCTTTTATTAACTTTGTACCTGGCATATTTTATCTGTACAGTTTACGTATAAGTTAATTCATCGGCAATTTATTAAACAGTCAATGCATCAAACGAATCAACAATTATCAACCGGGTAAGCAGTTATAATTAAAAGCATTAGACAATGCTGAATTTTTTATCAACATTTTATGTTTATAACGATTAGATTTGCAGCATTAATTTTGGTTTATAAAAATAAACAGTTTAATATGCCGAAAAAATATACAGGGAAAGACGAAACAACCGATATAAAAGATGTTGGCTTACAGCTTGGTAAAATACCGCCACAGGCGCTGCAACTCGAAGAAGCCGTGCTTGGCTCGATGATGATAGAACAGGATTTGTTTATTGACTTGCAGAACATTCTTAAACCCGACAGTTTTTACAAAGACGCGCATAAAAAAATATTCGGCGTGATGCAGGAACTTGCAGCAATTCAGAGTCCTATTGACTTGTTGACTGTAATAGAAAAGCTTAAAGCGCACGGTATGTTAAACGATGTCGGAGGCGAAGCCTATCTGGTTGATCTCACAAAAAAGGTTGCGTCGGGCGCACACGCCGAATATCACGCACGCATCATTGCGCAGCGTTTCATTCAGCGCGAGCTTATCCGCATTGCCAGCGACATTCAAAAAAAATCGTTCGACGAAACGCTTGATGTCAATGATTTGCTTAATGAGGCTCAGCAGGAAATTTTTACTCTTGCCGAAGGAAATATCACTCGCGAGCCTCAGCGCGTCAACATTATACTGCACGAAGCAATGGAAGAAATCGAACGCGCCAAAGACAGCGAAGCCGGCGTAAGCGGAATACCATCGGGATTTACATTGGTTGACAGAATCACCAACGGGTGGCAGCGTTCCGACCTGATTATTGCCGCCGCTCGCCCTTCAATGGGAAAAACGGCATTTGTACTAACTATGGCGCGAAACATAACGGTTGAACATAAAATGCCTGTTGCGTTTTTTTCACTCGAAATGGATTCCGTACAGCTTATTCGCCGGTTGATAGTCAGCGAATCGAAAATACGTTCCGAAAAGATACGCAGCGGCGACTTGAGCGAAGCCGACTGGATGCATCTAGAGCGAAGCATAAAAGATCTTGTAGAAGCTCCTCTGTTTATCGATGATACGCCTGCGCTGTCAATCTACGAGTTTCGCTCAAAAGCGCGTAAATTAAAAGTTGCGCAGGATATCCAGTTGATAATAATCGACTATCTGCAATTAATGTCGGGACCTCCCGAATTGAAAAAAATGCGCGAGCAGGAAGTTTCGGCAATATCGCGCGCATTGAAAGCTATTGCAAAAGAGCTGAAAGTTCCGATAATAGCGCTGTCGCAGTTAAACCGTTCGGCAGAAGTAAGCGGCAACAAGCGTCCGCAGCTGTCGAATCTTCGCGAATCGGGAGCAATAGAGCAAGATGCCGATTTGGTTCTGTTTATACACCGTCCCGAATATTATGGCTTCAAAGATGGCGAAAACAATGAAAACCTTGAAGGAATTGCAGAAATCATCATTGCAAAGCATCGCAACGGCGCAACGGCAGATGTCAGGCTGAGGTTTATAAAGGAAGAAGCGCGATTTGCCGAAATAGAAGATTATCAGCTTATGCCGCCGCAAATATATAATGAAACACGCAAGGCAAACCTTAAAAAAGATGTAGATGCTTCACAATTCAGAAAAGTTGATGACAGTATGGCTGTAAATTACGAATTCGATAACAGTAACGACGGCGACAATCCTTTCACATAATCCGAAATTAATATGAATCATTAATTTTGTTAACAACTGTTGCGCTTTAATTATTTTTTCGCATTAATTTATACCTTTGTGCGTTTTTATGTGTTATAATGACTGATAATAAAATAAATAAAGTATTGATATTTACATCTGCCGTTATTACCGGAACGTTATTGCTTTCGCTGATTCCCGCCTTTAGCGTAGGCGGTTTTGAAATGAAAAAGGTAGATCTTCTTGCCGATATTCGCAGCAGTGAAAAGATTATTGATACGGCTTCCATTCATACTGCCGCTCAAATAATTCCGGAATTTACAGATACCTGCAAGACGGGCATAATCTGCATTAACGATTATTCTGTCGAACAGAACGCATTAAACCGTTTCTATGATGCTCTGGCAGAAAACAGCCGTCCGGTACGTATTGCATACTTCGGCGACTCGTTTATCGAAGGCGACCTGCTTACCGGTTCATTACGCAATCTGTTCAAAAAAAAATACGGTGGAAACGGAGTCGGTTTTGTTCCTGTTAACTGTATTACCGCAGGTTTCAGAACTACTGTAATTACTTCTGCCGACGGATGGGAAGAACACTGTCTTACCGACAGTATTTTTACCCGCAGCAAACAGGGAATATCCGGACATTATTTTGTTCCTTATGCAAATGCTTCTGCAACCTTTTCATGCCGTACTGGTTCGGGAAAAGAAGTTGACACGTGTTCCACGGCATCATTCTATTTTATTACCGGTGGCGACTTGAAGTTTACAACAAAAGTCAACCACGGAACAAGTCGGCAGCATACTGTCGGAGGCAGTGATGATATTCAAAAAATTTCTGTTGACGGACAGATAGGTCACATAAAAATCACTGTCGACAATCCGGGTATAAATACGCGTTTCTTCGGAGTAACTCTTGATAATGAACAGGCAGGAATTGTGATTGACAATTATTCGCTTCGCGGCGCTTCGGGCGAAAATATTAAATCCGTTCCTGCAAAAACATTGAAAGATTTCGACAAGCTGAGACATTATGATCTGATAATATTGCAGTATGGCTTGAATGTAGCCACAAAAACGCAAACAAAATACGATTATTACAAAAAAGCAATGACAGGCGTGATAAATCATCTTCGCAATAATCTTCCTGACAGCGATATTATGCTGATAAGCGTTGGCGATCGCACTGCAAAGATCAACGGCGAAATGACAACAATGCCCGGAGTAAAAAGCTTGCTGGCAACTCAATATGAAATTGCATCCGAATGTGGTATTGCTTTCTGGAACATGATTGAAGCAATGGCTCTTGATGGAGGAATGGCAGGATATGTAAAATCGAAGCCATCAAAAGCAAATTCCGATTATACTCATATAAATATGCGTGGCGGCGAGCAAATTGCACAGCACTTATTTGAAGCGTTTGAATATGCAAAAGAAAAATATGTCGAAAAGAAAAAATATAACAAATTGAAATAATAGATATGAAGCTGCTTTTTACGTCCAAGATCAAATTTGTAATTCTGCTGAATATTCTTTTAATAGCATGTACGGGATTTTTATTTTCAAATTCGGATTTGGATAACGACGAAGAAATCGCATCGCTGCACATTACTACCGAAACCGTATTGCCTGCATCTTTCGCAGGAACGCAACCAAATATCATACAGGATTCTGCGTGCAGTTTATCGGTATTTTATGAAAAGCTGATGATGATTCGCAACATGAAAAATATAGAAAAGCCTGTTGTTCGCATAGTTCATATCGGCGATTCTCATGTTCGCAGTCACGAATTTACGCCTGCATTCAATTCCCGACTGACCGAAATATTCGGCAGCGCTTCAACAGGATTCATTGATGGATACAGAAGCAGCGGAATAGTTGAAGAAAATGGCTTGCATGGAATTATCTGTCACTGCATAGGCATTAACGGAGCAACAAGCAAAAACTTCACAAATGAAAAGTACGCGGATGCAATAATCAAACTGAATCCCGATTTGATTATTGTTTCTCTTGGCACAAACGAAGGTCTTGGTCGATACGACTCGCTATACCATTACGGCATGATGGAAAATCTTTTTTCGCTTTTGAAAAATTCATGTCCGAATACGGCAATATTATATACCACGCCGCCCGGAACATTTAAAACTACGTACAGCCGCGCACGCAAGCGCAGAAACCGTAAAGTAATATCGGTAGCCGAAAATAAAAACACAAAACACATTGCATCGACAAT
Organism: Prevotellaceae bacterium; assembly: GCA_031265155.1. Lineage (GTDB taxonomy): Bacteria > Bacteroidota > Bacteroidia > Bacteroidales > UBA932 > JAIRKV01. The sequence goes on along the minus strand of JAISDB010000104.1, from coordinate 13,996 downwards.
CATGCAGTTTGCCTCCGACCATAATGTCGCATGCTGGGATTTGTTCAATATCACTGGCGGCGAACAGTATTCATGTAAAAACTGGCTGAACGGAAATTATTATCAAAAAGACAAATTGCATTTCATAATTGACGGATATGCGCTTCATGGCAATTTGCTTTATGAAGCGTTAATAGCAGGTTACAACGAACATGTGCTTGACAATTATGAATAACTGGCTTGACAGTCTCGGTTTAGATTTGGAAAAAATCAAATCACTGTTTGTTTATAATTCAAACGAACCGATGATTTTTAACAGCGGATTTTTCATGTTCCTGTTTCTTGCCTTTGTGATTGCTTATACTGCATTGAAAAAACGTACCGTTCCGCGACTGATTTTTGTTACGCTTTTTTCGTATTATTTTTATTATAAAAGCAGCGGATTTTACTTTTTTCTGCTTGGAATAGTTACAGTTGGCGATTTCCTGCTGGCTCAGTGCCTGGCTCGCTTCAAAAAAAAATACATACGGCGAATATTTCTTTCAGTCAGCCTGTGTATCGGACTTGGGCTGCTTGCTTACTTTAAATATTTCAACTTTTTCGGTGCTGCTTTCTCGACAATAGTAAACGGCAATTTTCAGCCATCCGATATTTTTCTGCCTGTGGGAATATCATTTTTCACATTTCAATCGTTAAGCTATACAATAGATGTGTACCGGCGAAATGTCGAACCGTTGAACAATATTTTGGATTACGCCTTTTATGTGTCGTTTTTTCCGCAATTAGTTGCAGGACCTATTATTCGTGCGCGCGATTTTATTCCGCAAATTCGCCGTCCGCTGAAAATTACCAACGAAATGATTGGTACGGGCATTTATTTCATTGTGTGCGGATTATTCAAAAAGGCAATAATATCCGATTATATAGGCATAAACTTTGTTGACAGGATTTTTGAAAATCCATCGCTTTATTCCGGCATCGAAAATCTTTTCGGCATATATGGTTACGGATTGCAGATATACTGCGATTTTTCAGGATACAGCGATATGGCAATAGGCATAGCATTGCTGCTTGGTTTTAGATTTAACATTAATTTTGATTCGCCTTACAAGTCTGCCAGCATTCAGGAATTTTGGCGGCGCTGGCATATTTCGCTCTCATCGTGGTTGCGCGATTATCTTTATATCTCGCTTGGCGGAAATCGCAAGGGAAAAATCAGAACATATATTAACCTGTTTATAACCATGCTGCTTGGAGGTTTATGGCACGGAGCAAACTGGAATTTTATTATTTGGGGAGCATTGCACGGAATGGCTCTCGCCGTGCATAAGTTTTTCGGACTTGTTGCGAATGTCGGCAAAAATGCCGTATCGCCTGCAAGTACGCTGCGCCGTCGGGTTGGCGTATTTATAACCTTTCATTTTGTAATGTTTGCATGGATATTTTTCCGGAATACATCGCTCGAAGACTGCAGCGTAATCTTATCGCAAATCTTCGGTAATTTTCAGCCGCAGATTATATGGCAAATGCTGTCGGGATACAAATTTGTATTTCTGTTTATTTTCATTGGATATGTTTTACATTTTTTACCTGTAAAAACAGAAAATTATTTCAAAAACAAATTCATCGATACATCATTGATTTTTAAAACAGTTGTAATGCTTGTACTGATATGTTTCATTATACAAATCAAAAGCAGCGATGTGCAGCCGTTTATTTATTTTCAGTTCTAATATTGCATATTATCTTTAAATGTTTACAAAATACGTCAACCGGCAAAAATTAATTTTGCATGTCAATTAGTATTCTCATATTTAGCAAATTAAAATCATAATTATTTTTATTTCTTTAATTTTTTTTGTTTGTCTTGCAAAAAAGTAATAACTTTACAAATTAAATTTACATCATCAAATTATAAGTACAACAATTTATGAACAAAAAAATTACAGTAGAACAGGCCGTTTCCAAAATTAAAAGCGGCATGACAGTTATGGTTGGAGGATTTTTATCAAACGGTTCGGCAAATAAAATCCTTGATGCGCTTGCCAAAAGCGATGTAAAGGATATAACGCTGATTACAAACGATACTTCGTTTCCCGATAAGGGAGCTGGTAAATTGCTGGAACGCAAGCAACTCAAAAAGGTAATTGCATCTCATATCGGAACCAACGAACTTACGCAGCAGCAAATGAATAACGGCGAAATCGAAGTTGAATTTGTTCCTCAGGGAACTCTTGCCGAGCGCATACGTGCAGGCGGTTTCGGACTGGGCGGCGTACTCACTCCTACAGGACTTGGAACGGTTATAGCACAGGGAAAGCAGGTTATAAATGTTGATGGAAAAGATTATTTGCTCGAAAAGCCTTTGCGAGCCGACATCGCGCTTATTGGAGCAGGCAGGGGTGACGAATCGGGAAATCTTGTATATTATGGAACAAGTCAAAATTTCAATCCGGTGATGGCTGCGGCAGCCGATTTGGTAATTGCCGAAATTGACGAAACAGTGCCTGTCGGAGCAATTCGTCCCGAAGAGGTGCACACGCCTGCAATCATGGTAGATTATATTGTTTCTTGATTTTATAAAAATTTAATACAAAAATATGACAAAATCACTTATACGTGTGCGAATGAGTTCGCACGATGCGCATTATGGCGGCAATCTGGTTGATGGCGCGCGAATGTTGAACCTTTTCGGCGACGTTGCAACCGAACTTTTAATTATAAACGATGGCGATGAAGGACTTTTCTGCGCTTACGACAATGTAGAATTTCTTGCGCCTGTTTATGCGGGCGACTATATCGAAGCAACAGGCGAAATTGTAAGCACGGGAAACACATCGCGCAAAATGGTTTTTGAAGCGCGAAAGGTAATTGCTCCGCGCGCGGATATTTCCGATTCGGCAGCGGATGTTTTAGCAGAGCCTGTGGTAGTTTGCAGAGCAAGCGGAACCTGCGTTGTGCCGAAAAACTGTCAACGAAAAACAAGCTGAAAATACAGGGAATATGAATAAAATCATTGTATTCATGATCTTTGTCTTGACTGTTCATGCAGTTTATGTATATGGACATGAAAGGGAAAACTGCAGATAAATATTCCTTTTGCATATCAGCGACTTTTAATAAACGGTTCGATTTTTTTGAAATCATTACTAAATAATTTTGAAAACTTGATGGTAGATAAAATTTAGATGATAAGCATAATCTTGATTAAAAGCAGTATATTTGCAAAAAGCTAAGATGGAAAACGTACAGGAAAAAATTTGTAAATTATGGAATATAAAATAGTTGAGCAACATCCGGATTTGGTAATGGAACTGCCGATAGCTTACATTGCAGAAAAGAAAATACAGCAAAGAAGTATCACGCCTGCTTATCAAACAGCGGATGCTGTTTTGTATAATAATGACTGTTTGGATATTATGACTCATTTTCCTGATAATTACATAGATATGATTTTTGCCGATCCGCCGTACAATTTATCGAACGACGGAATAACTTGCCATGCCGGAAAGATGGTTAGCGTGAACAAGGGAAAATGGGATAAAAGTAAAGGTTTTGAAGATGATTTGAATTTTCATGAAAAATGGATTTCTGAATGTCGCAGGATTTTAAAACCCTGCGGAACAATTTGGATTAGTGGAACAAATCACAGTATTTATCAATGTGGTTTTTTATTACAAAAACTTGATTTTCATATACTTAATGATATTTCATGGTTTAAGCCGAATGCTGCGCCTAATTTGGCTTGCACAACATTTGCACACAGCCACGAAACATTACTTTGGGCTAAGAAAGACAAAAAAGCAAAGCATGTTTTCAATTATGATAAAATGAAAAACGGTATTTTTAAGGAAGACAAAATGAAAGTGCCTGACAGGCAAATGCGTAGCGTGTGGAGTATTCCAACTCCTTCGCCTGACGAAAAAGTTTTTGGAAAACACCCAACGCAAAAACCGCTCGCATTGTTGAAGCGCATTATTTTATCTTCAACAAACAATGGCTGCTTGATTCTTGACCCATTCAATGGCGGCGGAACAACAGGCGTGGCAGCACAAATCATCGGCGATAGAAAATATATCGGAATTGATATTGAAAAAGAATATATTAATCTGACAATTAAACGCTTAACTTCAATAAGAAGTCAATCGAATTTATTTTAGATATGAACAGTAATTCATGGCAGGCAATTTTCGACAGATATAAAATTCAAAATCATAATTTTGAAAAGGAACCGTTTATAATTTCTGCCGAAATGATTAAGCAGGCAACTGCTCACTTCAGTAAAACCAATGAAAAAGAAGTACGTATTCTTTGTAAGCAGGATACTCGGGAATACCGTCCGCAAATTTTTATTGATAACGGCTTGTTTATTTTACCAACACGAAATGGCGAGTACGCCATTGTGAAAGGCGAAGGCTATGTTGATATTCCAAAAATAACAACTGCTGCAAAAATTTATACTTCAAAACTTGATTTTCAATTGGATACTTCGCTAATTGGTGATTCCGAAATGCAGCATTTAGATTTTGCTTATGCAGCAAGTTTAATTCGTACTTTTATGGAAGACGATAGTTTGGTTTTAACAGTCAGGGGAAGAAAATACACTCCTGAGTTTTCCTTTAATGTTGGAAAACAGATAATTACACAGAAAAGTGTTCAAACAGAAGTTGATGCAGGCTACGAAGGTAAAAATCAGGTTGTTTTGGTTGAAGCAAAAAACAGTTCGACTGAAAATACAATCATCCGACAGCTTTATTATCCGTACCGTCAATGGCAAAAATATACAGGCAAACCTGTGAAAACTCTGTTTTTTGAAAAACGGAGCGATTACTATTCGCTTTGGCAATATGTTTTTGAAGATGTAAACGACTATAACAGTATAAAACTTATTAAATTCCAGCAATATGAGATTGTTCAGGATAAAAAGTTATGATAAATATAAAACGCTTCCTCAATTTCGGCAGGAAAGGAAAATTTTCAAATACGCCTGTAATGGTATTAACATTTGAAATGAAATTGACTGAAGACATTAAAAGGAAAATTAAACAATAATGTAATTTATAAACATACAGAAAATTAAATAAAATACTATAAGCAATGGAAAAACTGATAATAACTGCTGCTATTTGCGGCGCGGAAGTATTAAAGGAGCATAATCCTGCCGTACCTTACACTGTTGATGAGATTGTTCGCGAAGCAAAGTCGGCGTACGATGCTGGCGCAAGCATTATTCACCTGCACGTGCGTTACGACGACGGAACGCCGACTCAGGACAAGGCGCGTTTCAAAGAATGTATTGACGCGATAAAAGCGGTAATTCCCGATATTATAATTATGCCATCGACAGGCGGAGCTGTAGGAATGACCAACGACGAGCGGTTGCAGCCAACCGAACTCGACATCGAAATGGCAACGCTCGATTGCGGAACCTGTAATTTCGGCGGCGACGATGTGTTTACAAACACCGAAAACACAATAAAATATTTCGGACAGCGAATGATTGAGCGCGGCATAAAGCCCGAACTCGAAGTGTTTGATAAAAGCATGATAGATATGGCATTGCGGCTTGCAAAAAAAGGTTTTATTCAACCGCCGTTTCACTTCGATTTCGTTATGGGCGTAAATGGCGGCATTGGCGGCGACTTGCGCGATTTTGTATTCATGCGCGGAAGTATTCCTTCGGGTGCAACTTATACCGTTGCCGGAATTGGACGTTATGAATTTCCTTTGGCTTCAGCCTCGATTATCGATGGCGGACATGTTCGCGTGGGATTTGAAGACAATGTTTACCTGTCGAAGGGAGTATTGGCAAAATCTAACGGCGAACTTGTTGCAAAAGTTGTGCGAATGGCAAGCGAGCTCGGACGCGAAATTGCCAATCCCGCCGAAGCAAGGCAAATACTTGGAATGAAACCGTTATAAATATTAAAGTTCGAATAAATTATTAAATCTTAAATTATTAAATTATAAATTATTGTAAACTATGCAGAAAAAAGGAAACAAATACGGTACGCACCGTGTAATTGAGCCGAAAGGCGTTTTGCCGCAGCCGGCAAATAAAATCGACAACAATATGGATGAAATCTACGACAACGAAATCCTTATTGACGTGCAGACACTGAATGTCGACAGTGCTTCATTCACTCAAATCGAAGAACAGGCAGGCGGCGACAAAAAGAAAATAGCGGAAATCATGCTGGCTATTGTCGAAAAGCAGGGAAAGCACCGCAACCCGGTAACCGGTTCTGGCGGGATGCTGCTCGGAACGGTTGAAAAAATAGGTGATGCGCTGAAAGATAAAACCGACTTGAAAGTTGGCGATAAGATTGCTACTCTGGTTTCACTGTCGCTTACGCCGTTGCGGATTGATAAGATAAAGGAAATTCGCGCAGATGTCGATCAGGTTGATATTGATGGAAAAGCAATTTTGTTTGAAAGCGGAATTTATGCAAAAATACCTGCCGACATGCCCGAAAAGCTTGCTCTTTCGGCGCTGGATGTAGCTGGAGCGCCTGCGCAAACGGCAAAGCTTGTAAAGCCCGGAGATACCGTATTGATTATCGGAGCAGGAGGAAAATCGGGAATGCTGTGCTGCTACGAAGCAAAAAAACGTGCCGGAGTTACAGGAAAGGTAATAGGTTTGTGTCACAGTCAGAAATCAACGGAACGCCTGAAAAAGCTCAACTTCTGCGATTACGTATTTTCTGCCGATGCTACTCAGCCTGTGGCTGTTCTGGAAGAAATCGAACGCATTACCGGCGGACAGCTTTGCGATATTACAATCAACAACGTTAATATCACCGACACCGAAATGACATCAATCTTATGCACCAAAGATACCGGGCTGGTTTATTTCTTTTCGATGGCTACAAGTTTCACAAAGGCTGCGCTTGGCGCCGAAGGTGTCGGCAGCGATGTAACAATGATTGTTGGCAACGGATACACGAAGGGTCATGCTGAAATCACTTTGCAGGAACTGCGCGAAAATGATGAATTGCGCAAAATTTTTACGGAGCTTTACGCTTGATTTGAAAATTGTAATAATGTAATAATAAAAAGTTCATAAGCAAACTATCAGTAAATAAATATTATATAGAACAGATTATTATATGCTTAAAATTCATCTATTTATTGAAACGTCATTGCGAACCGCTTGCGGTGAAGCAATCCAATTGACATGTTCTTTTATGGATTGCTTCGTCGTTACACTCCTCGCAATGACGGCAGAATAATACATGGCAGATAAGGCATATAATTAATATTTTATTAAATATAAACTTTATGAACTTTACAAACTAATAAGCTAATGCAAAAGAAAGGTTGCAGATACGGAACGCATCGAGTAGTATCGCCGGCGGGAACATTGCCTCAGCCGGCGCAAAAACTCGATAATACAATGGAAATATACGACAATGAGCTGCTTATTGACGTATCAACGCTTAATATCGATTCGGCAAGCTATACGCAGATACGAAATGCCTGCAGCGGAGACGGGCAGCTGATGAGAAGCATGATTCTTTCAATTGTCGAAGAGCGCGGCAAAATGCAGAATCCCGTAACGGGTTCGGGTGGAATGTTAATCGGTACGGTAAAGGCTATAGGCGAAAATTTTAAGAATACAACAAAAGTGAAAATCGGCGACAGGATAGCAACTCTGGTATCGCTTTCGCTCACGCCTTTGAAGATAGACAGAATTATCAGCCTGTCGGCTGCATCGGATCAGGTGGATATTGCAGGGCAGGCAATTCTTTTTGAAAGCGGACTGTTTGCAGTACTGCCAGGCGACATACCCGAAAAGCTTGCCTTAGCCGTACTCGATGTGGCTGGAGCGCCTGCTCAGGTTGACCGTCTGGTTACCGAGGGCGACATGGTTTGCATAATAGGCGGAGGCGGAAAGTCGGGAATACTGTGCTGCTATCAGGCAATGAAAAACGCAGGACGCTACGGAAAGGTGATTGTGGTGGAATATTCGAAAGAAAACGCCCAACGAATTAAGGACATGAACCTGGCTACCGATGTGATTGTTGCCGACGCTACCAGCGTAATGGACGTATATAACAGGGTAATGCCAATCACGGGCGGAAGAGGCGTTGATGTTACAATCAACAACGTAAACGTGCCTTCAACCGAAATGACATCTATTTTGATAACCAAGGGACAGGGCTGCGTTTACTTCTTCTCGATGGCTACAAGCTTTACCAGGGCGGCGCTCGGAGCAGAAGGCGTAGGCAAGGACATAAACCTGATTGTAGGCAACGGATACGCTCGCGGACACGCCGAACTGACTTTGAACATAGTCCGCGAATCAAGGGAAATACGCGAACTTTTTGAACGGCTTTATGTGAAATAAAAAACATTTCAGCAAAACCTGACGGGTTTATAATGCTGCGAGGCGATAAATTTTTGAATAATTAAATTATAAATTTTAAAAACAATAAAGTTATGTTTGGACACAAAGTATTTTTACGCATTGGCGAATTAACCGTAAACGGGCTTAGCCTGTTTAAGCACCGGAGGTAATTATGAATGATTCGATTACACTGGACTATTACATGTTCCTGCTCTCACTCGGCATTTCCTACGATGGGTTTGTTACGGATGAAGACGGCACAGTGTACCGTTCCATCAGCGAGCCTGTGATTATACCGCCGGAAAGCCTTTATATCGGTAGCCCGCCGGGAGTTAATTACGACAGGAATACCTTTACGCTGCTCACAAAAAGCACCCTGTATTATTTTCCTCAGGATAACATGCCTGATACGGACGACATTGCCCGCAAAATCAGGAACCGTGCAATACGCGTTAATTCCGACGGAACAACTGCTGTGGATTTCGGACGCGGCGACATAATGGTAGTGCCGACTGATAATTGTGAAATAAAAGTAAGCGTAACCGGCTCTTCCGATTCCCTTTCCTCTCCCGTAGTTCATATACGGGTCAGGGACGGATCAAGCGGAAAGACTAAGGAAACGACAATGACTCTTGGAGCCGCCGAAACAGTTTACGGAAGCGACTACACGGGTATTACGGACGCGAAAAACCTTCCTGATGTTCCTTTTTTACCATCGGAAACGGGAAGTTCAGGCGAAGATTTTTCACTGCTTAATCTTTCAAGAAGTCTTACTGTTGCAGGGTTTGCTGCATCGGCGCTGGAGCTTGGAGCAGGACAGACAACGTACAGAATGTACAGGATGCGCGGGCAGACATTCAGCCCCAAGCTGTACAGAAGCGGCTGGCATGGCGGAAGCAGAGGACAGATTAAAACGCACAGCGCGAAGAATACATTGAAAAAGGCTGGGCGTGCTTTTTGGTTGATAGGAATATATTTTGAAATTTCAGATTTTGCTAATGAAAAGCAATCTTTTGAAAAAGCTTTTGCTAATATAATAATTGGCGGTATTTCTACTATGGGTCCAGCCGGACTGGTAATAGGAATAGCCTATTTCGGACTGGATTTACTGGGCGTTTTTGATGGTCGCGGTAAGGCGGAATTAAGGGTGCAGACTCTTGCGCCGGATTATAACAGCCCTGCCGATAATACGAGAATATTCATTCCCGACATACTGATTGAGGATGGACTTGATTCATTGCAGGTGGATGCTGAATACCTGCAACGGTTTATTTTAGACAGATAGCTTATGTTTAAGAATATTTTTTACTGGCTGTATTATTATTACTCTAAAATCAAAAAAGAAAAAGATCCGGAATTCCTTGCCTATATAGTTTTAGGTATACTTCAATTTTTTAATATAGCAACTGTGTTTTTTTTATTAAACGCCTTTTTTAATTTTTATCATGGTGCAAAATTCCCATGGGATACAGGAAAAGGCAGATTCAGTCTGGAAGGATTGCTTACAAGCCTTGTTTTAGCGCTTCCTTTTTTAATAATTAACTATATATATATATATAGGGAAAAAAGAAGAAAAGAGATAATCGAAAAGTATAAGAGGCAGAAAGGAAAGGAACGCATGAAAAGCAAGGTGTTTTTTTGGATTTATGTAATATTAAGTATGGTTTTATTGTTTTATTCCATGTACAAATTTTCTACAAGAGATAAGGATGGAAATATTCTTTACGAGATGAAACATAAACGCGAGTATCATTTTCCTGCGGGCAGCGACAGCATGCGGGACAGTATGCAGATATACATTCCGGATATGCCACCGGAGTTACAGGACGCTGCCTCGTATATATTATGGAATGAGGCAGAACTTACGCCGAGCAGTGGAACGAAAATACAGTAAAACCTGTCAGGTTTAGAAAACAAATTATAAACGTATTAATAAAAATTATGACAGACATCAGAAACTGCTTGCAGCATTGCTGCAAGGGCATCAAAAGGCTTGGCGACTGCTTGCAGCATTGCTGCAATGGCATCAAAAGGCTCGGCGACTGCTTGCAGCATTGCTGCAAGGGCATCAAAAGGCTTGGCGACGGTTGCAGCATTACTGCAAGGGCATCAGAAGGCTTGGCGATGGTTTGCAGCAATCGCAGATGCCGCATTTTATTACATGGCAACTAAAATTACAACAGTATAAAAGTGAAAATTATGAAAAAAGAAATCATTAGAGTAAGATTTGAAAATCTTCGCAACGAATCGCACGTGGAATACAACTCCACGTTCAGGAAGCTTGTCGCTAAATACACGCCCGAAACATTGGGAATAAAGGCGCTTTACGACGAGTACGAAACACTGTTTGCCGATGAAGAGTCGGCGCTCGACATTGTTCGCAAAAGCGAACTGACAGTCGAAATACACGAACAGGACAGCATTCGCGATGGCATTTTTCGAGGAATGTCGGACGCCGTAAAATCGGCTCTCAACCATTTCAATGCCGAAAAGCGCGCGGCTGCCCGCAAAATAGAAGTGATATTTGCGAATTACGGCAATATCGCAGTCAAAACGCTTGATCAGGAAACGGCGGCAATAAATGACATACTGCGCGAACTGCGCACTCCTGACAATGCGCCGAAGGTAACGCTGCTCGGTCTGGGTGAATGGGTATCGCAACTCGAAACGGAAAACGACCGCTTCGACCGGCTGATGCTCGACCGCTACTACGAAACAGCCCAGCGTCCCGCACTGCGCATGCGCGACACGCGACTGAAAGTCGACACGTGCATCAGGCAGATATTCGACCGTATCGAAGCGCTGGCGCTGGTGAACGGTGCGGATGCTTACGAAGGCTTCATGCGCGACATGAACGCCGTCAGCGAACGGTATAAAAACATTATGGCGCAGGAAAAAGGCGCGAGAGGTAAGAGTGAAAAGTTGTAAAGTTGAAAGTTTATAAAGTTATAAAGTAACGTCATTGCGAGTGCGCAGCCCGAAGCAATCCAAAAAAGTGAAGAGTGAAGAATGAAGAGTGAAAAGTTATAAAGTATAAAGTTGGAAAGAATACAAAACATATTAAGCAAGACAAATAATTGTCAATTGTTAATTATCAATTGTCAATTGAAATGTTCCGTCAGGAACAGAATGTTGGTAGAAACAATAATAAGCATACGGCAGGCGTCCTGTCGGGACGCAATGTGTATAAAAACAGATAAATAAATGGCAAATACCTACACTCAAATTCATATACATTGCATTTTTGCCGTTCAAAACCGCATTTCGCTGATAACAGAATCGTGGCGAGAAAAATTATACAAATACATTACAGGTATTGTACAAAATCACGGGCATAAAATGTTGCAAATAGGCGGAATGCCCGATCATATACATGTTTTATTCGGAATGCGTCCTGTGGAATCGTTGTCTGATTTGATGAAAGCCATCAAGGGCGAATCGTCCGAATGGATAAACAAAAATCGTTTGGTATTGGGGCGTTTTTCGTGGCAGGAAGGTTATGGCTCTTTCTCTTATTCCAAATCGCAATTGAATGATGTGATACAATACATAGCACATCAGCCCGAACACCATAAAAATAGGGATATGGTTACGGAATATATTGAATTTTTAAAACTTTTCGGAGTTAAATATGATGAAAAATATGTTTTTAAACCTGCTGAATAATTATCAACATTCCGTCCCTGACGGGACGGCGAAGATGGTGAGATATAATTATTTCTACCGACATTGCGTTCCGCAGGAACGCTGTAACGGTTTAACAATTTAATGAAAACAGTAAATGGTAAATATAAAAATCGTAAATCAAAAGTAACGTCATTTCGATGCGGAACGCCGAAGCAATCCAACAAAGTGAAGAATGAAAAGTTATAAAGTATAAAGTTGGAAAGAAGACCAAACATATTAAGCAAGACAAATAATTGTCAATTGTTAATTATCAATTGTCAATTGAAATGTTCCGTTAGGAACAAAACGTTGGTAGAAAGAGAAAGAGAACCTAACAGGTTTCCGAAACCTGTTAGGTTTACAAATTACGACAACAACAAATAAACAATTAATAATTAATAATTAACAATTAATAGAAATTACAAACTTTATAACTTTACAAACAAATAAAACAAAATAAACAAAAATGAACAGTACAAACAGAAAAAAAATGTTTCCAGATGTTGCCGATGCACAGTGGAATGACTGGCGCTGGCAGGTGCAAAATCGCATAGAAACGCTCGAACAGCTTAAAAAATACGTAAACCTTACAGATGAAGAAGAAGATGGAGTGAAAAAATCGCTCGAAACCCTGCGCATGGCAATAACGCCGTATTATTTAAGCCTTATTGATTTCGACAATCCGCACTGTCCGGTACGCAAGCAGGCAATTCCCACTGCGGCGGAAACGCACAAGTCGGCTGCCGACCTGCTCGACCCGCTGCACGAAGACGAAGACTCGCCCGTGCCGGGGCTAACGCACCGCTATCCCGACCGCGTGCTGTTTTTGATTACCGACATGTGCTCGATGTACTGCCGCCACTGCACGCGGCGGCGCTTTGCCGGACAGCACGACGCCGCTTCGCCAAAGGACAATATCGAAAAGGCTATTGATTATATTGCCCGCACGCCGCAGGTGCGCGATGTGCTGCTTTCGGGCGGCGACGCCCTGATGGTCAGCGACGACAAGCTCGAATACATTATCAGGCGCTTGCGCGAAATTCCCCATGTGGAAATAATACGGCTCGGAACACGCACGCCTGTGGTTTGTCCGCAGCGCATAACCGGCGATTTTGTAAATATGATAAGGAAATATCATCCGATATGGATAAACACGCATTTTAATCATTCAAACGAAATTACGCCCGAATCAGCGGCTGCCTGCGCACGAATGGCAGATGCCGGAATACCGCTCGGAAACCAGACGGTGCTTTTGCGCGGCGTTAACGACTGTGTTGATGTGATGAAAAAGCTTGTTCACAATCTCGTAAAGATTCGCGTGCGACCGTATTATATCTATCAGTGCGACTTGTCTATGGGACTTGAGCATTTTCGTACTCCGGTATCGAAGGGCATTGAGATAATTGAAAACCTTCGAGGACACACATCCGGATATGCCGTTCCTACATTTGTGGTTGATGCTCCGGGTGGAGGCGGCAAAACGCCGGTAATGCCCACATACATAATATCGCAAAGCCCGCACAAAATAGTATTGCGTAATTTCGAGGGAGTAATCACTACTTATACAGAGCCTTCGGATTACAGGGAAGAATGTCATTGCAGCGACTGCAGCGGCAAAACCAAAGAAGGCGTTGCAGGGCTTTTGAACGGCAACGGGCTGTCGCTCGAACCTGCCGTTCTCGAACGCAAAAAGAGAAAAATTAATAATTAGTTGCTTCTTAAAAAGGAAACAAATCATTTCTTAACAAATAATTATAATTGAAACTCAGAGGAAAAAATTGCAGGGTTTTAATCAATACATAAAACCCTGCAAATAAAATCTTATTTTCTCTTCTTTTGTCTTGATACTATAGAAGCAAAAAATCAAGGCGAGCCTTCTCGACGACCCGCTAACGGCTCGACGGCTAACGGAATTAATGTCTCGCTTCGCTTGACGGAATTCCGTTTTAACGCCCTCTTCGCCGAGCGGGTTCCCCGCCTGCGAAGTCTATGCCGGTTTTA
>JAISDB010000067.1 GCA_031265155.1 Prevotellaceae bacterium | reverse complement strand
CGTGTCGACCTGCAAACCGAGGAACGTGTTATCAACCTTCGGCAGCAGGGCAACAATCGTTACGAGATACGTGACATGTTGCGACAAAATGCTACCTTTGCTCCCGGCCCGACTACCATCTACAACATTTGCAGGCGGCACGGGCTCAATAAACTGAAGCCTGTTCAAAAGCAAGAACGAAGAAAGATTATCATGAATAAAATTGGAGAACTCGTGCATGTCGACTGTCACCAACTATCCAAGGGTATCACCATCGCCTACACGGAGCGTACTTATCACCTGCTTGGGCTAGTAGATGGTTATAGTCGCGTGGTATGAGTGGAGGTACTGGAGGATAAAAAGGCCCTTACCGTGATGTTTGCCACGCTGAAGGCCCTGAACATCCTCAAACAGCAGTACAACGTGGAGGTTGATGCCGTGCTCACCGACAACGGCGCGGAGTTCGGCAGCGGCCCGGCGACCAAGAACAAGGAGGAGCATCCGTTTGAACGACTGCTGCTGGAAATGAGCATCAAGCACCGGTATACCAGACCATATCGACCGCAAACCAACGGAAAAGTAGAGCGTTTCTGGCGAACGCTCAACGAGGATTTCATCGACGGAGCGCTATACGAAAACCTCGAGGACTTGCGAAATGAACTGCTGGGATTCTTGGTCTACTACAACGAGCACAGGCCACATTCGGCTATCGGAAATATACCACCAATTAAAATGTTAAACATGTAACGAATTAGTTGACTTTTACACAGGACGGGTGCCACTATTTATTGTACTACAAACGAGTTGCCTCCGGAATATAAAGTCTTTTGCCGAATGCCGATAAGTTGAAAGAATTGATGGATAATAGTCAATCCTGATTTTGATTTTCCCCGACCTGTTTAACGCTCAAAACCTTCTCCAGCAAAGCTGCGACCAGTACACGGAGGCAGCAACGGAGTATTTTATAAAACTGTCGGAGTATAAGGAGGCGACGGGAAGGTGAGGGTTGTCATGAATTTTCGATTTCATGGTAGATTATCTGGAAAGCCACAGCATGAAAATTGCGTTATTATGATATTTTCCGCAGATAGTTGAGAAATATTCCACTATCTGCGGAAAAATCACTATCTTTGTGGCGTAAAGTTTTTACTGAAAGATGATGCATGAGTTGGAAAAATATGGTAATATCCCAGTAAATGTTGCTGTTTTGTCGGAAGTTACGAGCCAGTATAAATTTCCGCGCAATAAAATAGCCTCGATGGAAAAGCATGGTGAAATTATTCGGTTGAAAAAGGGTTTATATGTTGTTTCCGACAAAATCAGCCGTAAATCTGTTTCGCGTGAACTTATCGCCAATCATTTATACGGTACTTCATATATTTCGCTCGAAACTGCATTGGCGTACTACGGAATGATACCTGAAAGGGTTTATACGGTACGTTCGATGACGACCAAGCGGGCAAAGAATTTTACAACGCCGTTCGGAAGTTTTGAGTACAAAACCGTTTCGTCAGATTATTTCAGCATTGGGCTTCGGCAGGAGATTATTGAAAACCGCTATGCCTTCCTGATTGCCACGCCCGCGAAAGCCGTTTGCGACATGATTGTTGCCACGCCAAATTTGCGCCTGCAATCCGTGCGGGCAATGCAAACGTATTTGCTTGAAGATTTGCGGATTGACTTGGATGCGATAAAGAATTTGGATAAAAGCATTGTGGAGCAATGTATTGAAGCGGGAAAGAAGAAAGAAGAATTAAAATGCTTGTTGAGATTAATTGAGAATTAAGCAAATATGGAAAATATCTTAATCGAGAAAATACGAAATTCGGAATTTGATGAAGTTGTAGAGATTTTAACGGATGCTTTTATAACAAATCCTGCATATTCAATCATTTTCACAAAGAAAAATCAACAGAAAGAAGGTTTATTACGGCTGTTCAAAACCAATCTTTTTATTCTTAATCAAAAACGGATTTTAACAAGCACTGTAAAAGAAAAAGACACAGGAAAAATAATCGGAACATTTACTCTAATACCGCCACAAGGCGTAAAAACAGGTATCTTTACCTACTTGAAAGCAGGAATACCCAGTTTTATTTTAAGATTTGGAATGAATGCTCTATTTAGGATGCTCAGCTTGAAGGGAATTAATAACAATGTGCTGAAAAAAGCAATGAAAACTTCCGAGTATTATTATTTATCCATGGTTGTAATCAAAAGGGAATACAGGGGAAAAGGTATTGGTTCTTATGTAATAAGAAGTGTAATTCAGGAACTTGCTTCCTCTGAGCCTGCCTGCGGTTTATTGGGATTAACAACTCAGCTTTCTGAAAATAAGGCATTTTACTCTCGATTAGGCTTTGTTACGCTTGATGAAGGATATGTCGACTTCAAAGAGGATAAATACTATAATTATACCATGAAACTCAATCTTTTGAAATTGAAAAAATCATAGTTCAGACAATATGAATCTTTTCCCTGCATTACAAAAAAAATACTCAAAAGAGCAAAAATCCGCTTTGGATGCGCAGCGTTTGGCGCACGAAATATCGCAGGCGCCGGTTGTTTTTCAAGTGTCGCGCCTGATGATAAAGTTCGGCATTTTGCAAGTGTTGCTTGATTCTCAAAAAGGATTGACGCTGGAAGAAGTCGTCGAAAAAACAAAACTTTCGCGTTATGCGGTACAGTGCTTGTTGGAATCGTCATTGACAATCGGCACTGTTTCATTTGAAAATGAGCGCTTTACCTGTTCAAAGGCAGGCTGGTTTTTACTCAACGATCCGCTCGTAAGGGTTAATCTCAATTTTAACCATGATGTAAATTATCTCGGTTTGTTCAATCTCGAAGAATCCTTATTAAACGGTAAACCCGAAGGACTGAAAGTATTCGGCTCGTGGACGACGATTTACGAAGGACTGTCGCAACTGCCCGAACAGGTGCAAAAATCGTGGTTTGATTTTGACCATTATTACAGCGACCGGTCGTTTGACGAGGCTTTGCAAATTGTGTTTGCCGACAAGCCGAAAACGCTGCTTGATGTGGGAGGAAACACAGGGCGTTGGGCATTGCGCTGTGTTGCGCTTGATGAAAATGTGAAAGTTACGATAATTGACTTGCCGCAGCAAATCGAAATGATGAGAAAGCAAACAGCAAAACAAAAAGGCGCGGAACGCATTTTCGGATACGGCTGCAACCTGCTGGACAAAACAGTTCCTTTTCCCGAAAATTTCAATGCGATTTTCATCAGCCAGTTCCTTGACTGTTTTTCGGAAGAAGAAGTTATAGGCATACTTTCCCGCGCTGCAAAATCAATGAATGCCAATACGAAACTCTATATTATGGAAACATTTTGGGATAGGCAGCACTTTGAAACCGCCGCTTATGCTCTCACGCAAATATCGCTATATTTCACCGCATTAGCCAACGGCAACAGCAAAATGTATCACAGCGAAGATATGATTCGCTGCATTAAAAACGCAGGTTTGAAAATTGATGAAATCAAGGATGATGTTGGCAAAGTGCATAGTATTGTGATTTGCAGGAAAAAATAAGGTTCAGGATAAATTGTGTTTTGCTGTTTTGGAAAAAAGAATTATCTTTGTATTCAGATTCCTGTCGCAAATTCAGATATTTGCGACAATGTTAAGTAGAAAATGATATGCAAAATACGGAAATTTGCAAAATGAAAAACCCGCACCTTTGGAATATGATATTCGTCTTGCACCTGCATGGATTCAGAAATATATGAAACAGGTATAAAAAACTACAAATATGAACACTGACACTTCATTAAGGTATTATTCGTTTTTTGTATGTTTTAACCCATTTAACCAATCTTCTGAATTTGGAAAAATTGGCACAAAAGCACAGCAGTATTATTCGGATTTTCTGAATAATAGTGATTATGGTGATAATTTATTACCCGTAAATTTTCAATTTTTTGTAGAAAAGGAAGTTGATTTAGACAGGCAATATGACAATGTTTCTGTTGCAAGTTATTTTGGAGTGCCTGCATCGGCGCGATTGAATTTACATTTTGAATACGATTTTTTTATCAGTTCCGACGGTAAGACAAAATATAAAATGACTGTAAATGGAATTTTATTTTTGTTGAAATATTGGTATAAAAATCTGAAAAATCATAAGGATACGCCTTTGGAAAAAATAATTGAAGGCTTTGAAAATCAATTGAAAATAGATAATTTATTTAGCATGAAATTTGAAAAATATTACATAAAGTTCAATAATGGTTTTCGATTTTCATTTATGCGTCATTACTGTTATGGCATTAGATATAAACAAATTTTATTTGATACGAATGATATTGAAAAATTTTTGAATAACAGTTTATATAAAACAGATTTTGGAAAATCAATCAAAGAAATATTTTTTTCGTATGATATTTTCGATTTTGACAATCAGGGACATAAGCAATATATTGATAATGAAAAAGAATATAAATATGGCAAAAGCAAAGATTTGTGCATAATGGAACAGTATGATTCCAATTTATTTATATATAATTCTAATTTTTATGATAAAACAAAAGAATCTATAATTGAATATCTGAATAAAGCAAAACGGGAACAAATTGAATATTTGCACAAGGGAATGTTAAATGCAATCGGTCGTATAGGGCAAATGAAACGCAAACCAAAAGATTTTGATTATCAGAAATTTGGAGAAACTATTGACAAGTTAATGACCGAATATGAACAAATCGAAGAAAATAAATCAGTATCTGAAAAATGAATCCGGCACTGTCCGAATGATTTGGACTGATTGATTAGTACCTTTGTAGAAACAGCACGGCAATTATGCAAATAAACGCATCGCTAAAAATCTAAATGCGAGTTTCTTCTTCGCAATCCCTATTCCCCGTGGGAAAGAGGCTTGAACGAATATACAAATGGACTCGTGAGGCAGTATATTCCTAAAAAACAAAGTTTTAATCATATTAATGACGACGATATCAAATCTTTCCAAATCAAAATTAACAAGCGACCAAGGAAATTACTTAACTTTGACGCACCAATAGATAGGTTTTACAAAACAGTTGCATTGGCTACTTGAATCTGCGGTGTTAAAAAATCCGTTAATAAATTTGTAATTAGCAGGAATGCATCAATATAAAATAATGTCGATGTCGAGAGCGATAATATATGATATGGTTTTTAAAAGTTCCGTATCGGCGCTGTTTGCAGGATTCATAAAAGCATTGAAATAAAAAAGCACAAAGCGAATCTTAACTTTGTGCTTTTATCTTTTGAAAAATATTATCAGTCAACAGAAATATCTTTGTTTGCGTTTTTACTGCCTATTAATGCGTAGAATAATAAATATGCAAGTCCTGCAAGCGGCAACAAATAAGAAATCATGTAATTGTTTCCTGTAATGTCAACTATTCCATTCTGTAGCAACGGCAATATTCCTCCTCCGACAACCATCATCATAAATATGCCAGATGCCTGTTTTACAGATGCGCCCAAACCTTCAACTGCAAGATTGAAAATTCCTCCCCACATTACAGAAGTACACAATCCTGCCAAAACAAACAATAATGCGCTGATTGGAACTGTTTGCAAATCAAAATGAAAATCGGAGAAAACGGGCATTGAAACCATTATGCTTGATGGTAACAGCATTGCCGTTCCTATCAAAATAATAGCTATTGACGACACGGCGGTCAGCAGATTTCTGCTGCTTACTTTTGCAGCAATTCCTGCGCCGGACAAACGCCCTATGAGCATTAAAAACCAATAGGTTGCAGCCACTGTGCCTGCTTCTGACGGATCTAATGCGCCTTCTTTAAGGTTTTCCAAAAAGAATTTCATTGTTCCCGGAATACCAACTTCAATGCCAACATAGATAAAAATACCTATTGATCCCAAAACAAAGTGACGATATTTCCATGGCGATTTTGCAACTGCGGTTTTATTTTCCACTTCCGGTTCGGGAATAGCAACCAAAGCCAATACAATACCGACAACAGCAAAAATTGCCATTGCAATATAAAGCACCATGTTAATATCAGAAAAAACAGTAACCGGCGCGCATGCATCCAATCCCTTTTCAATACATTCGGCATACATTTTTTCCGTTACAACTTTGCCGATTAAGGCGCCTACAAATACAGGAGCAACAGTACCCAAGAGCGAGTTGAGCGAACCGCCTATCTGCAACAGCATTCCTCCTTTCTTTCCACCGCCTCCGATTTCGTTAAGCATGGGATTAACAACCGTATTAAGCATGCACATTGAAAAGCCTGCAACAAAAGCGCCTAAAAGGTAAATCACCAAACCGGTATCGCCCGTGAATTTTCCTGAAACAAACTGAATGCTTAAACCGAAGAAGCCAACAATAATAGCTGTCAGAGCCGTTTTCTTGTAGCCAATCTTTTGCAATAGCAATCCGGCAGGAATCCCCATTACAAGGTAAGCTAAAAAGTTCATTAAGTTGCCCAGCATTCCTATTGCATTTGATCCTTCGTATTTGCTCATCCAGATAGTACCGGCAGGGGCTGCAATGTTTGTTACAAAACCAATCATCCCAAAAAGGGCAATCATCATAATGATGGCAACAATGTTACCATTCTGTTTTTTTTGTGTCATAATTTTTTATTTTTTATATTATACATGTTATGTTGATGTTATCGTTGTTGTTATATTTATAATAATTTAAAATATACTGATTGTCCGCGCAAATATATAAAATTTATAATTATCTGCTTTATCAATTTGTATAAAAAAAAATAAAATATTTTAATTATAAATTGCCAATTGCAAATTTAAGCGTAAATTTGCGGCAAATTCAATAAAACATCAAATACAAAATATGTTAAAAGTCATAAAACTCAAAAGGGGTTTGGATATAAAGCTGAAAGGCGAGCCTGAAAAAATATTCGGAGCTGCGGAGAAGCCTGTAAAATACGCTCTTAAGCCTACGGACTTTATTGGTATCACCCCAAAACTGGTTGTTCAGGAAGGCGACAGGGTGAAAGTCGGCTCTCCGTTGTTTTTTGATAAAAACAAGCCCGAAATCAAATTTGTTTCGCCTGTCAGCGGTACTGTTTCGGCTGTCAATCGCGGCGAAAAGCGCAAATTGCTTAGCATCGTTGTTACTTCCGACGCTTCAGACGATTATATTAAACATGATGTTGGCGATTTTGAAAAAATGAGTCGCGAACAAATAATTAATATAATTCTTGAAAGCGGTACATTTCCGTTTTTTATTCAGCGCCCATACGGGATAATTGCAAATCCGGCAGACACTCCGAAAGCTATTTTTGTTTCGTGCTTCGATTCGTCTCCGCTTGCCGTTGATTATGATTTTGCCATGCAGTATGATGCCGAATATTTGAAAAAAGGCATCAGCGTTCTGACTAAACTGACAAATGGAAACGTGAATCTCGGCATATCAAAAAAAATGTTGAACAGCACAATATTCAACACCGAATTTTTGGATGCCAAAAATGTTGTGATTACCGCATTTTCAGGTAAACACCCATCGGGAAACGTAGGAGTGCAAATCAGTCGTGTTAATCCGGTAAATAAAGGCGATACGGTGTGGACTGTCAAACTGCAGCATGTTGTAATGTTGGGAAAATTATTTGAAAAGGGTATTTACGATGCAAGCAAAGTTGTAGTGCTGGCAGGTTCGCGGATCGAACGTCCATGTTATTTCAGAGTTCTTGCAGGAGCGCCTGTATCAATATTTGCAAATCAGATAAAAAGAGAAAGCGAAAAGGAAAATCGCATAATAAGCGGCAGCGTGCTTTCGGGCGTTCAAATTTCGGAAGACGATTATCTCGGATTTTACGATGACCAGATATGTATCATTCCGGAAGGTAATTATAATGAACTTTTTGGCTGGGCAAATCCCTTGCGCATAAATAAATTCAGCATGTCTCGTTCATATTTTTCATGGATTATGCCTGATAAGAAGTATGATTTGGATACCAATTACAACGGAAGCGAACGCGCGTTCATTATGAACGGACAGTACGAAAAAGTATTGCCAATGGATATTTATCCGGTGTATCTGTTAAAGGCAATTATTGCCGGTGACATCGACAAAATGGAACAGCTCGGTATTTACGAAGTAATAGAAGAAGACCTTGCCCTGTGCGAATTTGTTTGTACTTCAAAAATAAATGTACAGGAAATTCTTCGCAGTGGAATAAATATAATGATTAAGGAAATGAACGGTTGAGGAGGATAGATTTATGATATTAAAAAAAATATTTGAAAAACTGAAACCGACCTTCTCAAAAGGCGGAAAATTAGGAATGTTCAGTTCGACATTCGAAGCGTTTGAATCATTTGTTTTTGTGCCTGATACAGTTGCAAAGCGCAAAGGTTCGCATGTTCACGACTGCATTGATTCCAAGCGCACAATGAGCGTGGTAATAATAGCGTTGATGCCTGCAATGCTTTTCGGGATGTGGAATGCAGGGTACCAGCACTTTTTATCGACAGGCGAGGCAGTTAGTTTTATTGATACGTTTTTTTACGGATTTTTGAAAGTATTGCCGTTGATAGTCGTATCCTACGTTGTAGGTTTGGCTATAGAGTTTGCATCTGCGCAAATTCGCGGACACGAAGTAAACGAGGGATATTTGGTTACGGGAATGTTGATTCCTTTGATTATGCCTGTAGATGTTCCCTTATGGATATTGACTTTGGCTGTGATATTTGCAGTAGTTATAGGTAAAGAAATTTTCGGAGGCACAGGAATGAATATCTGGAATCCTGCTCTTTTGGCTCGTGCATTTGTATTTTTTGCCTATCCTTCAAAAATATCAGGAGATAAAATATGGATAGCCGGACTTGAAAATGCACAAAGTGTTGCTGATGGATTTTCGGGAGCGACGCCACTGTCGTATGCCGCAGCAAATGAAATAGATAAACTTCCGGATACAGTGAACATGTTTTTGGGAATTATGCCGGGAAGCATAGGCGAAACATCAACCGTTGCAATTTTGCTTGGCGCTGCTGTTTTGATATTTACAGGTATTGCAAGCTGGAAAATAATGGTATCGACAGCAGTCGGAGCCTTGTTTGTCGGCTTTCTGGCAAATACATTCGGAGGAACACCGTATCTGGAAATGCCTGCCTGGCAGCACCTGTTAATGGGCGGATTTGCTTTCGGAGCCGTATTTATGGCTACAGACCCTGTAACATCTTCGCAAACCGAAGCAGGCAAATGGATTTACGGATTTTTAATAGGCGTTGTCGCTATAGTTATCAGGTTATTTAATCCAGGTTTCCCCGAAGGAATGATGATGGCTATTCTTTTGATGAATACCTTTGCACCGCTTATCGACCACTGCGTAGTACAGTCAAACGTCAAGAAGCGATTGAAAAGAAAATCGGTAATATGAAAAATTTTATAATTAACGGTTAAAAATAATAAAATGGAAAATTCGGATAAAAAGAAAATTAATATAAACGGTAATACCTATACGGTAATATACTCTGTAGTTATCGTAGTTGTGGTTGCCGTACTGCTTACAATTGCTTCAACCGCTCTGAAACCCGCTCAGCAGAGAAACAGGGAGATTGAGAAAAAAGAGAATATACTTAAAGCGGTAGGCAAGGCTGCCGATGCAGGTAACGTAAAGGATAAAGCAAGTTATATCGAGCAGGAATATGAAAAATATATTGGAAACAACAGTTATGTTATAGACATGTCGGGAAATAAAAAGGACGGCGATGCATTCAAAACCGAACTTAAAGCCGAACTTGTAAAACCCGCAGCCGAAAGGCTTTTACCTGTTTTCGTCTGCAAGGATGGCGAACAGTTGCGCTATGTTTTTCAATTACACGGAAAAGGGCTTTGGGGACCAATCTGGGGTTACATTGCGCTTGAAAGCGATTTGCATACGGTAGCAGGCGTTGTATTCGACCATGAAGGCGAAACTCCCGGTTTGGGCGCTGAAATATCAACGGCTCCGTTTCAACAGCAATTCGAAAAAAAACAGATTAATAACGACGATGATCTTCCTATGGTAATACAGAAACCCGGCGGAGACTTAAATAATCACACCGTAGATGGAATTTCGGGTGGAACAATCACAAGTCGGGGAGTACAGCAAATGCTTGCCGATAATCTGAAATTGTACAAAGGTTTTATTGACAAGATAAAATCCGAAAATGAAAATAATTCTATTGAAATGAACAATAAAAATCAGGAACAATGAGCTCAAACAATGGACTAAAAGTATTTACAACACCTTTCAACAACGGCAATCCGGTAACTGTGCTGGTTTTGGGCGTATGCTCGGCACTGGCTGTTACCGTTAAACTGCAGCCTGCAATCGTTATGGCATTATCGGTAACTGTTGTAACAGGATTTTCAAATCTGATAATTTCTTTTATGAGAAATACAATTCCCAACAGTATTCGCATAATAGTGCAATTGCTTGTGATTGCCGCGCTGGTAATTTTGGTTAACGAAGTTTTAAAGGCATACGTTTATGATGTCAGCAAACAGCTTTCGGTATATGTTGGTCTTATCATTACAAACTGTATATTAATGGGACGCCTCGAAGCATTTGCTCTTGGCAATAAACCGATACCATCATTTGTCGATGGCATTGCAAACGGCATGGGATATGGAATGATTTTAATAATTGTAGCATTTATACGCGAACTTTTAGGTTCGGGAACCTTGTTCGGGATGCAGATAATACCCGAAAGCTGGTATGCTGCAAACGGCGGATTTTATTTAAACAACGGTTTGATAATTCTGCCGCCGATGGCGCTTATTATTTTGGGCTGCATAATTTGGGTGCATCGCAGTATTAATAAAGATTTACAGGATAAATAAACATCAGGCTTATGGAAAATTTTATAAATATATTTGTACAGTCAATTTTTATTGATAACATGATTTTTGCGTACTTTCTTGGTATGTGTTCCTATCTTGCCGTATCAAAAAGCGTAAAAACAGCCAACGGGCTTGGAATAGCAGTTACTTTTGTCCTGTTTATCACAGTGCCTGTAAACTATCTTTTAAACGAATTCGTACTCAGTGAAGGCGCTTTGGCATGGGCAAGCCGGTCGCTTGGCGGCATCGATTTGGGTTTTCTTAGTTTTATAGTCTTTATTGCCATTATTGCGTGGATAGTTCAGGTAGTCGAAATGGTGGTCGAAAAATTTGCTCCGGCATTATACAACCAGCTTGGAATTTTTCTTCCGCTGATAGCCGTGAACTGTGCAATAATGGGAGCGTCGCTCTTCATGCAACAGCGCGTTGGCGATGTTTATCATAATTTCAGCGATATTCTGGCGTTTGCTTTGGGTTCGGGTATAGGCTGGTGGCTTGCTATTGTAGGTATTGCCGCAATTCGCGAAAAAATGAAATATTCTAATGTCCCAAAACCGTTGCAGGGATTGGGGATTTCATTTATGATAACAGGATTAATGGCTATTGCTTTTATGAGCTTTATGGGAATAAAATTAATAAATTAAAAAACGGATTATGGATGTAAAATTAATTATAACGGCAATTACTGTTGTTCTTGCAATAATACTTGTACTGATAGCGCTTCTGCTGTATGTAAAGAAAAAAATTTCGCCATCGGCATTACTTAATATAAATATTAACGATGGTAAAAAAGAATTAACTGTAAGTCCCGGTTCTACGCTTTTGTCAACGCTTTCAAACGAGAAAATATTTCTGCCTTCGGCTTGTGGCGGCGGCGGCAGTTGCGGAATGTGCAAATGTCAGGTTTTGGAAGGCGGAGGCTCAATTTTGCCTACCGAAACGGGATTCTTTACTCGAAAGCAGCAAATGACCAATTGGCGCTTGGGATGCCAGGTAAAGGTTCGCGACAATCTTAAAATACAAATTCCCGAATTTGTGCTGGGAATAAAAAAATGGGAATGTGAAGTAGTTTCAAACCGGAATGTGGCAACATATATCAAGGAGTTTGTAGTACGGCTTCCCGAAGGCGAGCATTTGAATTTCGTATCGGGAGGGTATATTCAAATCGATGTTCCGAAGTACGAAATAAAATACTCCGATTACGATATTGACGAGCGTTTTCGCAGCGACTGGGATAAATTCAAAATGTGGGATTTGACTTGCAAAAATACAGAGCCGGTCGTGCGTGCATATTCAATGGCAAATTATCCTGCCGAAGGCGACATCGTGATGCTTAACATACGTATAGCAACGCCTCCGTTCGACAGAAATGCGGAAGGATTTATGAATGTTTCGCCCGGAATATGCTCATCGTATATTTTTTCGCTCAAGCCCGGTGATAAGGTTATTGTTTCTGGACCGTTCGGCGAGTTTCATCCGCTGATAAATTCAAAACGCGAAATGCTTTACATTGGCGGAGGAGCAGGAATGGCGCCGTTGCGCTCGCATATTTTGCACCTGTTGAAAACATTAAAAACAACAGATCGCAAAATAAGCTACTGGTATGGAGCGCGTTCCAGAAATGAAATTTTTTATGAAGATGATTTCCTCGAACTGGAACGCGAATTTCCTAATTTTTCGTTCAATATCGCGTTAAGCGCGCCGCTTCCCGAAGATAACTGGAACGGATATACGGGATTCATTCATGATGTAATTTACAATAATTACCTGAAAAATCATCCAGAGCCTGAAGATATTGAATATTACATGTGCGGACCCGGACCTATGGCTTCGGCAGTCATTAAGATGCTCGACGACCTTGGTGTTCCGCGCGAAATGCTGATGTTCGACGATTTTGGCTCTTAAAATAAACCGTTTGAATGTATCAAGTCAGTAATTTTTAAAATAAAAATCTGATAAAAAACAATTAACAGCCAAACAAAGAAAACCGGCAGCATGCGGATAAGTTCTTTGTTTGGCTGTTGTTTTATGGAAGCCAAGTGCAGCATAATGCCACAAAGGTGCTTCCTTTTTTCTGTTTTCATCTCACAGCAGAAACATCGCCTCATAGAGGCGAAATATTGACGACCCGGTGTCTTTATATAGCTGTTCCTTAGAAATGGAACAAATCATTTATTAACAAACAATTATAAATGAAAATCAGATGAAAAAAATACAGGGTTTTAATCAATGCAGACATAAAACCCTGCAAATAAAATTTTCTCTTCTCTTCTTTTGTCTTGATACAAAAGAAGCAAAAAATCAAGGCTTATACTTCTAGGCGACCCGCTAACGGCTCGACGGCTAACGGAATTAATGTCTCGCT
>JAISDB010000009.1 GCA_031265155.1 Prevotellaceae bacterium | reverse complement strand
TAATCCTTTATAGCTTGCCATTTCTCTTCTAAAATCGGTTTAAATACTTTCTCTTTTAGATAGGTATTCAGGCTTATTACACTTTCGAAATCACTGTGTATTATATCCTCTTTTTCTATGAATATAATAATATCATCCCTTTTCACGGACACGTTATGGTAAAATTGCACGCCTCTATTTCCTCCCATGAATTAAAGAACACCTAAACAATATATGCCACCGTTAGTCATTGAATTTTGAATCTGATAACTGAACCAGTTTAGTAACAATCTGTTAAACCCACGAACCGAAAAAATAATGAACGGCAAATGCCTTTTCTATTTTTTCTTCCATTTCTTTTGTTTCGTATCCGTTAAGTAGCTGTTGTACTTCCGCAGGTGTCAACGGGGCTATCAATTCTGCCGACAGCAGCGTAATTTCTTCACTCGAAGGGTATGCGTCGTAAATCCGGGTTGTCATAAATGGCCCCGTTGTTTCTAATATGTGGAATGATTTGTTTTTGTTTTCCGGCATGGATGTATTGCTTTCACTGAAAACATCCCTGATAACCCGTTCAAAATAAGGATGACCGGGAACCGACGCCATCAGCGCATTGCCCACAATATATGGCATATTGAAACTGACTGCATTTGCAGGCGGCTCCAGCCCCATGCAACAATTGCTGCCGTATAAAAGGGCATCAAGCGGTTCCAGACATTCGTAATCCATGTCGGCATACAGTCCTCCCTGGTAATACAGGATTAAATAGCGGATGGCATCCCACCGCTGGACATCAAAGGAAAAAGCTTTGTAGAGTGAAATGTATTCGGGACAGACGGCTTCCAGGAACCGTTCAATAGCCAGCCTGTCCCAAAAACGGTATTCCCATCCGGGATGATACTGTTTCCATGTTTTCGCTATCTCAAGCAGGTATTCCGGAATATCGGGGTTTTCATATATCTGGTGGATAATCTTCGGGATTTTCAAATGTTCGCCGCATGATCCGGACAGCGAGGCACGTTTTTCTTTTAAAAATACATATTCGGCAACGGTTGATACGGAAGATAACGGTTTGCCGTATTCCAGCGACTGGGAGTATAAATCGGCTTCGACGTCAGCCATGACAAAGGAAGGATGAATAACCGATAAGAAAAAAGGATAACCATAAATTTCTGCAAACAAGATTTGATGCAAAAACAAGCGTCAAAAGTAAACGCACAGAAACAGAAACTGCCGGAATGCAATATTGTAAAAAGTTAAATACTTTTTGTTTCCCGTGAATATTATGATCAAGGTCTCCAAAATATTCCCCGAAAAAAGTTTTCGTATACCTGACATGTAAAAATTCAGGAAACGAAATAAAATCGCTTTGCCTATTTGCTCTCATACTCATACAAAAAACTCAATAAAATCTTGGGACAAAGATATAATTTTTTTTTATACAAACAATACTTCGGTATATTTTGAATAAATACAATAAACATAAACAGAATTATATACATTATAGGGGATTTTGAGCATGTGAGAAATTTTAGCCTGTTTGTAATAAATTGATAAAAAACAGGGATTATTTTGGAATTACTATATTTTGATATAACTTTGAAGCAACTTTGTAAAGTTATTTTTAATGAAATGAGAAGTACATTTCCCCACTACATGCAATTCGACGCCATGGATTGCGGTCCCACTTGCCTTCGTATGATAGCGAAGCACTACGGCCGCAGCTATACGCTGCAAAACCTGCGGGAAAAATGCTTCATCACCCGCGAAGGCGTAAGCATGCTGGGCATCAGCGATGCCGCCGAAAGTATCGGCATGCATACGCAAGGCGTGCGGATCACGTTTGAACAACTGGAAAAAGAAGCCCTTTTGCCCTGTATTTTGCACTGGAATCAAAACCACTTTGTCGTCTGTTACGGTATAAAAAAGAAGCGAGGAAATTACGTCATAAGAATTGCCGATCCTGCGAGACAAAAATACGATATGACCAAAGCAGAATTTCTGAAATGCTGGATAAGCACCCGATCGGAAGGGGAAAATACGGGAACAGCACTGTTATTAGCCCCTTCGCCCGATTTCTACGAGCAGGAAGACGACAAAGCCAGACAGGAAAAAAAACTGACTTATTTTTTCCGCTATCTGCGCCCTTACAAGTCACAATACGCCCAAATCATTACCGGCATGATTGTCGGAAGCATTCTTGCCATGATTTTCCCGTTCCTTACACAGGCGGTCGTCGACCAGGGCATCGGGAATAACAATTTGAATTTTATTACGCTCATTCTGATTGCTCAACTGGTACTGTCGCTTACGCAAATGGGCATGAACTTTATTCAAAGCTGGATCAGCCTGCATACCAATACCAGGATCAGCATCTCGCTGATTTCGGATTTTCTGGCCAAACTGATGAAACTACCCATCCGTTTTTTCGACGCTAAAAATATCGGCGATATCATGCAGCGCATTGGCGATCATGGACGTATCCAGGGATTTATGTCCGGCACCACCCTGTCCACCCTTTTTTCTTTTGCCAACTTTTTTGTTTTCGCGTTTATCCTGGCCTATTATAATCTAAATATCCTGCTTGTATTTATAATCGGAAACACCCTTTATGTCGCCTGGATTTTATCATTCATGCGTTACCGGAAAAAACTGGATCACAAGCGTTTTACACAGTCCTCCGCCAATCAAAGCACGATGATCCAGCTGATAACCGGGATGCAGGAAATAAAAATGAATAATTCCGAGAAGCAGCAACGCTGGAAATGGGAGCGCATCCAGGTGAAACTGTTCAAAATAAGCATCCAGGGAGTGGCTTTGGGACAATACCAGCAAATCGGTTCCATTTTTTTCAGCCAGACAACCGGCCTGTTAATATCCTTCCTGTCGGCAAAAGCGGTGATAGAAGGCGATATCACCCTAGGAATGATGATGTCAATCAGCTACATTATCGGGCAACTGTCCGGCCCGATCGGACAGGTTATCAGTTTTTCCCAGTCCCTG
Organism: Prevotellaceae bacterium; assembly: GCA_031265155.1. Classification (GTDB taxonomy): domain Bacteria; phylum Bacteroidota; class Bacteroidia; order Bacteroidales; family UBA932; genus JAIRKV01. The sequence goes on along the minus strand of JAISDB010000009.1, from coordinate 12,415 downwards.
CAGGACGCAAAAATCAGCCTGGAACGCCTGAACGAAGTGCATAACAGGGAAGACGAAGAACAGGCGCTTACCGGCAAGTTAAACGAACTGCCGGAAAATCACTGCCTGCAATTGGAAAATGTCTGTTTCAGCTACGACGGCGCCGAGCGCGATTACGTGCTGGACGGTGTGAGCTTAACGATACCACAGCATAAAGTCACCGCCCTTGTAGGCGCCAGCGGCAGTGGCAAAACAACAATTATAAAACTTCTACTCGGTTTTTATTCGCCGCTTAAAGGTAAAGTCAAAATCGACGAAACGGCGCTGGAAGAAATCAATCCGCACCTGTGGCGGCAGAAGACAGGAGCTGTGATGCAGGATGGCTTCATATTCTCGGACAGTATTGCCGCCAATATCGCCGCAGGAGATGAAGAAATAGACAAAAAGCGTTTGCTTCACGCCGTCCAGACAGCCAATATCCGGGACTTCATCGAAACCCTGCCTTTGAAATATAACTCCAAAATCGGAATGGAAGGCAACGGCATCAGCCAGGGGCAACGGCAGCGCCTGCTAATCGCCCGCGCTGTATATAAGAATCCGGATTTCCTGTTTTTTGACGAAGCAACAAATTCACTGGATGCCAACAACGAACGTATTATCATGGACAATCTCCGGTCATTTTATCAGGGAAAAACGGTCGTCATTGTAGCGCACCGGCTAAGCACCGTACAGCATGCCGACAACATCATCGTGCTGGATAAGGGTAAAATCGTCGAAGAAGGCACACATAAGGAACTGACGGAAAAGCGGGGAGCATATTATACGCTGGTGAAAAACCAGCTGGAACTGGGAACTTAAACGAGAATTGACAATTGGTATGAAAGAAGAAAACAATATAGAACTGCGCAGTGAAGAATTTCAGGAAATCCTGGGCAGCGTACCGCACTGGATTTTGCGATGGGGAGTAACCCTGTTCGCCGTCATTGTCGTTCTCCTTCTGGCGGGAAGCGCCGTGATCCGCTATCCCGACATGATCACGGCGCGGATTGTCTTGACCGGCTCAACGCCTCCGGCTGTTGTCGTAGCCCATGCATCGGGCAAATTAAAGGAATTATATGTGGAAGATAACCAAAACGTAAAAGCCGGCGATTATCTGGCTGTCGTCGATAATTCGGCTCAAACCCGTGATGTTCGCTTTTTGAAACAGTATCTTGACACCCTGGATCTGGAACGGGCCGTACATCTTTCGATACCGGATAAAAACCTGAAGGTAGGGACACTGCAAAACCTCTATGCATCGTTCCGTGTATCGCTGTTTAATTACAGGGAATACTTGAGAGAACTTTATTATCCTCAAAAAATGACATTGACGAAAGAGCGGATTAACCGATACGAAATACAGTACGAAAGCCTGCTTCGGCAGCAAAAAATCATGAAAGAGCAGTTCGAACTGACGCGCAAAGGATATGTCCGCGATTCGAACATGTATGTGAAAGGTGGCTTGTCCGGAAAAGAACTGGACAACAGTAAAAGCCGGTATCTGGAAGGCTTGCTGTCGCAGGAAAACATGCAATCGTCACTCAATAACATGCGAATACAGATAGACCAGTTAAAAGAATCGTTGTTCGACGCCGGTCACCAGGACACGGAACAGGGAAACAGCCTGCGCTCACAACTGCAGTCCCTGCATTCGCAGTTGAAAACGGAAATCCGTTCCTGGGAACTGAACTGTGTCCTCTCGGCGCCTGTTGACGGCAAAATCACATTTACCAACTATTGGATAGAGAATCAAAATGTGACGTCAGGAAGTGAAATATTCACCATTGTCCCCGAAAATGAATTTCGGATTATCGGCAAGGCCATCCTTCCCAACGCCCGCTCGGGCAAAGTAGAACCGGGGCAAAAAGTAAACATCCGCCTGGAAAACTTCCCGGAAAACGAATACGGAATCCTGCAAGGCATTGTCCAAAATATCTCTTTAGTCCCCTTTCAACAGGGCGAAGTCGCCTATTATACGCTGGAAATAACCTTGTCCGACAACCTGTTGACAACCTACAAAAAAGAATTACCCTACTTACCCAACATGCAGGGACAGGCGGACATCATAACAGCCGATATTTCATTGTTAGAACGCTTCTTTGCGCCTTTGAAAAAAATATTAGCAGAAAATTGACAACCGATGGAAAGAACACAAGACAAAATACTTCAGCGCATCGCCCGTTACCTGATATTATGTGGTAGTTTTACAATCGTCAGATTTACCACGTTCTTTCCGTGACCGCCTGTTGCAAAACAGGCATACACTATTGGTATCCTCCGGAAAGATACGTTCTGTGATGCAAAAAAAAACAAAATTACCCATTACATTTATGAATTCCACTCAGTGTCAGAGGCGATCTTCAGAGTCTCTTTCGTTTTTTTTTATCGAAAATCAGCTCAAATAAATCTTCCCGTTCAGCTTCTTTCATCTTCATTTTTATACGATATTTCCGTTGGTTGATGGCGTACCTGTTCACAATTCCCATACAGTAACCTGCTGTGACAAGATTGACCAGGCCCGATTTTACAAGACAGCAAAAAACGACATCCTCTTGTGTCAGTTTTGGACAAGCATCTTTGATTATTTTAATCAATCCTTTGAAAACTTGATGAATATCATTGTTTAACTGCTGCCTTTCATCAGGATTCAAGCATTGTTTATTTCTTTTTCGTTCTATAAAACGATAACTATCTATCTTCATAAATAATTGACATTCTAAACGAAATATTTCTATGAGTAATTCCTTGTTTTCCATGTGGGTTTATGATAAAAATTACTATTTCTAATGTAATTAGAGCTAAATGTATGCAAATTTTCCCTCATAACCATGAAATAACAAGATTTTTTTGAAAATTGTTATCTTTATTTTTGTAAATAATTAATTTACAGTATATAAAAATATCAAACTGTTATCGCAAATAGATGCCGGATTGTTTTTTATCAAATAAATTTGCACAGAAAAAGAAAATACAAACATACGATAACAAACATGGATTCCTTAATCAAACAAAAAACGGATTTAATAGCAGAATGTATTGTCGCAAAGATTCAAAAACAGCAGCAGGAAACATCTTTCGGGTTGTATTCGGGAGCGTTCGGGTATTTGCTGTTTCTGTTTTATTATTCGAAATACTCAGGAAAGAAAAAATTTGTTTCATTTACGGAAGAATATGCGGAACAATTATTGGACGGTCTGTCAGGCGGAATTAGACGGCATACCTATTGCGACGGTCTGTCAGGCGTGTTGTACCTGCTTATATTCTTGAAGGAGAATCATTTTATAGATATGGACGTGAGCGATGTGCAACTGTTACTGGATAATTACCTTGTTACAATGATGCGGCATGATATTATAGAAGGGTATTATGATTTCATGCATGGAGCATTGGGGGTGGGTCTGTATTTCCTGAAAAGAGGCGATGCCGTTGAATATATCCGTGAATTAATTGATTTTTTATATGAGACGGCAAAGAAAGACAGAACCGGGCAAACTTTCAAGTGGGAATCCAGTGTGATGAAAAATGAAAGCGAACATATTCCGGTATATAACCTTGCCATGTCTCATGGAATGTCGAGTATCATTATATTTCTGTCGCGTATCATTAAAAGCGGTATGACCGATGATAAAATTACTGAAATGCTGACCGGTGCCGTAAATTATATATTGTCGCAGCAAAAGGATTTTTCGAAATACGGATTCTGTTTTCCAAGTTATTTGCCGACAGATAATTCCGGTTCGATTTTAAGAAGCCGTCTGGCATGGTGCTATGGTGACCTCGACGTGGGGATAGCGCTATTGCAGGCAGGGAAAGCGTTACACAATACTGCATGGCAGAAAACGGGAATCTCTGTTCTTCTTCAATCTGCAAAACGACTGGATTTGGTTGAGAATTTTGTCATTGACGCTGAAATTTGCCATGGAAGCGCCGGAATAGCCATGATATTTCGCCGGATGTTTCTTGAAACAAACAGAAATGAATTTGCTGAAGCAACCCGATACTGGCTGAACCAAACATTAAATTTTTCCAGATTTGTGGATGGTCCTGCCGGATATAAAACATTTCAATTCAAGGAATGGAAATCAACCTGTTCACTGCTTGATGGAATAGCGGGCATTGGACTTGTCATGGTATCCTGTCTCTTTGACGACAGACAGAATTGGGATGAAATGTTTCTACTGTCCTGAAAATTTACTTTTGCTTCTGCCTGATTACCTCAATCGCTTTTTCCAGAAGTTCATCCCGTCCTTCCCGGATGCCTTTGACGGTTGGTTTCACTTCAATATCGGGCACGATGCCAATGCGCTGTGTTTCACGGCCGTCGGGATAATACACGCCGATACCGGAAATCATAGTTCTTAATCCTCCCGGAAGAGAAATTGGTGATATATTGCCGTCTGCTCCCGCAGTGGTACTCCCGATAATGGTGGTATGGTCTCCCGCCCGGAAAGCCATGGCTGTATATTCTGCCTGACTTTGCGATACTTCGTTCACAATGACTACCAGTTTTCCCCGGTAAATTTCTTTCGGTTGAGGGATATTTTGTCCGTTTCTGAAGATAAATTCACCGGGATTGTCAGGATTACCGCCTGTAAATTTCACAAAAGGAGTTTTGGACGATACGAAATAAGAACCCAGTAAAAACGGGACAAAAGTGGAAGGATAGTTGCGAATATCTATGATAATGCCCCAGGTATTTTTGAATATTTCTTTTATTCCGTCAATATCTTCGTTTTTTATGGTTTTCAGCGTGACGTAACCGATATCGTCATTCATCAGTCTGTAACATGAAGCGGTATCGTTACTTTTCACGGCAAGGTCTTTCCTTTCATAAAGCGTTAGATTCTTTTGCTTAACCTGCCCGGAAGAAATGCAGTTTATTCGGATTTTTTCGTCGACCGAACGCAGCAGATCCCTTGCCATATCTCTTGTCCTTGCCGCTTCGTTTGAGGCGGGATAATATATCCTGATGCTGTCGATGATAGCCTCAACGGATTTTCCGTTAATATGGGTGATAATGTCGCCAACGTCCAAACCGGCGACTTCCTTCAACTCGGGTTTGTAATAATCGGTTACAATCCATTTATCTTCAACATGCCGGATTCCGAAAGGGGCATACCTGTTACCTCTCAGACTGTCGATTTTGTCGCCGCCACCCCACAGGTTGGCATGTGTATCGTTTATTTCCCCTATCAGTTGTAACGCAGCCAGTTCATACGCCAGTTCCGTTTCCGCCAAAACGAATTTGGGAATATATTCCCCGAGAACATCATCCCATTTTTTATCGGTCATATATTTATTCGGAAAGAAATACTGTATCATGTTCCAGTAGCGGTATAAAGCCAGTAATCTGAAACCAGCGTCCGGAGAAGTCATGTTATTGTATGGATTTTCGTTCGTAAATACGGGATTTCCGACGTCGGGAGCCATTCGTATATAATAATGGTATCCCTGATTACGGTCTTTATGGACATGCAGCAGCAAATCCTTCAACGGCCGGCTCATGTCGCCGTCTTCAATCCATGACAAATCGGGTTTCAGAAAAGCATCGCCCGGCGTCGTCCGGCAGTTTTTACATGGAGGTATCTCTCCCAGTCCGTTAATCCAGTCGGACAGAAGGTTATCCCTTTGTGTCCGGTCGCCGGTTTTCAAATATTCCGGCAAAAAACGGAACAGTTCGTTATCCCAGTTGTAATTTCCTTTTGCAATGGCAGGGTGATGATATTTCAGGAAACCCCAGATGCGTCCGAGCAATGCCAGGTCATTCGTCCGCCTTTCGTCAAGTTTGGGAAAAACAATATCGGAACCTGAACCGAACGCATTGTCTTTTTCGGCAGGCTTGGATTCTCTTATGTACGGTTTTGCATCGCCAATATCAACGCCGTCAATTGTTATTTTCAAGCTGTCCAGCCACATCTTGCCATTTCCGCTCAATAGACCGCCGATAATTGTCTGTTTTGTTTCGGCAGGATTCATATCCAGTGTTATTTCATACTTTTTCCAGTCGGAAGTTCCGGTTGCACCACGCCCCTGCATGTTGTCAAATGCAATGAAAGAACCGTTATTTAGCCCATCTATCCGCATCCACAGCCCGGCATAACCTTCCGTAACGTTTTCCGTTTTGATGTATCCGGACAAGGTAATCTTTTTGCCTTCGTAATTACTTGGAAGAACAAGCGCTACAGGTTGAAAATATACAGAATTGCCTTTATGTTCTATGGCAACTGCATATTTTCCCGATTTAACGGTTTTGGAATCCAGCGATACCGAATAATTTGGTTGTGAATCAACGTTCCATCCTATCGGCTTCCCGTCTTCGTTTTTTTCAAAGTCTATATTTAAATCCGATTCATTTTTGACCGTCTGACAGTTTGCATTCACCAAAATAGACAGGAAAACGATCAATAAAACTGCAAAAATATTCAACTTTTTCATCTGTTTTGAGATTAAAATTTTCTACAAATGTAACTGTTTTTATCAGATTTTTGCGGGTCATTCCATAAATCCGTAAAATTGTTATTTTTAAAATTGTAAAACATTTATTGTCATATACATGAAAAATAGAATTGTTATCATAAGAAAGTTGTGGATGTTCTTTTATTCGCTAAATTTGTAAGGTTTTTTTTAAAACATTGTATAACTAAAAAAGAATGAAGATGAAGAAAAAAGTAAAAAAACTGGTTTTAAAGAAAACCACAATTGCAAATCTTGGTGATTTTATAATGAATCAATTAAAAGGTGGTGAAGATTCAGCTTTCTGTCTTGATGGCACTTACCTTGATGCGAGTTATGCTGGACTGTGTACGGCCGTCCAAGACACGTATATTACGTGTTTTGGTGGTGCCACGTGTACAAATGCATGTACCAGCATTTGCCATTCGCTGTACGATGGAGGACAGGCAACAGATTGTGCTCCGTGTCTCACAGATTATGGAACGAGTGCCTGTTAACCAGCCTACACCACGACTGATTTGTCAGCGTATGTGGTTTATTGTGTATGGTAAATATGTATAGCTCTTTCAATCAGTTTTTTGTCCGGACACCACGTTTCCCTTTCAATTTTTTAGAAAACGAGTCATTCGAAGCAAAAATCAAAAATTTACAGGTTCAAGAGGCTATTTATATAGCCTCTCCTGTTTTATACGCCGAACTTCAAAAATATCTGGCATGCAAGATTGCCGATAAAGAAGAAACAAAACGTATAAAATCGTCTTTATATCGGTATGTCAGCCGAATGTCGTCGCGTTGTACTCCGTTTGGGTTGTTTGCCGGCTGTTTGATGGGTATCATTACCGAAGACAGGACACATATTGTGTCCGGCGACTTTAACCGCCGGACACGGTTGGATATGTACTTTCTTTGCATGCTATCACAGGAATTGTCGAAACAGCCTGACATCAGGGAAAATATAAAGTATTATCCCAATACAACCCTGTACCGGTTGGGGAAGAATTACCGGTATGTTGAATACCTCTATTTAAACTCAAGAAGAATGCACCAAATATCATCCGTTGAACGTTCTGTTTATTTAGACAATATTATAAGAACAGCCCAAAAAGGTGTTCGATTGGATGAATTGCGAAGTTATCTTGTCAATGAGAGAATTGGGATGGAAGATGCCTCGGCATTTATCGAAGATTTAATTGATTCGCAATTGATTGTAAACGAGTTAAACCCTTCGGTAACCGGCGACGATTATTTTACGAGCATCATCCGTATTTTGGAAAATTCGGGCATTAATAACCTTTTAACGGCATCCATTAAGAATATTCAACAAACTCTTTACCACATAGATTTCTGCCAGGGTAATAATCATCCGGAACCGTTCCAAAGTATTATCAAAACGATTAAGGAAATCAAAATTCCATACGAGGAAAAATATCTGTTCCAGGTTGATATGACAGAGAGCGAAGGGGAAGCGATGTTGGGCAGTGATATTGTAAAAGAACTTCAATTGGCGATGACATTCCTGAACAAGATTACTCCAATATCAAGAAATGAAACTTTAGACAAGTTCCGGCAGGATTTTTACAATCGCTATGAAGACAGGGAAATACCTCTTATGGAAGCCCTGGATTCCGAAATCGGTATCGGCTATCCTTCAAACAGTGGGTCGGGAAATATTTCTCCGTTACTGGAAAATTTCTACTTACCCGGACAGGATGTTTCGCAGACAAGATTTCAACCGGATGTTTTTACTTCCGTTTTATTCAAAAAAGCGATGGATGCATTGAAGCGGGATAAAAAGGAAATTGTTCTCGGTGAAAATGATGTAAAAAACATCACCGCCTCCTGGAACGATCTGCCCCCTACTTTATATACCATATTTAAAATATTGAAAACAGGTCTGAATCCGCTGATTCAATTAAACGGATTTTTCGGGACTTGTGGCGCTAACCTGTTCGCCCGGTTTGCACATACGGACGAATGTATTACCCGGTTTGTAAAAGATATTGTTACGAAGGAGCAGGAATTGATGCCGGATACTCTGTTTGCGGAGATAGCGCACCTGCCCGATTCGCGGGTTGGCAATATTTTATCGCGTCCGCACATCCGCAATTATGAAATTCTATATCTGGCAAATTCAAACTTGCCTGAAAGTCAACTCATCTACATGTTTGACCTGTATTTGTCCGTCAAGCAGGGCAAGATTTGCCTGCGTTCGAAAAGATTAAACAGGGAAATCATCCCGCGCCTGACAAACGCGCATAATTACAAAAATAACCCCATGCCTGTTTACCGTTTCCTCTGTGATATGCAATTACAGCATGGAAGGGGCGGATTATTCTTCAATTGGGGATATCTGAATAACGAACTCAACTTCCTGCCTCGCATACGATACGGAAATGCGATCCTTTCGGCAGCTACATGGAAAATACCGACAGAGGAAATGAAACATCTATTTGCCATAAAAGAAGATAATAAACTGATTGCTGAAACCGGAATATGGCGTGAAAAACATGCACTTCCTCCAAAGATGCTGCTGCCGGACGGGGACAACGAACTGTTTGTCGATTGGGAAAATGTGCAAAGCGTTCAAGCCTTGTTTTCCATCATTAAAAAACGTCCGGCGGTGTCTTTCAGGGAATTTCTGTATGATCCCGAAAATTCTGCTGTCAGGGATAAAGACGGCAATCCTTATATTAATGAATGTATAGTCGCCTTTTATAAAGAAAAACAGAAATGAATGTCATACAACAGACTTTTATTCCGGGAAGCCGGTGGGTATATATCAAACTTTATACAGGTGAAAAAACGGCAGAAGACGTATTGACAAAGGCAGTCGCTCCTGTAGTAAGGAATTTAAAAAAGGAGCAATACATAGAAAAATGGTTTTTTATACGTTACGCAGACCCCGATTTTCATTTACGTATCAGGTTTTTACTGAACGATGTCCGATACATTGGCGAAACAATCAGTCAATTTTACCGGAAATTAGAGCAGTGGAATAAGGCCCGTCTGATATGGAAAGTCCAGTTGGACACCTACAACCGTGAACTGGAACGATACGGCGCCAACTTGATTGAAGAAACGGAATCCATTTTTTACGCCGACAGTGAATGTATTCTGTCTATCATTAAAAAACTGAATGATAATGAAAAATATCGCTGGATGATTACCCTGAAACTGATTGACGGATTATTATCCGATTTTTGTTTGAACCTTGAAGAAAAACAAAAACTGACGGAAAATTATAGCCAGGCCTACAAAACGGAATTTGGATTTAACAAATACAATGCCAAGCAGTTCAATACCAAATTCAGGGAAAACAAAAGCATTGTTGAATCGGTATTGAATGATACCTTCGAAAAAAAAGATTTTGTTTCCTTATTTAATCCCATTAAAAAACGGACGAAAACGTTAACCCCAGTCATCAAGCAAATCAAGATGAAATTGAAAAAAGACCAGAATTTGAACGAACTGATAAAAAGCTATATTCACATGATGCTCAACCGACTTTTTCTGTCAAAAAACCGTTTCCATGAATTAATATTATACGATTTCATGAACAGGTATTACAGGAGCGAAATAGCAAAAAAACATAAATTATGAAGCAAGCCAACGACTTAAATAGTGAATCCCTGATACGGATTACTCGTTATCTGATGCTATATGCCAGTTCGATAAGCAATCCCGGACTATTAAACGGGAAAATGGGTATAGTTCTGTTTTTCTATGAATTGGGGCGATATACAAGAAAAAAGATTTACGACAACTTTGCAGGCGAATTGCTTGACGAAGTTTGTATTGAGATAAACGAGAGTACACCGATTAATTTCAGAGATGGGCTTTGCGGAATAGGTTGGGGAATTGAATATTTAATTCGCAACGGTTTCGTAGAAGCCGGCACCGATGAAATTTTGGAAGAGTTGGACAAACGAATTATCGAAACGGATGTGCGCCGAATGGGCGATAACAGTCTTGAAACCGGATTGAAAGGGGTTGCTTCCTATGTGATAAGTCGGCGTTGGAACAGGCTGAATGAGAATCCTTTTATTGGCCGGGATTATGTAGCGGATTTGATAGATGCGCTGAAAAAAAATGAAAATAGAGATGAAGAAAATTTGCTTCTAATAAATGATTTGGAAAAAATTCTCAGAAAAGAAACGATCATCCAACCTTATAATCCTATTTTAAAGATCATAAATAACACCAAGTACCGCATAAAATCTATTTTTGAAAAACAACCTTCCTTAGGAATATGCAAAAACGGATTAGCCGGAATCGGATTACAACTAATGAAAATTCATATTCCATGAAAAAAAAGCGTTTGTATGTTTTTAATGGAACCAGCAGGGCTGCCAACTACGGTATCGGCACCTATATTGACCAATTGATTCCCGTATTAAAAGATTCGGAATGGGAACTTTGTATTGTATATCTGTATGCGCAGGGGACGGAAGCTGAGATGATCGAAAAGAAAGGGTATAAGCAAATAAATATTCCGTATCCTGCTACGCAAACAAAAAATGCACCCCGCTATTACAGTCGGAATATTGCTTATCTATTAAAAGAATTTATCCCGGAAGATAAAGGAGCGGACATTATTTTTCATCTGAATTTTATGTCTAATGAATATTTCGTCAAATGCTTGAAAAAACATTTCCGCTGTAAAATCATTTTAATATCACACTATACTAACTGGAGTTTTTCCTTATTCGGCGATTACATCCGTTTAAAAAAGATATTAAAAAAAACCAAAAACGAATTGAATAAAGATGTTTTCGAAAAAACGATCGCCAAAAATTTCGAAGAAGACATCCGAATGATCAATCAGGTCGATCGTTTGGTCTGTGTCGCCGAACATACCTGGAAAGAATTTAAGATAGCTAAAAATTTTCCATCCGGTAAAACGGAAATCATCAACAATGCCTTGAAAGATATTTATATTCCATTACCGGAAAAGAAAAAAACGGATTTACGCAAAAAATATTGTATCCCCGAAAATACGAAACTTATCCTGTTTGCCGGACGTTTGGATGAAGTAAAAGGAGTGGCGTTTTTGATAAGGACTTTTAAAAAAATAATCACTGATTTCCCGGATTCCCGCTTGATTGTCATTGGAGAAGGCAGTTTTGAGACCTGGTTGAAAGAATCGGCGGATTGCTGGTCAAAAATAACGTTTACAGGGCGTTTAGACAAAAAGAAACTGTATGAATTTTACCGGATTGCCGATATGGGTGTGGTTTGTTCGTTGCACGAAGAATTCGGATTTGTAGCAATTGAAATGATGATGCATGCATTGCCTGTAATTGTTACACGAACCGGCGGCCTGGATGAGATTGTCGAAGAAAATGTGTCCGGGTTAAAAGTTCCTGTACGAACAATAAAAGGTAAACGTCAGGTTGACGTCAAATGTTTATCTGAAAAAATGAAACTATTGCTAAACAATCCGGTTTATGCCGGGGAATTAGGCAAACATGGGAGAAAACGGTTTTTGGATAAATATGAAATCTCCGTTTTCAAAGAAAAAATGTTAATCCTTTATAACAATATACTGATTTAATTTAATATGATTGTAGTTGAATTATTTGGGGGATTAGGAAATCAACGTATGCATGCGGAAAGGCTATAATAATATATTGATATCAATATTGGCAGTTATTCTGCCTCCATTATTTTTTTGAACTTTGGGGACTTAAATATTAATTTAGGGTCTGCTGAAAAATCTTCAATATATTGATATTTATTATATTCTATGTATATTTATTGTGTTCTAATGCAAGGAAATATGAGAAAAGAGCGTAAAAGTCGTGCATTTAATCCTCGTTATGAGCGTCCCCTTCAGGGTACGCTGTCCGGGTTTGAGCATCCTTTCGATCGGGAGCTTGACCCTTCGAACCGTTGGGTCGTATTGGCTCACCTGATCCCCCGGGATGAAATCTGTGGTATCTAC
>JAISDB010000220.1 GCA_031265155.1 Prevotellaceae bacterium | reverse complement strand
GCGAGCCGTTTAATTTGAAATTTCAGTGGCAGGCTCAGCACAATAATATTTCGCAGGTAGAATACGAGTTTGAGCTTCGCGAGCTGCCTAACAGCGGCGCTGCGCCACAGTCCGCATTTCTGTATTCGCCGATAATTCATCAGGAGCGACTGTTTTACACGAGCCTGATTTACAGCGCGATATTTCCGCCGCTGGATGCCGGTAAAACCTACGGCTGGCGTGTGCGTGCGATAGCAAAGGACGGCGTTGATGAGCTGAATATCTTTGAGAATAACGGTTACAGCGAGATATTCTGGTTTCATACGAATTCGGGCTGCGAGCCTCCTGCTGTAAACGCGAATGTTCATGATTATCAGCTTGATTTGACATGGAACGCAATAGAAAATATCAGCGAATACGAAGTTCAGTTCTGTAACAAATATGAAGGCACGGGCGAGTGGCGCAAATATCTGACAGACAGGACAAATTATACATTTTATTCGCTGCAGCTTGGGTCAACCTATCAGTATCGGGTAGGCGCAAAATGCGCGAACGGCAACTTTGTTTACGGCACTGTTTACGAATTGACGATGCCCGAAGTTGACACTTCGCGGATGGCGAATTGCGGCATAATTGAGGACATAGATTTGAGCAACCGCGAGCCTTTGCCTGAGTTGAAAATTGGCGATGTATTCATGGCGTCGGATTATCCGGTAACTGTAACGAAGGTAACGGGCAGCAACGGCGTATTCACGGGCGAAGGCTGGGTGATGCTTCGCTGGATTTTGAATGTTCGGGTAGCTGTGGAATTTGAAAATATTCCGATAAATACGGACAAACGCGCCACGGGCGGCATAATAAATTTCAAATACAATAAGGACTGGAAAAATGTAGGGAATCTGGATAAGCCGAGCGATGGAAATGACAATGGACTGGGAATAAAAATAGCAGATACTGTAATAAATTTTGTTATTCCCGGCGTAGATTCTTTTGAATTAAATTGCAATGATATAACTGCCGATTGTGAAATAATAATACATGGTGGAAATGGCGAAATTGCAACAATAATACTGCCGCGTGACAGCACAGGACAATTAGATTTGCCTTATGTTATAAAAGATGCGGATGGCAATACATTTATAGTTGATAAGGACAGCACAGGGCAAGACGGTGATGTTTCTGTTACGGCGGCAAGTTATGCAGGAGTTAAGGAATATCCATGCTTTATTGGCTATGCTTTGGATAGAAACGAAAATGATTTATATTTTTGTAATACGCAAAATGTTGATAAACAGGATGAATTATTAAGTGCGCTCAAACTGAAAATTGAAGAACAGCCTGCTGTTGGCAACATAAACAATGCAAATATGAACTGTGAAATTCAGGTTAAAAGTAATGGAGTATATATGAGCTGGTATAAAGCTGAAAATTCCAATTCGCTGACAAGAACGAAACCGACAACAATGAAATTTGAGGTAAAATTAAACGAACAAATTGTAAATGAAGATGGACAAAGTGTAACAATTATGGATAATATGCTTATTGATGGCGATAATGTCTGTGAATTATTTATGAATGAACAGGGAAAAATAACGCTAATAGCAAAATATACATTACGAAAATATACGGACGAAACATATCGAATGGAAGTAGAAAGAACCATATCGCCACCTGATAAAAGAATTGATTTGTATGATGACAATTTTACCGTAGGTACAGAAGATGATGTACATTTTAATACGAATGAGAATATTCGCTTATCCGTCAAGAAAATAAATAGAACAAATAAGGATACAATTTTATACAGTAATGAACGGACGCAATGGTATGTGAATGATGTAAAAACTTATGCAGGCGCTTATTATAATTATACTGTACAATCGGGAAATAATCCTGTAATAAAGGCGGTTACCGAAACAAATACCATTCGCATAATATTAAATGTAAAGCAACCGCCTAATATTGATGGAAATATAAGTCCTGACTATTCGGGTTTAACCGTACAGGCGGATAAAGACAGCGCTCATGTATATTATGACAATGCCTTACCAAGATGCATGACACAGGATGTCGGCACATTTATAAGGAATTCTCCTAAACCCATTGTAGTAAGAATAGAGAAACATGCCGCTGTTGGTGGTACTATTTTACAGGGCGAGGCTGATGATGGCGCTAAAATAACAGTTGATTATTACAATAAACTATACTTGAAAGATATTACAAAAGATGGGGATAATGCCGTTATGGAGGCGCGACTGATAAGCAAACTTCATTCCGGTGACATTATAGGAATCACCAAATCAGTAGAAGATGGAAGACCTACACAGAAAACAGAAATATTAATTTCCCGTATAAGGAGACTTTCTCCATCTAATGCCGATAATCTTGTTAAAATGATAAAAGAAAAAAGAACAGACCAAGATCTGCTTAATTCACTGGAATACGAAATAACAGAAGGTGATGATATTGACGAATGGGTAACTTTTCATAACTCTTCGCCAATAAGCCTTATGATTAATTTGAGTAATTTGGGTAATGATGCAGTAGCAAATACTCCGAGAAGCGATTTTACCCGTCTTATGGCACACGAACTGCTGCATCATCACTGGACACATTTCAAAAAATTTGAAAAATTAAAATGGAAAATAATAAGAGATAAGCAAAACGCATATCAATACATACTGTCTGATGGATTGGCGTCGGGCAATACGCAGGATTCCAATCAGGCTTGCAGTACAGGAGCAGGGCACGAACGACATAATCCCGAACATTCAAAAGTATGTAATGAACAGTATAATTATTAAAAAATATATGTATATGAAAAAGATATTATTAATTTTAGGATTAATCTGCGGACTACATGTCGATGCAGAAGCACAGAAAAAAACAAATGATATAGAATTGTTATTTGATATAAGAAGTCGGTTTATTACAGAATGGTCATATTTTCGGATGCAAAAAAATCCGCTTTTAACCTACGAAGAAACTCATACAGAATGGGGAGCGTGGAAACGTCCAGATCAAGTAATAGGAGTGATACCTGATACGTTCTTTACAAAAGATTACGAACCGGACATAAAAATTTATCGTTGGGAAGACATTTACAAACGCAGTTTATATTGCGAACATTGCGAACAGGTAAGAAATCCTTTCTTCTATGTTATAGAAAAAGGAGATGGTATAACAGGTATAAGGCATAATGTTTGGACAAATGAAATTTTAGATACATTACAGTTAAATGTTTACGACAGCATATTTCCTTACGATAACCGTTTTTTAATTTATAATCCCGAATATGAGAATCCCAACAAATTCATCTTTTACAGTGGAAATGTTGATTGGATAGAACCTTTTTTCAACAGTAAAGTAACCATAGTGGGTGCAGCAAAGATGAGAGGAGTACAGTTTGGATTGGAATATGTGGCGAGAGTGGAACAAAAAATAACGGATTCACTTCGCAAATTACGTCCCGAATATCCTGATTATGTTTATGCTACGGCAGATGAATCATTTATTTCACGCGGCAGGATTTTAGTGGCAGGACATGAAAACAGTATTTCCGATTATATAGAATTTATATTTTACTCTGATGATTCAATAAAAACAGGAGATTCCAAAGGCATCTATTATGAAATGCGTTATTTATTGCCATCCAATATAAAATCAATAACCGAAAGGCGAATGGTAAAACGAAAATTGACAGAAGAAGAGCAAAATAAGATGCTGCGAAGCTATTTAAGAAAATTCAGGGACATGACACGTGAAATGGAAGAAGAAGAGTTTATAAAAACAATGGAATCTGAAGCTGTTGAAGAATAAACATGAACAAAGAACATAATGTGCGCATGTACATCACATATAATCAATCATATATTCAAAAGAAAATATCTTTTGGTTGTATGTTTATTTGTATTGTTTGCATGTAATAATATTTATTCGCAAGAAAAAAACACAATACAATTTAGAAACACCGCCAACGGCATAATCCGACCCGATTATACTTTCAATTTTGTAATTCCGGAAAATCCTGTATTTGTATATGATACAACAGGTTATCTTATTGTTTACGATTACAGCACGACTCCGCCAACCGAAG
>JAISDB010000212.1 GCA_031265155.1 Prevotellaceae bacterium | reverse complement strand
TCTCCTCTCCATTTCTTTTCTTTGTATCTCGGCAATAAATCTTTTTTTTGTATTTCGCCTTTTAGAGTTCCTTTTTCTATACGGTGTTTTTTTTCATCAAAGCGTTCTCCATCAACAGATGCATTGCTCGAATAAGCAAGAGTTCCTTTGGAATAACACACAAAATTATCCGCTTTCCCAACGGCGACAGGGCAAAAAATACACATATACATATCCAGAGCATTGGCTATGTTTTTTCCTGCAGCCATGTTCATTTTGAAATAATATTTCACGTAATCCAACTGACGTTCTACCGTCATGGATTTCAAATCTTCTTTTGTAACAGTCGTCCCTTCATTGTATTTGCCGTTATGTTTTTTATCGTTCATTTCGCTTAATGCTACATTGGTAAATTGTATCAAACCTGTTGCACCGGAAGTATTTATAGCCGGATTAAAAGTTTCCCCTGTTTCCATTGCCATACAAATCATTAATTCTCTTGCCATTTCCAAATGATTGCCCGACCATAATTCTTTGCATATTTCTACAACTTTTTTGCGTGCTTCGCAGGAAATTTTCCTGCCCCACGGAAGTTTATATTCGTCTCTACACACACATTTTCTGTTTTCCTCTTTTTCCAGAGCCTCGCCAATTACTACCGGCGCCGCTTCGGAAAGGCTACGGTTCAGCAGGGTTTCCTTTGCTACCTTCAGCTGCAAAAAGTAATTGCGGCGTTTTTTCAGTTTTTCCTTATTTGCTTTGTCTGCTTCGCCTTCGCCTGCGCTGTCGTCTGTTAATGCAATTATATTACTGTCATTCCTGCGGTTTATTCCGTACTCTTCGGGATAGATGTAAACAGGTTTATATTCTCTGTCCTTTTTATGCCTGCAGTACAGAATAAAGTAAAACACTCGCGGAAGAAAATCGCTGCCTGCAATCTCCGCATGTTTTTCCTTATCGAAAGCTTCGGTATCAATCTTCATGCTTATAATTCCTTCGGCGGTTTGTTTTTTTGCTATCCGCCAATTCATTTTTTTATATCGGTTTTATTCTGCTTTTGTGTACATAGCCGACAATATCCTGATATTTTACTCGCCACCAGTTGCTCTCTTCGGGACTTATTAATAATTTTATTTGCTTGCCGCTGGGAATTGTTCCCGTTATATTGTACGATGTTCCTTTGCCTTCGCGCACATTTACGTATCCATCTGGGTCTTCGATGATATAAGTATTTTTATCCGTTTCCGATATTTCAGTCATTATATCGTCTATCATCCCTGCAAAATCTGGCAAGCCATAATAATTATTCTTGTCTATTTCATGCAACAATTCCTTATTGCCGGCAAGTTCGCTGCGTAAAAAGCTTTTTTTTCTTAATCTTTTTTCCATTTCCCTTATTCCGTTATTTCTGTATGCCAGCTCAATATAATAGCCTGCATAAGCGGCAGTCTTCAATTTATCGCTTTCTGTAAAGTCAATCAAAATTTCATCGTATGCATTTTCATACGTATTGAATATAAGATTTGCATAATCATACAGCATATTTAACAATTTATTATTCTCAACCGTAGTATTATCTACTGTATATTGCAACAGTTTTTCGCGTATCTGTAATGTTCCGTTATAGTCTTTTGCTGCAAATAAATTTCTTATAATATAGGCTTGTTTAGGCTGAGTGTTGTTATATCTTTTACTAATATTTTCCAACACTATTTGATTGCTGCGCAACTCTTTGTTGTAACCAAAAACACGAACAAGGTCATCTAAAAAATATTTATCGTTTATCGAAAGCCATGTTAAACTTGATTTGCTATTGTTGAAAAGATATTGATTCCGATGATAAATTTCTGCTAACAATTTTTGGGAACGTGAAGAAAATTCCATATTTTCTTCTGTATCAAAAAATTCGGCTATATCCATTGGAATAATGATAAAATTATAGTTTTTCACAAAAACAATATTTTCAAATGATTGCAATCCTACGTCTTTGATGTAAAATTTTTTTTCCTGTGCTGTCATCTTTGCATATTCATTATACCAATCAATTGGAATATAAAAGAATTTAGAGTACTCAACTACATCTATGTCTTTTCTTTTATCAATATCAAAAAATTGATTGATGCGTTCATTAAACATAGAATCATTACTAAATTTATAATTATTCTTAGTAAGATATTGATATACAATGGATATTTCCATGTTCATTTCTTCTTCGCTAATTATATATCTGTCCGGTTTTTTGTGATATTTAGCGACATACATTTTTATTTTTTCTTTTTCCATATCTGTTAATTTTAAAAAATTCATATTTAAAGTATCATTTTCTATTGTTAATAAATCATTGTCTGTTGTTGAATCGTTTTGTTCTTCGTTTGTATTTTGCGATTTTTGCGTTGTAGATTTATTTTGGCAACTTAGAACGAGAACCGTTAATAAATATATAATATATTTTTTCATATTTGATAATTTTTTAATTGCTTTTAATCTTTCTTTTCTTCTGATTGTGTTATTATTATTTTCTTTTCCACTTTTTGCAGGTTATATTTTTCCTTAATTTTAGTTTCCTGCGTTCGTACAAATTCTACTATTTCTAAAACAAAAGCACAACTATCTTTGTAAGTATTGTCCTTTTTTTCAACAGGTTCTTTTTTATTCCCTAATATACATCCTTCCGAATTTGAATATACATTTCCGCCATGAAACAGAATACCGCTGCGTCCCGGAACATCGAGTATTCTTAGCGTTGTACCAATCTTTGTATCATCATCGCTCCAAGTGGTTATTTCAAAATCATAAGTTCCCGCTCTTATCCTTTTACATTTGCCGCCAACCGTTTCCATTTCTTCGGGCATTCCGTCGCGTTCCAGTGTATAGCCTGTCTTTACTTCCCCGTTTGCACTTATTTTAAATGTCCCTATTGTTCGTACGGAATTGTGCTTTATACGGCTTACCTCTATAATTATTTTTTGAGGATCAACATCGTTAGCAGTTTCTTTTTTTTCCAGCGGTTCGCCGATCACTACGGGTGCGGCATTGCTGAGGCTGCGGTTCAGCAGGGTTTCCTTTGCCACTTTCAGCTGCAAAAAGTAATTGCGGCGGTTTTTCAGTTTTTCCTCGTTTGCCTTGTCGGCTTCGCCTGCGCTGTCGTCTTTTAATTCAATTATATTACTGTCATTCCTGCGGTTTATTCCGTACTCTTCGGGATAGATGTAAACCGGCTTATACTCCCTGTCCTTTTTATGCCTGCAGTACAGAATAAAGTAAAACACTCGCGGAAGAAAATCGCTGCCCGCAATTTCCGCATGTTTTTCCTTATCGAAAGCTTCGGTATCAATCTTCATGCTTATAATTCCTTCTTCGGCATCCGGTGTTTGCGGCTCTTTGTCAACACAAACCGTATCCTCGCCTTTGAGGTTTTCAATCAGCGAAACTGCAAATTCGTAATCATCCGTTTTCTCCGCATCCTTTTTATTGGGCATCACACAGATGCGCGCCTGCGCAGGTTCGCCGTACTTTACAATACGCTTCAGCAGTTCGCCGCCGCCATCGGCAAAAAATCCCGAATACGCCGTTTTGGCAACTATGTCCAAAGTGCGCCCCGCCTCGCCCGACACTTCGGGAAAAACCTGCCCGCATAAGCCGTGTTTCGCATCATAATTACGCTGATTTTTACATATAATCGGCATTTGCTCAACAGTGAAAAACAGACGGACATTTTTTCCGATTTTCAAAGCCGTAACCTTTTCGGCTATTTCGCCCCACAGCGCGGAATCTTTGACTGTCACGTTTGCCCTGCCCCGGGCATCAAAGGCAATTTCATTTTCCAGTTCACTGCATTTGAGCGCAACAAATTGACTGTTTCTGTTTCGCATGTCAATCTGCAGCCTTACCTTAGCCTTGAGATTTTCCCAGCCCCTTACCTCAATGGCGATATTAAAGCTCTGTCCCCAGCCTGTTTCGCTCCGGCGGTTATCGGCGCTGTCGGTAAAGCACCAGCGCACAATTTCTGCCTGCTCAACCTTAACCGTTACGTTCTTCACGCTTCCGTTTAGCGAAGCGGAAAAAGCGTATTCGCCCGGGCAATACGGAGTGAAACGAACAGTCCGTCCGGCTTTAAAGGCTGCTGCAAGCTTAATATTCGATAACTTTTCTTCGCCGGGTTTACCTTCGGCAAACTCAAAAACGGCAAGGCAGGACGGAATTACGCCTTTTGCATCTGCAGAGGGCGACAGGTTAGCTGTCCATGCTGTTTCGCCATCCCTGCTGGATGAGTAGTCGCTGAAATTCGTAAATGCCTTAATCTCGACGGTTTTTCCGGCATACATCACCGTTTTGCTGTTCTCCGTACGCAAATCTGCTACCCTGCATTTGCTTACCGTCAGCTTGAGCGTTGCTGCAAGTTTTCTATTCAGTAGCAAAAAAGGAATCCATGCTTTCAGGATGTAATCCTTTTCCTTTCTGCTTCCAAAACTGATCTTGCATGTTGCAGAGCTTTCGATAAGACACTCTTCTCCCAAATACCACTCGAGCTTATTCGTATTAATATTTTTATCGTACTTCAATTTGGCGGTAAATTCTACCGTTTCTTCAGGTCTGACAAGCGTTCGAGCCGGAGTGATTCCTACAACTTCATTGCCGACAGTACCCACCGTAAACTCCTTTTTGTTTTCACCCAAAGATGCTCTTATGTAATATTTGCCGTCATTTTTGAATGTATATGAAAATTTGTTTTGTTTGCTGATAATATCCATACAGTGATTGTTTTCGTCAAATATTTTTACGCACAGCAGCTCAAGTTCTTCGTCGTTCAGAGGCAACAGTGTTTCTATCTCAAAAGCATGAGAGCTGCCATACTGGGTAATATAATACCCATCTTCAATTGAACCAAAGCCTTTGATACCGGTAATTTCATTGCTTTCAAGCGCTTCAATTTGAAAAACGCAGTTTTTAGAATCCTTTTCACTGTATTTGTAATCCGATTCCAGCCGTTTTGCACTGCCGAAAGCCTCAATAAAATAAAATCCCGCCTTATTGAACGCTATCCTGAATTTATCTCCCCAGTGAGCATAAACACAGGGATTGCCCGATTTTAATTTCGGTATCGTTTCGTTTCTGCCTTCCCGCGTGCAAACAGCCCAGTTGACTAATCCGGGATCATATTCCTTATTGCTGTCAGTCGTTTTCCCTGTGGCTTCAAATGTTACCTGTTCTCCTTTGCGAACCGCTATGTTTATGCTTTTCGGGTCGCTTGATTTTTTTTCATTGTAAACAATCTCATATACCGATGCCGCTTTCTCCTTTTTCTCTTTTTCTTCCATGGCGCTTTCCGAAGATGCAAGGCAGTTCACGGCATTTTCGATACCTGCCGAATAGTCATCCATATCAACCGAAGAAACCGACTGCACCTGCCCGTGCGCCAGTATTTCTATTTTCCCGCCTCCGGCAGTGCATGTCAATTTGCCGTTATCGGTAAGAATTTTATTTCCTCCGGCAACTGGATGCTCATCTCCTGCCTTCACTTCCCATTTTATGGCAGCCGGCTTGCATTTGCTGTTGTTTTTCGCTGCGCATGTACCAAAGGCAGGCTCTTCAAACTGAACATCGGCGACAGTAGCTACTAATTTCTCTCCCGAAGCATCGTTGATATAATATTTTGAATGGGAAGTTATTTTCAGCCTTCCGGGCGCCGCTCCCTTATCGCATTTGCATAATGCGCCTTTGCAAACTAAATAGGCGCCTGTTTCCGGCGTTGTTTTGCCGGAGCCTTCGCCGGAATGCACGTTTTCTTCGTTTTCATTCAGCGCCGCTACGGAACCGCCCGATGACCCTGTAACAGGCTTGTCCTCTTTTCCCGTAGAAGTTTCTTCTTCTTTTTGGGGAAGCATGTTATCTGTCTTTTCAAATGGATCATATATTTCTTCATCCACTGTTATGTTATTCCCGTTCATTTTAACATTTATTTATTTGCATTGTTATACTTTTTTGTAAATCTTCATTCCAAAGCAGTTTTTGACTGCTGTTGACGGACGTTATCTGTTTGTCGGACGAAAGAACGTGTCTGCACTGCATGGAAACTTCCGGTATTCCATCGGTTGCATACAAAGCAGATAATTGATTTTTTATCAATTCCATGTGCGCCTTGTCAATGTCTATTGCCGTCATGATTTCATACCCGCCCGATTCCAGCCGGGTTAACCGGCCTGTTTCTCTGACTTTATATTTTGCCTGTTTTACCGTAATAAAATCCGATACATATCCTTCCCGATACAGTTTGTTATTGTCCGTTCTTCCATATTCTCCGTATTCGCCGTAAATATCAGGGAAAAAGCGGTAAAAAGGGTCTCTCGACAAAGCGGCTATAAAGCTTTCTTCACTGTCGATGATTTTTTCCATTGGCGCTAAAAACTGCTTTACCGTATCGCCTCTGTATGCCGAATATACCCCGGTTTTGATTTCATCCCATTTTTTTCGTATTGCTTTCATGTTTCTTATCCTGCGAATGGAACCTGACGGATTAATATCCAAAACCAGTTCATCCTGCACTTTGGATGTTTCCAGCAGCAGTTCATCCATTACATTATGAAAACGAGTGTTGTTTAAAATCACATTTCTGCGATTTATAACTACAGCGTCACAACCGCTCAATGTCCGTTCTTTCAAACGTAAATTTATCCGATAGGATAATGAACTGTCGCTCTTTTTTGCAGTTTTCAAAAAAGTATGAATATTAACCAGATAGTTTAATTCACTGTCAAACGGTATGGAAAATTCCAATAGCTGCATATTAAAATAATTTTACTTTTTTTGCGCTTTGCACATCTACCTCCTTATTGGAGGCTAACTCTAAATTTTCCTGCGTGCTGTCCAAGCGTACCTTATCGGCAGCAGTTTCATGTTTTTTAGCCGAATGTACCGATTCGGACGTCGCCTGAGTGTATATATTGTCCGACGACAGCCGGCAATCTTCTCCTGCAGTAATGTCCAAACTGTTTTCCGCATACATGTTAATGTTTGTACCGGCGTGTCCATCAAGGTTTTCTTCTGCATCCAAAGTAATATTCTTTGCACTCAGCCGAATGGATTCGGGAGCGGAAATTTCAATGGACTTTCCCTGTGTATCCAGACGAATGATGTTACCGTTTTTGTCTTTAATCGTAATTCCCAAAGAACCAGCCGAATCGTCAAATTCAATGGTATGTCCGCTTTTGGTAATTATACTCCTGATATTGTTGTCCCGTCCTCCGCCGGCGGCGTTTTTGCCGTGAAACAGGCTTCCCATAACGTAGGGACGGTTGGGGTCGCCAAATTCAAAACCTACCATTACCTGATCGCCTTTTTCGGGAATAAA
>JAISDB010000192.1 GCA_031265155.1 Prevotellaceae bacterium | reverse complement strand
GTTTCTTTTTATTCATTGTAACAACTAAAATAAGACATTTTTCTTAAACTCAGTTATGAGTAATCCTCTAACTGAGTTTTTTCTTATTTCAGTTGCATTTACTAATTGAACTTACGAAGAGCTTAAATCATTTTGCGATTAAACCCAAAATGTATATGACTATTCTTAAAAGCGGCTTTTGAAGAATTCGGTTTGCTTAAACAAAATTTAATACATGCGCATCATCGGTTGATTTTATGTTTTTATGAAAAGAACCAAGTGCATGACAAAAATTTAAAGATATCTATTTTTAATTATTCTTCATAAATTCGTATCTTTACGACATGTTTTACCATCAATTAAAATTACGGTTATCAGCGATAAATTTTTCAACATAGACGGGCATACGCAAAATTTCATCAATCAGAATATTGATGCCGATTCACATTTGTTTGCCTTAACCGCAAAGCAAAATTCAAAAATAAATATTCGTCTTGCCCTTGAGCAAATTGCAGCACGCAAACAGGCAAAAGAAAAAATGCCTTCATGGTATTCGAACCCTGAACTCGTTTTTCCATCTAAAATACCAATGGAACAGTCTTCGTCCGAAGCAACGGCGCTATACAAGTCAGAGTTGTGCAAAGGCAATTTTTTTGCAGACTTGACAGGCGGTTTAGGCATTGATTTTGCGTTTATTTCGCAAAATTTCAATCATTCGTTTTATATCGAAAAAGACGAATATCTATCCTGTCTTGCAAAACATAATTTTGATGTTTTGGGCTTGAAAAACATAGAGATTATGAATTGCGACTGTAATAAATTTCTTGAAAATTGTTCAGATTTCGATTGTATTTACATCGATCCGTCTCGGCGAAATGCACGCAGTAAAAAGGAAATCTTACTTGAAAACTGCTCGCCTGACATTTTGAAAATCAAGGATATTATTTTGAAAAAATCAAAAACTGTTCTGATAAAGCTTTCGCCCCTTTTTGATATTACGGAACTGAAAAGAAAATTGAAGCATGTCAGACAGATACATATCGTAGCCGTGAAAAATGAATGTAAGGAACTGCTTGTGAAAATGGAAAGCGGTTATGATAAAAATGATACTGAAATTGTATGCGTAAATATTACAAGCAGTGGCAAACAGGTTTTTTCGTTCAATAAGGCTGATGAAAAAAACATTGAATACGATTTTGTGCAAAATCCTCAAAAATATTTGTACGAGCCGAATGCAGCCATTCAAAAATCAGGCGGATTTAGAAGTCTTACACAAAAATTCAATCTGAAAGCCTTAAATGCAAACAGCAGGATTTATACTTCCAATGTTCTTGTGAATGATTTTTGCGGAAGAATTTTTATTATCGAAAATATATTTTCATTCAGTAAAAATGAGTTGAGAAACAATTTGAAACACATGAAGAAAGCAAATATAACGGTTCGCAATTTTCCGTTATCTGTTGCCGGTTTGCGCAGGAAGCTCAATATTGACGAAGGCGGTAATATTTATCTTTTTGCAACAACTCTTTTTGACGGAAGCAAAGTCATCATCCAATGTCGTAAGGATATTTGACATCAACCAGAAACAAACCTTTTGCTGCAACCGATTTTCCTGAACAGCATCTGTTTTTCTGTTCTATTATTTTGCAAAAATCATCTATATTGATACGCTTTTTCCCTACATCAAGCAATGTACCGACTATTGACCTTACCATGTTCCTCAAAAAACGGTTTGCGGTTATTGTAAAAATCAACTTTCCGTTTTCTTCGCGCCATGCGGCTTCGGTAACGATGCAAATATTTGTTTTCGCATCCGTATGCAGTTTGCTGAAACTTGTAAAGTCGGTATAGTCAAAAAGTTTTTTTGCCGCTTCGTTCATTAATCCGACATCGATATTTCCTGTCAATAATGTGGAATACAAAATGTTGAACGGATTTTTTGACCGGTGCATGTAATAACAGTATGTTCTCGATACGGCATCAAACCGTGCGTTCGCATCGTCGTGAACTTTTTTGATTTTTTGTATTGCAATGCTTTTAGGTAGAATAGAATTTAACTTGTATAAATGCGCGGATTGATTTTCTTCCAGATTATTGTCGGAACAGTCGAAATGCGCAACAAAAAAACTTGCATGAACGCCCGTATCGGTACGTCCGGTGCCTGTGGTTTCGATTTTTTGACGAAAATAAACCGTCAGGGCATCATTAAGCGCAGCCTGAACCGTATTTGCATTGCGCTGAATTTGCCATCCGTGAAAATCACTGCCATCGTATGAAATTTGAAGAAAATATCGCGTCATTATTTATAAGATCAAAAAACTGTAATAACAGAATAATTGTCGGTTTTGATTTATATTATAGATATAACCGGCATGTTAAAAATCATTATTCCTGTCGGCTTTATTAAATTTCACTGTCGATAAAATACTTGTTGCGTTCGTTGGAATTGCGAGAAATAAGTTCGCCCAAAAATCCTGTCAGAAATAACTGGATTCCGATAATTATTGTTACCAGTGCAATATAAAACAGCGGCTGTGATGTTACATCTCTGAAAATAATTCCGTTTGCTATGCAATAAAGCTTGCGCGCAATAAGCCATATTGCTATTCCACCGCCCAGCAAAAACATTACAGTGCCGATAACTCCAAAAAAGTGCATTGGCTTTTTTCCGAATTTGGTTATGAACGTTATTGTTATTAAATCGAGGAATCCGTTTACGAACCGCGACATGCCGAATTTCGTAGTTCCGTATTTGCGCGCGCGGTGCTGAACGGTTTTTTCGCCTATTTTTTTAAAGCCCGACTGCTTGGCAAGCACCGGAATGTAACGGTGCATTTCGCCGTAAACTTCTATGCTTTTTATGACTTTAGACCTGTATGCTTTCAGTCCGCAATTAAAGTCATGCAGTTTAATTCCTGATATGCATCGCGTAATTCCGTTGAAAAACTTTGATGGAATGTTTTTTGAAAGTTTCGAATCATATCGTTTCTTTTTCCAGCCCGAAACAAGGTCGTAGCCATCTTCCCTAATCATTCTGTACAGTTCGGGAATTTCGTCGGGACTGTCCTGCAAATCAGCATCCATTGTTATGACAACATCGCCTTTTGCCGCATTAAATCCGCAGTAAAGCGCTGCCGATTTTCCGTAATTTCGCCGAAAGCTTATTCCGCGTATGCATTCTCCCATACTCGAGCGCAGCGTTTTTATAACATCCCACGAATTGTCAGAACTGCCGTCGTCAATCAGAATAATTTCAAACGAAAACTTATTTTCATTCATTACGCGCTCAATCCATTCTGCAAGTTCGGGTAACGACTCTTCTTCATTGTACAGTGGAATTACTATCGAAATATCCATAATTAATTTACAATTTAATAATTACATATTATTATGACTCGTTGATTATTTCCGGTTTGTTTTTCCTTAGAAACGCCGACGAAATAAGACAGAACAGCGCGCCTAAAAAAGTATTCCAGAGTGCTGCCGATAAAACCGACTGAAAAGGATGCTGCATTTGATAATCAAGCGCCTCTTTCATGTCAGACATTATTTTGTCGGTTGCTGTCTCCGTCAGTCCTGCGTTCAATAACTGCAGTTTTGACAGTTCAAGCTGGCGGTAAACATATTCGGGATCAATATTGTTAAATACGTATGAATAAACCGCGCCGACAATTCCTGCAAACAAAAATATTGCAATGCCGTATCCGAATGCATGCCGGTATGAAATATATCCACCCAAAGACTTTCTGTAACTCAGCGTAGCCACTGATATTGTGATTATAACTGCAATAAGCGTTAATGCCATTATTGCAAAAGAACCGTTTATCTTGCCTTCGAGCAAGTAAAAAATAAAATGAATGGCAGATGTAGCCAAGCCCATTATCAACCCGAATGTTGATGCCATTCTGTAAAAATCAGGATATTTTTTTATTTTGTTCATAAATAAAATTTTTCACAAATATACAAAATAGAATTGTAATACGGATTTTTTTATTACTTTTGCGCTTGGGTAAGTCTTATACGACTGGCTCCTGCCGAATCCCCCAGGATCGGAAGGTAGCAAGGGCAGGCGGTTGTAGCGGTGCGATATAAGCAGCTTACCCTTTTTTAATTTAACAGTATTGAAATATTTCATAATTATATTTATTTTAACGAATAACATTTAAAAATTGTATGAATCATGCGAATTGCCGTAGGACTTTCAGGTGGCGTTGACTCGAGCGTTGCAGCTTATATATTGAAAAAGCAGGGACACGATGTAATTGCTATGTTCATGCAAAACTGGCATGATACCGCAGGCACGCTTCGCGGCGACTGTCCATGGAAAGACGATTTGGATATAGCGCGACTTGTTGCACGAAAACTTGACATGCCTTTTCATTCGGTCGACTTAAGCGATATTTACAGAAAGCGCGTTGTCGATTATATGTTTTCGGAATATGAAAAAGGACGAACGCCAAACCCTGATGTGCTTTGCAATCGTGAAATAAAATTTGATGTCTTTATGAAAGAAGCCTTTAAATTGGGCGCCGATTTTGTTGCAACAGGTCATTACTGCCGTAAATCCGAAAAAATAGTTGATGGAAAACCTGTGTATTCACTGCTTGCGGGAACAGATAAAAATAAGGATCAAAGTTATTTCCTCTGTCAGCTTTCGCAGCAGCAGCTTGCAAAAGCGCTGTTTCCTGTGGGAAATATTACAAAACCCGAAGTGAGGCATATCGCTGCCGGGCAAAACTTGCCTACCGCCGAGCGCAAGGATTCGCAGGGAATCTGTTTTGTAGGCAAGGTAGATCTGCCTGTTTTTTTGCAGCAGAAATTATCGGCAAAACAGGGAAATACAGTTGAAATTTTACCGGACTACTACGAAAAATCTCATCGGAACATTAATGACAAGACCGTCGAACAGCTTGCAAAACCGTATATTTATCGACCAAATTCGGGAAAAAAGATAGGAACTCACAATGGCGCTCACTTTTTTACCATCGGGCAGCGCAAAGGCATAAATATTGGCGGACACATTGAGCCGCTTTTTGTTGTAGGCATTGATGTTACGACAAATACGCTTTATGTCGGCGAAGGCTACAGTCATCAGGGATTGTTCCGCAAGGCGCTGTTTATTTCAAAAGGCGAGATTCATTATATCAATGATAACGAATCGATGCGCGCAGGCGAAGAGCGCGATTATCTTGTACGCATTCGTTACCGTCAGCCTTTGCAGAAAGCGCGGCTTGTACGCAGGGAAGAAGGCTTATACATTGTTTTCGACGAGCCTCAGCGCGGAATTACTGCCGGACAGTTTGCCGCATGGTACGATGGCGACGAACTGACAGGATCGGGAGTAATAGCAGAATGATTTTAAAAAGTTGCTCCTTAAAAAGGTCACAAAGCATTTATTAACAAATAGTAATAAATGAAAATCAGATGAAAAAAATGCAGGGTTTTATGTCTATATTGATTAAAACCATGCAAATAAAATCTTATTTTCTCTTCTTTTGTCTTGATACAAAAGAAGCAAAAAATC
The DNA here is from genome assembly GCA_031265155.1 of Prevotellaceae bacterium. Lineage (GTDB taxonomy): Bacteria > Bacteroidota > Bacteroidia > Bacteroidales > UBA932 > JAIRKV01. The sequence continues at coordinate 89 of JAISDB010000192.1, read as the reverse complement.
AAGGCGAGCCTTCTCGGCGACCCGCTAACGTCTCGACGGCTAACGGAATTAATGTCTCGCTACGCTTGACGGAATTCCGTTTTAACGCC
>JAISDB010000145.1 GCA_031265155.1 Prevotellaceae bacterium | reverse complement strand
TCGACCGTGCAATTATAGGCTTCCATGCTTGGCGAATACAGTATATGGTCGATACGGAACAGGAAAAAGTTCTGGTTATAGGATGTCCCCATGCCGAAACCGGAGTTGGCATAAGCGTCCGATAACGGGCCTTGAATCGTTCGGTGAGCGTATGAAATGGGCGTGTCGTTGAAATCTCCGCAAACGATGGTATAATATCCGTTTGCTTTACGGATCTCGCCGGCGACGGTTTCCGCCTGTTTGGCACGAACGCGGAATGCCTGCCCCAGCTTTTGCTGTATGGAACCCCGCAGTTCGTCGAACGATTCGAGACTTGCATGCGTAATCATGTCCGAATATTTGGAACGGTCTTCGGCTGTGAGTTTGAATGACTCCAGATGATTATTGACAAGGATGATTTTTTTGCCCCGCACGATGATCTCGTGTATGGAGGCCCCGTTGTATGCTGATGAAAACACTATTCTCCGCGATTTTGTAATCGGGAATTTAGACAGTACGGCAAGCCCGTATTTATAGCGTTTGTTTTCCGGCGATGAAAAAATGATTTCCGCTATATAGGGATACATTGGCAGTGCATCGGCGACCTCTTCGGAATTCATCAGGTTCGAACGCGAGCTTACCATGTATTCCTGCAAACAAATGATATCCGCATCCGATTCGGCTATATACTGTATGATTTTGTTCGGCGATTCTTTCGTATGGTCTGTGTACGCGAAACTCATTACATTATATGAAAGGACTTTGATAACGTTATCCTGCGGTAATACCCTTGTTTTGATATGAAACGGGCAGTAACGCGAAAAGGGCGTCCAGCAAACGACGAAAGTTAATACTATTATGGATACGAACAGCCATTTTTTTGTAATCATCCAGTAAATGAAAAAGCAGATGTTGGCAAATAAAAGAATAGGGAAGACAAGTCCGAGGTAAGCAAACAACACGTATTTTTCGGGAGAGATCATGTCGGAATAGGCGGACGCGATAAGGAGTATTGCTAAAATAACATTCAGTGAGGCAAAAAAGGAATGAAATAATACTTTGAACGGCGTTAACCATTCTGTTTTTTTGCTCCCTGTCCGTTTTTTGCTCCCTGTCCGTTTTTTGTTTCCTGTTTGTTTTTTATTGCCTGCTCGCATCGAATAGTTTCTTTTTTTCTTCCGTCGAAAGACTCCCGTATCCCGAGCGTTTAAGTTTATCTAATATCTCATCAATAATCCGGTTTTCATTATTTTTCCGGCGGCGATATTCGTCATCCGTTTCCACCCGGCCATTTTTCCTGTTGCGGGCATTGTGCGTCTCCTTACGATAAACCTTAAACGAAGGCTTGCGGGTTATAAGATTAACAAATTTATCGATAATCCTGTTCATAAAGTTTGTTATATCCTTGCCCTTTTGGTACCGGGAGGCAAAGAAGATTCCGAGCAGCGAGCCGCCTATATGGGCAATGTGTCCGCCGGTGTTTTCGGACGTAATGGCAATGATGTCCAGCAGAAAAACGCCTATTGCAAGATAAATAAGTTTTACGCGTCCCAGCAACAGTAGGTTGATGGTGTAATCTTTTTGATAAAACGATACGGCAAACACGATTGCCATGATGGATGCCGAAGCGCCTATCAGGAAACTGTTTTCGGAAAACTGTCTCAGGAAAGGGAAGATTTGGTATGAAATGACAAACAGCAATCCTCCGGCGATTCCTCCCAACACATAAAGCCCTCCCAATTGGCGTCCGTTAAAAAACATGAGAAATATTTTCCCGAACCAGTACAGCCATAGCATATTAAACAGTATGTGCAGGAAATCGAAGTGAACGAACATATAGGTAAAAATCGTCCATGGACGGTATGCAAGCAACGACCACGACGACGGCATTTGTATGTATTCAAGGAAAGAAGCGTCTTTTATGAAAAGACGCATGATGATAATCGCCAGCCTTATGATGATAAAAATCCCTACATTAATATATATGTATTTGGCTAATATCGAGCCGGCGTTAAACCTCCGGTTTATTTCAGTAAAAATATCTCCCATTGTCTCTGTCTTTTTTTCTCCAGTATAGAACAAGAATGATACCAAATAACATCCCGCCGAGATGGGCAAAGTGAGCCACATTGTCGCCTCTCATATCCACGATACCTGCAAAAAGTTCGATTATTCCATATCCTATGACCATGTATTTTGCTTTTACCGGAAAAGGAAGTGGGATTATATATAATTGCATGTTTGGAAATAACATGCCGAATGCAAGCAGAATCCCGAATACAGCGCCCGATGCTCCGACCGTGATTGAGTTTATCAGGATGTTCAATTGGCCACGTGCCGGGTCGGTATAATTCATGCCTCTCCGGAGAATGCCGTATCCTTCCCGGTATATTTCGGTTATCACATCGGGGCTTAAGTCAGCTTCGGCTACTTTTATCCGCACGTATGCGACCAGAATATTGACCAGGCCGGCGCCAATACCGGTTATCATATAGTAGGTAAGGAACCTTTTGGTGCCCCAGACGGATTCGAGCATGCGCCCGAACATGTAGACGGCAAACATGTTAAAGAACAGGTGGCTCAATGAACCGTGCATGAACATGTAGGTGATGATTTGATGAAGATAGAATCCGTTGGAAGCCGGATAATGAAGACCCAGCATTTCCGTCAGGTCTAATTTCGTCATGATCATCGTAGCGAGCCAAAAAAGAACATTGATAATAATCAAGTTTTTTGTCACCACGGGAATGTTTGAAAATGGATTAAAGCCGCGTTGATTCATTCGTCATAAATTTTTTTCAGGGGGCAAAAATACAAAAAAATGCCGTTATTTGGTGCTTTCATGTTGAAAAACATATATTTCGTACAAAAAAAGATTGAAAAGATTGCATGATATCAAAAATAAGCGTATCTTTACCGCCCAAAAATGGGATGTAGAGAGATACTTTTTATATATCATATTTATGTTTACTAAATTAAAATTTATTTTCTATGAACAAGACAGTTTTTATTGGTGAAGTCGCTAAAAATGCAGGACTCTCCAAAGTTGATGCGAGAAAAACAGTAGATGCTTTCATTAAAACAGTTGAAGGCGCAGTTGCAAAAGGTGAGAAAGTTTCGTTGTTAGGATTCGGCTCTTTCTCTGTAGTTAAAAAGGCAGCCCGTAGGGGAGTTAATCCGAAAACAAAGAAACCGATTAACATTGCGGCGCGTAGTGTGGTTAAATTCAAACCCGGCGCAGGATTGGCTAAAGTTGTGAAGTAAGAATCATTCGACTTTGAAGAAGAGAACTTGCATGCAGGTTCTCTTTTTTTGTGCCGAGCATGATAATCACACTTCACCGGCGACGGCGAACATGCCTGTCACGTATCGGAAAATCTTGAATACTTCCGGCCTCATAAAACCATTGGGGGAGAGGTCGGAGAATTTATAACCGGCGGGAACAACCGGCTTTTCGTCCAGATACAGATGAAGTGCCCGCCTATTTGCCACGTCTTCTTCCGTTACATCAACCAAATCAAAAAACGAGGCGATATCCAACGGAAGAATGAGTTGAAACAACTTTACATAAGGATTCTCTGCTTGCATAGAATACAAAAATAACACTTTCCCATTTTTTGACCTATAGCCTAAACACGGAGTTTTGCTGGTGAGCCATCGTTTGCTCTTCCTTGCCGCTAAATTTCCATCTATTTGTAGAACTCATTAAATTACTGTATTGAATCCCACATCAAGTACCCAATGCAAAGAGTTCTCAAATCCCCAGTGGGCACGTACCGACCGGTTTATCAATACGGCATCGGCTTGAAGGCTACTGATATAAAGGCGGGTTTCTTTTTCCGTCTCGCCGGTATTTTTAATATAATGTTCCGATTCTATTTTTACCAGGGCCTTTAATCCTGTCCATTCTTCTTTGGATTCTATCAGGGAAAGGTCGCTTACAACTGAACCCCTACGGGTTACTCTTCAGCATTGCCCGTGTCCGTTTCAATTTTACAGCGCAAAAATAACAGTCCATTTTTTATCCGTAATAAATCAACAAAATTTTCAGCCTGAATTTTGGACTGTTGAACACAAGTCCTCAAAATAGCCTGAAATTTGACCTATATACCTGAACCTTCAATATTCAAGTTTAAAAATTTATCAAGGTCAAAGTTCATTGCGCGTAACAGCATCCCTTTTGTATCTTCAATCTATTTTTCGAAAGTTATTGCCAGGTTCTCTTTTTCACCAAAGATTTTCTGTCGAACAGCACTCAATATCGCTCCGATTTTATCAATTTCTCTTAAAAGATAATCTCTCTGTATCACTTTTGTTGTACTTTTTTATAGCTTGACTTTTTACTTATACTGTTAATTGATATTGAACTTCCGCAATTATTTCTTATGCTCTTCAAAAAATTGGCATGTTGCAACTTAAAGATAATGAATACCATGAGTTCAATATTTCACTTCTTTTTTTCTGCATATTTTCAACTGTTTATATTCTGGTGCAAATATACAAAACTGTTTTTAATTTTCAGTTTTTTGACACCAAAAAACTGAAAATATTAATTCTGTAAGCTGCAGGCATACTCAATATTTTTTATTAACTTTGCGGCAAAATACAAGATATAAAACAGTTAAAATGGCAATTTTCGGATTATTTTCAAAAGAAAAAAAGGAAACATTGGACAAAGGTTTGGAGAAAACCAAAACAGGATTGCTTGCTAAAATTTCACGTGCAATTGTTGGAAAGTCAAAAGTGGATGATGATGTACTCGATAATCTCGAAGAAATCCTGATAACGTCTGACGTTGGAGTTGAAACCACTGTAAAAATCATCGAGCGCATCGAAAAGCGTGCTGTTCGCGATAAATATATAAATACGGCAGAACTGAACAAAATATTAAGAGAAGAAATTGCTTCGCTTCTCGAGGAAAACGGCTCTGCCAACGGCAAAACGCCTTTCGACTTTTCAAAAAAGCCTTATGTGATAATGGTTGTTGGAGTTAACGGCGTGGGTAAAACTACAACAATCGGCAAGCTTGCAGCACAGTTGAAAACAGAAGGCAAAAAAGTTTATCTCGGCGCTGCCGATACTTTTCGCGCTGCCGCTGTTGACCAGCTTACGGTATGGGCTGAGAGAGCAGGAGTAGAAATAGTAAAGCAGCAAATGGGTTCCGATACGGCTTCGGTTGCTTACGATACTGTAAAATCCGCCGTTGCCAACAGCGCAGATGTTGTAATTATTGACACGGCAGGACGTCTGCACAACAAAATAAACCTGATGAATGAACTTACAAAAATTCGCAATGTCTTAACAAAAGTCATTCCCGATGCTCCTCACGACGTACTGCTTGTTCTTGATGGCTCCACAGGGCAAAACGCTTTTCAGCAGGCAAAGGAATTTACAAAGGCTACTGTTGTAACTTCGCTTGCAGTTACCAAACTCGACGGCACGGCAAAAGGCGGAGTGGTTTTGGGTATATCCGACCAGTTTAAGATTCCTGTAAAATTCATTGGAGTAGGAGAAGGCATAAACGATCTACAGGTTTTCGACAAAAACAGGTTTGTCGAATCATTATTCGGCGATTTAAATCAGAATACGGTAAATATTGAAAAAAATTAATCTTATAACTCTCGGATGTTCAAAAAACATTGTCGATTCCGAATATTTAAGCGCACAGTTTACGGCTAACGGCTATCGTGTCATATTCGACAGCAACGATGCATCTGCAAAAACTGTTGTGATAAATACATGCGGATTTATTTCCGCGGCAAAGGAAGAATCGATAAATACCATTATGCGGTTTGTTGAAGCAAAACGCAGAGGAGAAATAGAACACCTTTTTGTTTTCGGCTGTTTGGCAGAACGTTATGCCAATGAACTGCGAGCCGAAATTCCGGAAGTTGACAGCTTCTTCGGAGTAAAAAGCCTTAAAGACATAGTTGCAAGAACAGGCATGCAATACAGGCAGTCAATGATTGGCGAACGCTGCATGTCCACGCCGAAGCACTATGCCTACCTTAAAATTGCCGAAGGCTGCAACCGGCGATGCTCGTATTGTGCAATTCCGCTGATTCGCGGGAAATACGAATCTATTGGCATCGAGCAGCTGCTTGCCGAAGCGCGGCTTTTGTCAGAACACGGTGTCAGGGAATTGCTTGTAATTGCACAGGATACGACATATTACGGACTGGATATTTACAAAAAGCAGAAACTTGCCGAATTGCTTGACAGGCTCAGCCGAATAGACGGAATAAGCTGGATACGCCTGCATTATGCCTATCCATCAGGCTTTCCCGAAGATGTTATCGCCGAAATGGCAGGCAATCCGAAAATTTGCAAGTACGTTGATATTCCTTTTCAGCATATCAATAATAATGTGCTGCAAAAAATGCGCCGCAACTCAAACGTCGAAATTTACAGGCTGATAGAAAATTTGCGAAAGCAAATTCCTGATATTGCATTGCGGACGACGCTTTTAGTAGGTCATCCCGGCGAAGATGAAAATGCTTTTGACGAGCTGAAAAATTTTGTTCGGGATGTGAAGTTCGACAGGCTCGGCGTATTTCCGTATTCCGAAGAAGAAGGAACATTTTCGGCGCTGAATTTTGAAGACAATATTCCCGAAATCATTAAAAATGCCCGCGCCGATGAGATAATGGATATCCAAAATTCAATTTCCAAAGAATTGAATGCAAGTCGGGTTGGAAAGAAGTATTGTGTAATTGTAGATAGAATTGAATCCGATTACATTGTAGCCCGTACCGAATATGATTCGCCGGAAATCGACAATGAGGTATTGATTCCGCTTGCATCCGCAGGGAACAGTTTGCCGCAGGCAGGTGATTTTGTAAACGTAAAAATCACTGAAAGTGAAGATTATGACCTGTATGGAGAATTAGTATGACGTTTATTCCGTGCGTTTGACTTTCAACCAAAAAGCAAAAAACAGCCGTTTCTTAACAAATATCTTTTTCAGAGATAAAAGCATGGATGCTTATCAAAAATTGATAAGCATCCATTTTGCTAAAAAGAATTTTCATCTATTTTTCTTTTGCTGCACTGTCTGTTGCTTCATCTGCTTCAAAATAATCTTCCTGCAAATTGATACTGCTGTCAAATAACTTTGCAGATACTTTCCTGAAAAAATTTGAGCGAGAGCTGCGTTCTTTTTCCAACATGCAGAGGACTCCTGCCTCATCCGCATTAAAAGACATTTTATTGTTGACGGATAAAGAATCCGCCACGGCTGTCACATCATGGTTGGCGCCGATGTAGGTAAAAACCCAATCCGCATGTTTCAATTCCTCTACCAAATGCTTAATCATTTTGTCGGAATATTCAATCGAAGCATTTTCATAGCCATCGGTAATAATCGTAACTAAAACCTGATTTTTTTCGTTTTCATTCAACTGATGACGCAGCTTTGAAAGGCTGCTGCCCATTGCATCGTACATCGGTGTACAGCTGTTTGGCTGATAATCTCTGCCTGTCAGCATTCGGATGTCCGAAGCAGGTGCAAGGTCTAAAATGGTTTTGACTCTGTCTGAATTGAATGATACAAGCGTTACAAAGTGGTTTTGCAGTTCACGGTGCGTTTCCTGTGCATTTTGAATAGACTGCAGAGTTTCGTTCAGTCCTGTGAGCGATGGTTTTTTGATTGATTCCATCGAGCCGCTTTCATCCAAAATGATTAAATTAAAAACATTTACTTTCATATTTTTATGCATTAAATTGTTAAACATGATGCAAAGATAAATGTACTTCTGATGCGATATGGATTTTTGCAAGGTTGCAACTGTTTTCGGATTGCAAATAATTATATTTAATTTTGCATGAATAAAACATAAAATTATGGACATACCGGAAATGCGAAAAAATAAGACAGTAATGCTGCAATCGACCGAAAGACATGAATTGATTGCATCCCAAATCATTTATGTTGAGAGCTGTTACGATAAACTTTCAAATCATTTTATTAAAAATAATCTGGAAAAAATAACAGATGAATTTAAGAAAAAAGGATTTGATTTTATCTATTTTCCGAAAATAAACGACGACTTTATAAATGCTCACGGAGATTTGTGGGAACTGGTAAATTATTGTTATCCATATATTACTGACAAATCGGGCTTTGAGAAACAAATGTCAGTAAAAAGTTCAACCGTTAGATTAAACCTTTCTACTCTCGACAAAACCCGGCAGCTTTTTTCTGCTTTGGATTATGGGAATGTTGTTAATCCCGGTTTGTTCAGGCTTGTAAATGATTCGGAACCGGATAATTTTACTTTCGAATATTTTCAATTCGATTTGTCAAGGACAGAATATTTTTGGGAGCAAATTGAAAAATATGCCGAAAGCCTTGTAATCGAAATACTGCCTTGTAGTTCCGCAGATGCAGTAGCTGATTCGAATGAGCAGGATATTCCTGCAGATTTTGAAATAATAAAATGCAGTAAACCTGCTCACAGGGCAAAGCGCAAGTCGTTTTCTTTGAAGGATAAGATTTTTAAAGGACTTTTTGATGCTGATGCCGACAGGGAAGAAACTTCTATCAACATGGAGGCAGGCGCTCAGTCCGAATTGTTGTGGTCTTATGCCAGCTATTCCGCAAAAGAATATAATGTTATCGAAAAAATCAAAAATTCTATACGTGAAGCAAAGCGATTGGGCATATATGAAGAAGTTATTCGCGAAGCGCTTGCAACACTTGCAGAAGACGCAGGCGCAAGAACAAACTGGAGCATGAAAATAAGCCGCCTTGTAATTGATTCGGAATACAGTATATATCTTCCCGATTACGGAAGTATGGAAATCAAAATGTCAACATTGCCCAAAGCTTTGTTTATCTTGTTTTTAAGGCATCCAGAAGGAATCATTTTGAAACAGCTGTCCGACTATGAATCAGAATTAATGAAAATATATCAAACCATCTCAAACCGCGAAAATCAAACCGGCATGCACGACAGCGTCAAAAGAATATGCTCGCCTGCAGACAGTTCGCTAAACGAAAAACTTTCACGAATCCGCGAATCTTTTGCTAAAAAAATGACGGATAGCTATGCTGTTTACTACTACGTAACCGGCGACCGTGGCGAAAAAAAGCAAATCAAATTAGACAGAGAATTGGTTTCACTGCCTAAAGAACTGTCTTAAACAGTCGTTCCTTAATAATTTTTTACAAAATCTCTTTCGCAAATTTTGCTACTGTAAGCCGATGCACTCCCAAAATCCGCGCAATAGCCGATTTGGATACTTTTTTATCCAACAAAGTTTTTATCTCTGCGAATTTGCCGACGCGCTTTCATAAGCCGTTTCGATGAATCCAAGGTTCTTGATACCACCGCCCACGAGCCGCGTGCGGTCTTTCGGCGTGAACGTGTTCGCGAATGGGGCAAAACTGGTTTCAGCGCTGTGTATCAAATTCATGATTTGTTGCAGCGTTGCAGGGTCAATCGGAGTACCTGCCGAGACTGCCTTCGCAGCTTTGTCCAGGACTGCATTCAGTTGCTCCATGATTTCGGAGAACGTTTTTGGCGCGTTTTGCGCCGGGTTGTTGTCTTCTGTTGACATAATCTTAAAATTTAATCAATAAAAATAGGTATCCTTATACATCTAATTATCAAAAATCTATCCTAATCCCGATACCATTAAGGGTAGGATACAGCGAATAATTTACTTTTTTCCCGTTATCATCGTTCAACAATTGGTTAAAACTGCGACCGACCGATTTTCCGATGGCATATCCCATTAAAGCGCCGGCAAAAGATTCGGATGCCCAGTGACCGAACAGC
>JAISDB010000138.1 GCA_031265155.1 Prevotellaceae bacterium | reverse complement strand
GAGCCGGATATTCGATATTTCCCGTATGTCTCCATAGATAAGAGCGGCATTACAATGTCGGAGAGATTCATGTACGATGAAAAAATATCGTTTGGCACACGAGAATCGAACATTACAATGTTGTTTGATTTTGACAGGCTGCTGATTCGTCCGGCAAGTTCAGGATATTTGTCCCCGTGTATTTTTCCCAGCAGAATGAGATGAACCGATTTGTCCAGTTCAGTGTTTTCGATGGATGTTAGCAGTGAATCCAAATCTTTTCTTTCCGGCGATATGATTCCCGGCACGGTAATCCATATATCGCCGCTATGCTTATCGGGCAAATCGGCTTTGCGGTATTCGGGAAAGTAAACCGGATAAAACGCATCGACTTTGACATTCAATTTAATATTCAGACAGTCCCTAACTGTTGTGCTCAGCACAAAATATTTCTTCACTCTTCTCGAAACCATTTTACAGGAAGTCGAACTTTCCAGATATTTGCCATTGTGCACTATCCCGACATAATTTGTTACCGCGGGCAGGGGCAGCAGGAGTAAATTTCTCACAATATTAATCTCGGATGTATTGAAAACAACAGAGGAGATACTGTTTCTTTTAAAGAATTTTCTTGTTCTTAATATACACCTAATCTTGCTTTTCACCGAATGTTCGATTTGATGCAGCTGATAACCGTCGAACAGCTGTTTATCCGGAAAATCGTCAAATAGGGATGAATTACAAACGATGAATACCTTATATCCCGATTCCTTCAGCGCTTTTATTTGCAAATGCATACATTCGGTATGCGACCCTCCCAGTTCGACAAGGGCAATGTTTTTATTAATCTGCGTGTTCATTATAATATAATTTTATATTTTCAACATGTATCCGTACACATTAAGATACTCTTTCGCACTTTTTTCCCAGTCGAACCGGCTGTGGTTTTCCAGACCCGTATTGTTTTGAACGGCTCTTTTGGCGTCAAATCCGATCTTCATGACTTATTAACCTCGTTATAAATGAAAATGATCTTGTCGTAAAAAAATGAATAGGATAGTTTCCGTTCAAATGTTTGCCCGGCTTTCCGTCCTATTTCCAGTCGTTTTTCCTTATTCCCGGCTAAAAAGCGAATGGACTCCGATAAGGCGACGACATCCGAAGGAGGAACCAGTATGCCATCCTGAAAAGGAACAATATACTCCTTTTGCGCTCCATTATCAGTGGTAATAACCGGCTTTCCCGCCTGCATGAATTCAATCGCGGAAAGTCCGAAAGCTTCTTCTACAACGGAAGGCAATATCCCTATATCCGACTGATTGATAATCGTCTGCACATTTTCCACAAACCCTGTAAAGTAAACGTTATTTTCAAGCCCGGAAGAAACGACCAATGCCCGCAGTTCCTTTTCATCGGTTTCTTTTCCCTTCCCGACGATGAATAAAAAGACATTCGGATCTTTTAACCGGGATAATGAACGAATCAATATATCGATGCCTTTTTCCGAAGATATCCGCCCGGTAAAAACCAGTAAAATGTCATCCTGAGTCAAGCCATATTTAGTCCGGAGATCCAAGGCCGTCTCTTCAGGCAAAGAAGGAACTATACTGTTGTGCACGACGACCATTTTATCTTTCCCAATAACAGGCGCCGACGATAAAAACCGGTCCATGGCAAATTGCGATACAAATATTATTTTATCAATTTGTTTATACAGCCAGGTATACAGGAAGCCCGTTTTGGCTTTTCTTACCAAATGACGCGAAAGGATAATCTTCACCTTTTGCCTGCTGATAATCCGGGCGAAAAGAGCGATAAACGCATCTTTGAATTGATGCGTATGAATCAGATCAATGTCCTGCTTTTTAATCAATCCCGCAATACGGACGATAGAATACAAATCAAAGCAATTTCTTAACGGAAGAGCACAACTGCATCTATTGAGAACACCAATCCGGTTTTCGATATCCTTGCTTTTCCTGTGTACAAAAAATACCCGACTTTTATCTTCCAGCAATTTCACGGATAAATCATAAACATATTGTTCTCCGCCTCCCCAAAATTTGGAAGCAAAGATCTGCAAAATATTCAAAGGCTTGTACTTCATCTGTTTTTAACTTTCGGAAGAATATCTTTTTCATAATCCTCATTTCCAATCAAACGTTCTTGCGGAGCGACATATTCTCCGGAAAAGAGACTTGCAGACCTATCGTAAACGGAATATTGTATAATAATGGCTTCAAACAGTATTTTACTGCTTTTCTTGAAAAGCAACTTTATCCAACTTTTTAACGGACTTTTACTCAATACGTATATATACCTTGCTATTCTGTATGATACTTTTTTTAATGTATAAACCATATATTTAGGTTGTAAATGAGATTTAAGATCTTTTTTGTTTAACGCCTGCAAAGATATAACTTTTTTTTAACACATAAATCATCTTTTATGATAATTTTATTGGATTTTTATTTTTTATCATACCACGCGCGTGCTGCAACTGTGAGATAAGAAAAAAAAGAATCAAGCATTAAATTATGCAAACATTTTTCCATACAGCCACACAAGTTCCTATACTTCAGGCGACGTAATTTAGCGTCCGGATTTCTTCTTTTGAGAGATTCATTTCTGTAAGCATCCTGCATCGGATTTAACACCACAAAGATGCTTATTTTTTCTTTTTTCATCTCACAATTTTAATCCGTGCGGAGTATAAATATACTATATTAAATAATCCTAAATTCAAAACAGTTATTATTTTAGTAACTGATGTTACGCATAATCGGTCAGAGTTTTTATTGTAAACCTGACAGGTTTTGTTTTTCTTTCTACCGACATTGAAGGTGCCTCGAAAGCCCCACGAAAAGGTAGCTTCCCGAAGCAAAAAGGCATCTGCCCGCTCGGAGCAATGTAACTTTGACTGTCCTGCGTAACGTGAGTTATTAATTATTTGTTCCAAATAAAATATAATATTACGACAAAATATTTAACTTTGCGAACAATTAAAGCACAAACATGCAAACTATAGAAATAAAAACAGTTGCAGGCAAACGTTCAAAAATACTTACAGGCGAAAATTTTATTAATCTTCAAAATTATTTGCCTGCTCAAAAGGCAATTCTTATAATCGATGAAAATATTTTTGATTTATACGGCGGTTTTTTCAAAAATTTTCAATGTATAAAAATACAGGCAAGCGAAAGTAATAAGACGCTTAAAACCGTTGAGAATATAATTTTAAAACTGATTGAGTTTCAAGTTGACAGATCGGCGTTTATTGTTGGAGTTGGCGGAGGAATTACCTGTGATATTGCAGGATTTACGGCATCTGTTTATATGCGCGGCTTGCCGTTCGGATTTATTTCAACATCGCTGCTCTCGCAGGCGGATGCTTCGGTTGGAGGAAAAAACGGAGTAAATTTTTGCGGTTTTAAAAATATGATAGGAACTTTCAATCAGCCCGAGTTTGTGATTTGCGATACAAATATGCTTGATACTCTTCCTCAAAAAGAATTTCTCTGCGGATTGAGCGAAATTATTAAAATTGCTCTCATAAAAGATGTCGGCATGTTTAAATCTATTGAAACCAAATCAAATGATATTCTAAAACGCGATAAAACAGTTTTGCAAAAACTGATTACAAAGTCAATACGGCACAAAGCCGAGATTATCGGTCGTGATGAATTTGAAAAAGGTGAACGGCGAATTTTGAATTTTGGACATACGCTTGCTCACGCAATTGAAGCAAATGACAATGTTTCGCATGGATTTGCCGTAAGTATCGGAATGATGTTTGCTGCGAAATTATCAAAGCATTTCGGTTTGATTTCAAGCGATGTCATTGAAAGCATGAAACATCTGTTTATGCGGCTTGGCTTGCCATATTACACGGATATTGATGACGAATTACTGTCGAATGCCATTATTGCCGACAAGAAAAAGAATGATGATGAAATAAATTTTGTGTTACTGGACGGAATAGGAAGAGCAACCGAAAAGAACATAAAAATTGACGCCTTTAAAACATTAATTTCTACTTTCAAATAATTTATGATTTGTGTAAGCATCATAGAACAGGATATTGATAAGTGCATTGAAATATTGAAACAGTGCGAAATGGCAGAGTTGCGTTTAGACAAAATACAGCCAGGTATTCCGGAATTAAAAAAACTTTTGGCATTCGACATTCCGATAATTGCAACTTGCCGTGCAGGAATTTACGATAATGACAAGCGGCTGGAATTGTTGACAGCTGCAATAAAAAACGGCGCCGGCTATGTTGACATTGAACTCGAATCGGATGAAAATTATCGTAAAATGCTTATCAATGCTGCTGATTATTATAATTGTAAAATAATAATATCATATCATAATTTTAACGAAACGCCTGATATTGATACGCTTAAAAATATTGTCGCACGTGCGAAAGCGCTTAATCCCGACTTAATTAAAATTGTAACTTATGCGCAAACGGCTGATGATAATTCAACTGTTCTTTCGCTGTATCAAAACGAAAGCCAAATCGTAGCATTTGCAATGGGCGAATCGGGAAAAGAATCGCGAATAAGAAGTTTAATGCTCGGCTCTCCGTTTATTTATGCCGCTTGTGAAAAAGGATGCGAATCGGCGGCAGGCCAGATGACAGTTGATGAGCTGAAAAAAATCTTAAAACAATGAAAAAATTTGCACTTGTCGGAAAACCGATAGCGCACAGTAAAAGCCCTGCCTTGTTTAAGGCGGCATACGGAGATTGCGGTTATGAATATTCATTGATCGAAACCGTTGACGTGAAATATGTGGAAAATCTGTTGCGAAGTAAAATATTATGTGGCGTAAACGTTACGATACCCATAAAAGTAGAAGCATTAACTGTTGTTGATGAAATGGACGAAACAGTCGAAATTACAGGCGCAACAAATGTGATTGTTTCTCACGCCGGCAATAAATTGAAGGCATACAATACTGATTATCTGGGCGTATTGCAAACATTGATCGATTTTGACGTCAGTGTTGCAGGCGAAGAATGTCTGGTTGTCGGCGCGGGAGGTGCAGGAAGAGCTGTTGCCTTTGCTTTGCACAGGCTTGGCGCAAAGATTACCGTAGCAAATCGAACGCCGGACAGGGCAGGCAGTCTTGCCGAAAAAATAAATTGCGATGTAATAAATATCGACGAAATCAGCGATAATCTTTCAAACAAAAAAATGATTGTAAATGCCTTGCCTGCAAATATTAATGTGATTGATGAACGGTATTTGAATTCACGGCAGATTATTTTTGATGCTTCGCCTCATCAATCCGATTTATTAATAAAAGCGCAGTTGAAAGGATGTAAGTGTATAGATGGCAGATTTTGGCTGCTGCATCAGGGTATTGCAGCATATAAGATTTTTACGCGGCAGCAGCCCGATATCGCTTCGATGCGTAAAATATTAAATTTATAACCATGCTGATAGAATTAAATCCATGTAAAATAGAAGGAAATATTTATGCGCCTGTTTCAAAAAGCATGTTGATACGGGTGTTGGCAGCTGCAGTTTTATGCAACGGAACGACAGTTATCAAAGGTGTTACCGCCTTATGCGATGATGCCGCAGTTGCAATGAACATAATAAAATCGCTTGGAGCGGAAATACAAATATATAAAAACACAGTGCGGATAACCGGCAAATCAATAAACAGGATAACAGACTTATATTGTGGAGAATCGGCATTATGCGCAAGGATGTTTGCTCCTGTTGTCGGCTTTTTTTCAGACGACTTTAAAGTATCGGGCAAAAACTCTCTTTTGAAACGGAATATCGGCGATTTGGCGGAATCTCTGAATTTGCTTGGCTTGCAGTGCGGCAACGAAAAATATTTGCCTTTACGGATAAAAGGAAAATTAAGAAGCGGAAAGATAAAAATAAATGCAGGCGTTACGTCGCAAACGCTTTCGGGCTTATTGATGATACTGCCGCTTTGTGAGGAAAATTCGGTTGTAACTGTCGAAAATCTGCACAGCAAACCTTATATTGATTTGACTGTAAATATTTTGCAGCTGTTTGGAATAAAAATCATTAACGAAAGTTATAAGCGTTTTTTCATCGAGGGTAATCAAAGCTATCAAGCCTGCACTATGAACATGGAAGGCGATTGGAGCGGAGCATCGTGCCTGCTTGCGGCTGCAGCGACAGGCGGCAGCATTACTGTTGAAAATTTGAATCACAAGTCTGCACAGGCTGATGCAGCAATGATTAATGTATTGCGGCTTTGCGGCGCCAGTGTTACGATCGATGAAAATAAAATTACTGTCGAAAAAAAACAGCTCAATTCATTTGAATTTGATGCAACCGATTGCCCGGATTTGTTTCCGGCTATTGTTGCACTGTCGGCAAACTGCCAGGGCGTAAGCATGATAAAAGGCGCACTGCGGCTGCAAAACAAGGAAAGCGACAGGGCAGGTGTTCTGCAGCGTGAATTTGCCAAACTTAACGTAAAAATAGAACTGGAAAGCGATATAATGTACATTACCGGAAGTTCCGCAGGTTCTGCCACAGTTGATACGCAAGGTGATCACAGAATTGCCATGTCGCTGGCTGTCGCATCTGTGAATGCTACGGGAAATATAACTGTCGAAAATGCCGAATGTGTTGCCAAATCATATCCGGACTTTTGGAAAGATTTTTTTAATTGCTGCAAATTGTAAAAGCAGACTCCACTGTTACTTTTGCCTTGACACAAAAGTAACAGAAAAAGAAAAACATTATTTATTTTGCAGGGTTTTATGTCTATATTGATTAAAACCCTGCAATTTTTCTTCTGATTTTCATTCATAATTATTTATTAATAAATGATTTGTGATCTTTTTAAGGAGCAACTATATATGATGCCTTAATTTGTGTCTACACGCTTTTAATTCAAAACAGCTATTGGTTCGTTATGGCTTTGAGTAGGAATAGCAGGTTAATCTCCCATATTTCATTCTCAAAAACAGCTAAAAACAAAAAAAATCCATAAAACCTGTCTGATATTTCGGAAATTATGTATATCTTTGCCGCCAATATTATTGATATGGATAAATTACTTTTAAAATATTGCGCTTTATTCGGCAGAATGAAAAATTCTTCCGGCATACATATTACCTTATCTTTCTGCCCGCTTTCTTGTATAAATGGCGCAAAGGCAGGCAATCTTTTTCAAACATAATCCGGAAAATACAGGCTAATGCTTGCATCCCAAACCAATACCTCTGTATAATTATGATAATAGATAATAATGAAGGTTTTGTTTTAACACAAAAAACATTGGAAAATATACTGTTTGAAAAAGAACATATAGTTTTATCCAATGATATAAAGAAATCCGTTGCCGGCTGTTTTCAGTTTTTAAAAGATTTTGCTTCCGACAAAATAATTTACGGCATCAACACCGGCTTTGGTACTATGGCGCAGTATCGCATTGACGATGATTGCCTCACGCAGTTGCAATACAACATTATTCGCAGCCATTCTGCCGGAGTTGGAAATCCGTTGCCTGATCTGTATGTGCGGGCAGCACTGGCAGCGCGTTTGGGAACTTTCCTGCAGGCGCGTTCCGGCGTGCATTTGGAATTGGTAGAACTGCTTGTGGAGTTTATCAATCGCGAAATTTATCCGTTTGTCCCCGAACACGGCAGCGTGGGCGCAAGCGGCGATTTGGTGCAATTGGCGCACATTGCTCTGGCGTTGATAGGAGAAGGCAAGGTGCATTACAAAGGCGAATGGCGCGAGTCTGCTGAAGTGATGAGGGAAAACGGATTGCAGCCTTTTAAAATCCGTATTCGCGAAGGATTGTCGGCAACAAACGGCACTTCGGTAATGTCTGGTATCGGATTGGTGAATGTATTGTATGCCAAACGTTTGCTTGATCTGGCAATTTTGGCATCGGTATGGATAAACGAACTGACACAAGCGTATGATGATGGTTTTTCGCAGGAACTGAATCAAACAAAAAAACATGCCGGGCAGACGGAAGTGGCAGCCCTTATGCGCGAGATTTCAAAAGACAGTAAACTATTGCAAAAGCGAGAGAATAAACTCTATGCGAATATGAACAAAGACGAGAAAATATTTAAACAAAAAGTACAAAGTTATTATTCTTTGCGTTGTGTGCCGCAAATTTTGGGCGTGGTGTATGACGAGATTTCCAATGCGGAAGCGGTGATAATCAACGAGTTTAATTCAGTTTGTGACAATCCGGTTATTGATCCTGTGAGTCGAAACGTGCTGCATGGCGGGAATTTTCACGGCGATTACATTTCGTTTGAAATGGACAAATTGAAAATCGTTATTACCAAGCTGACAATGCTGATGGAAAGGCAATTAAATTATCTTTGTCATGACAGAATTAATGAAATATTGCCTCCGTTTGTTAACTTGGGCGTTCTCGGGTTGAATTACGGTTTACAGGCAGTGCAGTTTACCGCTACTTCAACAACAGCGGAATGTCAAACGCTTTCATTTCCGAATTATGTACATTCCATTCCAAATAACAATGATAATCAGGATATTGTGAGCATGGGGACAAACTCGGCGCTGATTGCCAAAATGGTTGTTGAAAATGCTTTTCAGGTGATTTCCATTCAGTTTATGGCATTGGCGCAGGCCACCGACTGTTTGAAAATTGAAGAAAAGTTATCTTCTAAAACGGGAGAAATGTACAAAGAAATTCGCAAAATTTTTCCGGTTTTAATTGAAGACAGAACACATTATAAAGAAATAGAAAAAATAATAAAATTTTTAAAAACCTATCGCTGTAGAGGTTAAACGTATTATGGAAATGAAAAAAATATTTTATTCTTTGACTGCTGTATTGTTATATGCATGTGCAACGACAATGTCTTTGCAAAATGCAAAAGCTGATTTGCCACTGGCTAAAATCGAAAAAGACAAAATAATTTGCATTGTAAATGTCGGAGATGGCGTATTCAACGGCAAAATATATACAGGTTCAGGGTTGTCTGTACTAAACAGTTTTACTGCTAATTTGCAGATGTTTGCTTCAAAGGCAGTAACAGTAGATTCAAAAAATTACGACGAAGAAGCTAAACAAATGAATGCTGCATACGTTGTAAAGCCGGTAATAACGCATTGGGAACCGCGCGCCGCTTCATGGTCAGGAAGACCAACCCGTGTAGAAATCAGCGTTTCCGTATTCGATGTGATTCAGAATAAGTCTGTAATTAATACAAATTTATCAGTCAAAGGCAGGTCAATGACTTTTGTTAACCAAAGTGCAGAAGCTTTAGCCAACGAACTGATTAAACAGTTTGTTAAAGATATAACTGAGTAAATTATATGAAATACGCATTAGTTACAGGCGGTTCTCGCGGCATTGGACGTGCCGTTTGCATAAAATTAGCGGAAATGGAATTTTCGATACTGATAAATTATAAGTCGAACAGAGTGGCAGCCGAGGAAACAAAATCACAGATCAAGCAAAATGGCGGAACTGCGGTGCTTTTGCCTTTTGATGTGACAAGCGTTGTTGAAGTCGAAAAAGTTTTGTCGGAATGGCAGGCGGCGCACTCGGAAGAATATATTTCGGTATTGGTCAATAATGCCGGTATTCGCCGCGACAATCTGCTTTTTTGGCAAAGCGATGAAGAATGGAAAACGGTGCTTGACACGAGTTTGAATGGCGCTTTTTACACTACACGCGCGCTGGTCAGATATATGATGAATAAAAAATTTGGACGCATTATTAATATTGTATCAATTTCGGGCATTAACGGCATGGCGGGGCAAACGAATTATTCAGCAGCCAAAGCGGGCGTTATCGGCATGACAAAATCGCTCGCGCTCGAAGCTGCCAGAAAGAAAGTTACGGTGAATGCCGTAGCGCCCGGCTTTATCGAAACGGATATGACCAAAGACCTGCCGTATGATGAATTGAAAAAAATCGTTCCCGCCAATCGTTTTGGTAAAGCCGAAGAAGTGGCGGATCTGGTCGGATTTTTAGCATCTGAAAAAGCAGACTACATAACAGGACAGGTAATTTCAATAAGTGGAGGTCTTTAATCAGTTAAAAATTAAAAAATATGGGTCGTGTTGTAATTACGGGTTTAGGAATTTATTCTTGCATTGGAAAAAATTTGGAAGAAGTGGCAAAGTCACTCTATGAGGGCAAATCGGGTATTGGTATAGATCCGGAGCGGACAAAATACGGCTATCGCTCGCCACTGACAGGCATTGTGGAAAAACCGCAGTTGAAAGGCTTGCTTGACCGTCGTTTGCGCATAGGACTTGCCGAAGAGGGCGAATATGCGTATTTGGCAACCGTTGAGGCGCTGAAATCCGCCGATATGGATATGGATTATCTCGAAAAAAACGAGGTCGGTATTTTCTTCGGCAACGATTCGAGCGCAAAACCGGTAATTGAGTCGTACAATATTGTTATGGAAAAACGCGACACTACGCTAATGGGTTCAGGCTATATTTTTCAATCGATGAATTCCACCATAACGATGAATCTTTCGACTATTTTCAAGCTGCGTGGCGCAAATATGACCATTTCGGCAGCTTGCGCGAGCGGCTCGCACGCCATAGGATTAGGCTATATGTTTATTAAACAGGGACTTCAAAATGTCGTATTGTGCGGAGGTGCGCAGGAAACGAATATTCACTCGATGGCATCATTTGACGCATTGAGCGCGTTTTCCGTTAATACTGCCGACCCTGCCAAGGCGAGCCGTCCTTTTGACAAAAACCGAGACGGCTTGATACCGAGCGGCGGTGCTGCAACGCTGGTACTGGAAGATTATGACCACGCCATTGCACGCGGCGCAACGATTTTTGCCGAAGTTGTTGGCTATGGCTTTTCGAGCAACGGAATGCAGATTTCCCAGCCGAGCGATACGGGTTGCATTATTGCAATGGAACGCGCTTTGAAAGACGCGGCAGTATCCGCAAAAGAAATTGATTATGTGAATGCACACGCCACTTCCACCCCTCAGGGCGATGCAGCGGAGGCAATAGCGCTTAATCATATTTTTGGCGATAATAAAACGCTGATTAGCAGCACCAAATCAATGACCGGACACGAATGCTGGATGGCTGGGGCAAGCGAAATCGTGTATTCATTATTAATGATGAAAAATAATTTTGTTGCGCCGAATATTAATTTTGAAACGCCTGATGATTTTTCTAAAAACTTGAATATTGCCACCAGGATTATTGATATGAATTTGGATTTGATTTTATCCAATTCTTTTGGTTTCGGCGGAACAAACAGTGTAATAATTATCAAAAAACTATAAATTTATATGACAAGAACAGAAATTGAAGAAATTGTAAAAAATTTCCTTATAGAAGACATTGAAGTTGACGAAGAAGTGATTAAGCCCGATGCGCATTTGAAAAACGATTTGGGCATCGACAGTCTTGATTTTGTGGATATTGTGGTGATTGTGGAACGTAAATTCGGTTTCAAAATCAAACCCGAAGAAATGCAGGGCGTAACTACCTTGAGTCAATTTTGCGATTATATTGAGTCGAAAGCAGGAGAAAAATAAATGTATGAAAATCAGCAATGGAAAGGTTACACCGGCGGTGGAACGCTCGGTCAGCGGCTGCTGATTTTTTTTTTCCGATGGTGGAATTTGCGCTTGGGCTACGTCATTATGGCGATAGTCGTTCCGTTTTACATGTTTTTTGCACGTAAGGGATATTTGGCTATTTATCATTATTTTAGACAACAATTTGATTACTCGGTATGGAAATCGTTTCGGAAAACATACCGCAATCATTTTCTTTTCGGACAGGTTATTCTTGATCGTTTTGCCGTTTTTTCGGGCAGGCGTAATGACTTTGAGGTTGAAATTGCAGGCAATGAGCATTTTCAACGACTTTGCAATGGAGAAAAAGGTTTTGTTATGGCAGGCTCGCATATTGGGAATTTTGAAATTGCGGGCTATTTGCTTAATCAGGACAAAAAGCGCATCAATGCACTGATATTTGGCGACGAAACGGCAACAGTGCAGCAAAATCGAAGTAAAATATTGAATGACAATAATGTAAATATTATTCCTGTTTCCGCCGATATGTCGCATTTGTTTGCGATGAATACTGCGCTGCAAAACGGTGAAATCGTAAGCATGCTTGCCGATCGCGTTTTTGGCTCGGCAAAATCGGTGGAATGTGATTTTTTGTGCGGTAAAGCGAATTTTCCTGTGGGGGCGTTTACGCTGGCATCGAGTTTTGAAATAGAGGTTTTGGCAATATTTTGTTTGAAAATTTCGGCGAAGCGATATAAAATTCTTGTAATACCAATCGGCAAAAGTGCGGATTTGCAGTCAATGCCGAACAAGCGCGAAAAAATCGAATACCTTGTTTCTTCGTATGTAAAGGAACTGGAAAATATTGTAAAAGAATACCCTGAACAATGGTTTAATTTTTATGAGTTTTGGAAATAATAGAATTTGCACAGAAATTCGAGAAAAAATCGAATATGTGCGCAAAATTTACTATCTTTGCAAAATTTTTTTTAGCAAACAGTGCAAAAGTTTAATTCTACATATTACAATATTCCAGTCACCAATTCGGTTTTAGCTGAATTGTTGGCTGATGTCAAGTTTCCAAAAGATAAAATTACACGTTTGAAACAAAATGGCAGTTTAGTTAGAATTAAAAATGGTCTATATGTGATTATTGATAAGGATAATGAAAATCCTCTTTCAACCGAACTGATCGCCAATCATTTATACGGCACTTCGTATATTTCGCTCGAAACGGCGCTGGCGTACTGCGGAATGATACCCGAAAGGGTTTATACGATACGTTCGATGACGACTAAGCGGGCAAAGAATTTTACAACGCCGCTCGGAAATTTTGAGTACAAAACAGTTTCGTCAGATTATTTTAGCATTGGGCTTCGGCAGGAGATTATTGAAAACCGCTATGCTTTCCTGATTGCTACGCCCACAAAAGCCGTTTGCGATATGATTGTTACCACACCGAATATGCGCTTGCAATCCGTGCGGGCAATGCAAACCTATTTGCTCGAAGATTTGCGAATTGATTTGGAGGCAATAAAGAATTTGGATAAAAGCATTGTGGAACGATGTGTTGAAGCGGGGAAAAAGAAAGGGGAATTAAAGTGGTTGAAAAAATATTATTAGAAACGTGAGAATTTTTCTTTAGACTATTTATAATAAAGATATATTAAGTATGAATAAAGACACTGAATACGAAAAATTTACGCAGGAGCTTTATCAACAGTTGGTAAATGTTCAAGGTATTACAATTGAAGTTCTACATAATGTGGAACTCGAAGGTAAATCTGGGCAAAAACACCAAATTGATGTATATTGGGAGTATGAAATTGCTGGAATTAAACATAAAGTTGCAATAGAATGCAAAAATTACAATTCAAAAGTATCTATTGGAAAAATAAGAGATTTTTTTGGTGTGCTTTCAGATTTAAATAATGTTAACGGAATTATGGCAACAAAAATAGGTTATCAATCTGGAGCAAAACAATTTGCAGATCATTATGGTATTAACTTGAAAGAATTAAGATTTCCGAATGATAAAGATTGGAAAGGTAGAATAAAAACAATAGATATTGCAATACAAATGGTAATACCAGACATTAAGCAAAGAATTCCATTATTTGATAATGATTGGCTGAAAGCGAATATCGCATTACAAAAAAAACAAATAACATACTCATTGACAGGTCTTACTAATGAGATGATTATATACAACGAAAAAGGAGAGAAAATAACTGATTTTTTCGAATTAGACAATAAAGTTCCTTGTTTAGATAAAATAGATAAAAAGAATCTCGAACATATTTTCCCATTTGAAAATGCTTTTTTCGATGTAACAGGTTTAGGAAGATTAAAAATAGCAGGAATAAAATATATTTATGATATAAATATTATAACAGATAAATTGATAATTGATGCTCTAGAAACAACAAAAGCAATATTAAAAGATGCAATATCTGGTGAAATATTTTTTTTTGATAATAAAGGAAAGGTAAAATAAGAGAATATTATGAGAAAAGTGAAAAACGAAACCCGCTACGACCGAGCAAAATTATTTGAAACATTTCAAGCCACAGGACAATCTGTATTTGAAAAGTTCAAAAATGAAGATAATAATTATCAAAAGTTTCATGATTATTATAGTTTGTGTATTTGTCCAAAAGGCAGGATGGGTGGAGTAGATAATAGAAAGTTTGAGGTTTTTTATGGAAATAGAATTTTTGATTTAAAGAAAAAAATAAAATCAGATTTGAGTGTTGAAGATGAATTTCTTACGGAACACGGAACAATACTATCTTTCCAATTAAATGACCACGGATATGTTGCAATTATGCTATTTCCTTCTAGAACAGAATATACAAAAGCACAAGAATCTGCAATTTTTGTTGATAATTACATTCATCCATACAAGTTGAATGAATTATTTTTGAAAAAATATTGGAATTATCTAAATTCTTATATGGAATACACTTCTATTGATGGTTGTCCTACAACAATAGATAAAATTCGTCATATCTATTTGAAGTATTTTAAGAATCTTGTAATTGATGGGAAATATCATCAAAAAAAAATAACAACTTGGTTATTAAGTGCTGTTAAATACGCTTTTACTGTTGGATTAAGTGGTTTTCTTATATTTATATTTACAATTTTACCTAAAATGAATGATAAGGAAACTAATAAACAACTGAATAGTATTCAAAGTGATTTAGAAGAAATTATAAAAAATCAGAAAAATCAAATAGAAAAAATTTCAAAAGATACAATATTTTTAAAACAAGAAAATCTAAAGATTAAGTCAAAATCTAAATAATTATGCCCAACTCCATTTTTTCTCAAATGCTATCGCATTACCCAATCACCACAAAAGACGATTTGAATCACGCCACGCGCGAAGTGATGCAGCAAATTGCGCTTGCCGGACTGTATCGCGGTGGTTTTTTCAACCGTGCAGTGTTTTACGGCGGCACTTGCCTCCGCATTTTCTACGGTTTGCAACGGTTTTCGGAAGATATGGATTTCTTGCTTTTGCAGCCGGACGCCGATTTCAAGTTGGAAAATTATTTTGACGCTATTATTTCCGAATTTCGGACACTTGGACGCGAGGTCACCCTCATACGCAAGGAAAAGAAAACGCAAACCAATGTCGAATCGGCTTTTTTGAAAGACAATACCGATGTTTACAATCTGACTTTTTCGACGGAAAAACATATAAAAATCAAAATAGAGGTCGACACGCTGCCGCCGGCAGGATTTTCGACCGAGCATAAATTGTTGTTGCTTCCCTTTTCGTTTATGGTGCGCTGTTATACGCTGTCCGATTTATTTGCCGGAAAAATGCACGCTGTCCTTTTCCGAAACTGGAAGACCCGCGTGAAAGGGCGCGACTGGTACGATTTTGAGTGGTATGTGCGGAATAATGTTGCATTGAATTTCGGTCATTTACAAAAGCGAACAACACAAATCAATGCTTTGAGTGAAAAAGATTTTACGCCTGAGATTTTCAAAAGCATGTTGAAAGAGCGGATTGAAAAAACGAATATCGAGGCGGTTAAAAATGATGTTCGCCCTTTTTTGAAAAATCCGCAGGAACTTGAAATTTGGAGTACGGATTATTTTTTGCAACTTGTTGATATGATTAGATTGCAATAAGTATCCGAATCATTTCGACGGCGCAAAGGTAGTGCGAGAGCCACATAGCTTGTTTTCCCATGAGGCTCAAATATTTTTGTTGTCAGGGTCAATTGACGCCTTTCGCCGTTGATGTATCGGAAATCGCCCTGATAAAACAACGAAGCCCGTCTGACATAGACGAGCCTCAATGTTTTAAAAATAATTTGAACGGATTGTTTTCTGCATTGCCGACATGTAATCGAACAAGCAGGTGCGCGGGGAAGCGCTAATTGATGAAAAACGTCTCCACCGGGCCGACGGGACCTTCCTTTCCATGCTGATTGGA
Organism: Prevotellaceae bacterium; assembly: GCA_031265155.1. Classification (GTDB taxonomy): domain Bacteria; phylum Bacteroidota; class Bacteroidia; order Bacteroidales; family UBA932; genus JAIRKV01. The sequence continues at coordinate 1,083 of JAISDB010000138.1, read as the reverse complement.
ATAGCGGACATAGACGTTCGCCTGCTTGCCAAGGTCAGAGGGGGAGAAGTGCAGCTCGTGGCGCGCATTGGACGAGAAATCCAGCTTCCGGTATGCGTCAATGTCTTCGGGTAAGACGCCGAGTTCGGAAATTGCCAGATAGATATAGCTGCCCGTAGCGTGCTCCGGAAGCTTGCGTTTCGATGTTTTTTCATCTATCACGGTGGCTTCGAACTCGAAAGCACCCAGGCGTTTCACGTTCACAATACCCGTGTCGGTCGGCGCCTGCGGCGGCGTGCGTATGCCGTCGCGCGGCGATATGCCGAAAACCTCCTTGTCGGCTGTACTTACCGCCGTATTGAACCGGATAGATTCGTTCAGGAACTGCCGCCATGCCTTTTCCAGTGCGTCGTGTGCCTCGTCGCGCGCCTCGCGGTTGCCCTTCGTCGCCGTATCGGGATTTGCCGCAAGCGCTTCCTTTGCAATGTAGTCATTGTAAAGGGTGGTTATCACGGCAAACTTGGCGGGTGAAATCCCGTATGCGCCCAAATTCACCGACGCTTTCTGATAAGCGATTTTAATGTACTCCGTAAATCCCGTAATTGTTTTGGGAATTGCATCTTTACTCATAATTTTTTTAATTTAATGTTTGTAAATCAAGATATTTAAATTTTGTTTTTTCTCTTTGCCGTCCGTTTCCGGAAGTTTTCCGAACATGTTCCGGAGTTTCCCGATTGCTGTCGGAAGTTTTCCGAACAAGTTCCGGAGTTTCCCGATTGTCGTCGGAAGTTTTCCGAACATGTTCTGAAGTTTCCCGATTGTCGTCGGAAGTTTTCCGAACATGTTCTGAAGTTTCCCGATTGCCGTCGGAAGTTTTCAGAACGTGTTCCGGAGTTTCCCGATTGCCGTCGGAAGTTTTCCGAACATGTTCTGAAGTTTCCCGATTGCCGTCGGAAGTTTCCGGGTCACATTTGCGGGGACAAAGGTAGGGGCGATTAAGATATGAAACAATAGCACATTTATGGTATTTTTTAAGGTTATGCTATTCGACTATTCGGCTTACACGGAATTATTCGCATTCAACACATCCGACATTGCGCTCGT
>JAISDB010000085.1 GCA_031265155.1 Prevotellaceae bacterium | reverse complement strand
AAAAGAGCATATATAAAAATCAATGATTTAAAATTGAAATTTTGTTCAAAAACGATATAAGGCTTTACAATTATTAAATAAATATGTCCCAAACAGAGGATTTCGCCTCTGTTTGGGTTGCAATGCAGATGAACTGTAAATTATAATGAAAGTTATTACATTTGCAGGCATGATTTCAAACTGTTCAAAGACAGCAGGATATGTTAAGACGGGAAACAAAATGTGTTGCAGATACAGGCTATCAGGGAATACAAAAGTATTGCGTAAAAGCAGTGAGAATAATACATAAATGTATGTGTGTTATCTACGTAAAATTACATATAAAAAGTGTCTAAATACAGGCGTTGATCGAAAAGGATTTATTTTAAGTCTGTCAAAAGGATTAATGAGATAATTTGTAATAATCTGTAAACTGTCTGCATTTTACATAAAACACAAATTCAACAAGCATAAGAACTTCATAAGGACAAAATTCATTATTTCTGTCAAATATTTGCAAGGAATTGAAATTAATTGAGTACTTTTGTACTTGAGCTTGATATTTTTTGTATTCATTGTATCGGTTTGAAAATAAAATACAAACACAAAAAATATTAAGGCTTTTTCCAAACAGGGAATGAACTTATTTGTTTATGTTCAGTCATGTATCAACAATAATTCATTTTTTGTCAGGTATTAATAAGGTAAAATAAAAATTTTCATTAAAGCAACAGAAAATTATGAAGAAAATTAAATTAACAGTCATGCTTATACTGGCGTCTTCAATGACCACCGTTTCGGCTCAGGAATTTGAATCTCACAGAGTTGTTGCTCACCGCGGAGCATGGAAAGCCGATAAACTTCCCGAAAATTCTGTGGCATCGTTCAAAAAGGCAATAGAACTCGGATGCGCAGGCAGCGAGTTTGATGTTTATCTTACGGCTGATTCCGTTTTGGTTCTGAACCACGATGCGCATTTGCAGGGATTGCAAATAGAAAAAAGCACGCTTGCTCAATTACGGCAAAAAAAATTATCCAACGGAGAAACAGTTGCTTTGCTCGATGATATTCTAAAAATTTTAACGAGTCAGGATAAGACTGTTGCTTTTTTGGAAATCAAGCCTTCGTCAGTGAGCAGGGAACACGGTTTTGCCGCTGTTGATAAAATTCTCGAAGCGGTTGAACGACACAAAGCCGTAGACCGTATTATCTGCATAAGTTTTGATTATTCGTATCTGCAGCGCATAAATGAAAAAAATCCGAAAATACGCACTGCGTTTTTAAGCGACAGGCAAGCAAATATGGTTTTTGACAAAAAAATGGGCATGGATTTCAACAGTGAAGTTCTTAAGGCAAATCCGGACATAATTAAGGCGGCAAAAGCCAAAGGCGCAAATACTAACGTTTGGACGGTAAACAACCCTGACGACATGAAATATTTTCTTGAACAGAACGTTGACTACATTACTACCGACGAGCCGTCTTTATTGATGAAACTTGAAAAGGAACATATTGCAAATTTGAGATAAAATTACATAAATTGACTGTATGAAAAAGATATATATATTATTTTTTATGATTTTCACAAATAATGCTTTTTGTCAGAATTTTGATGATTTATTATACACAGCAAACAAAGTTGACTGTTCGGATATTTCATATAATGCAAGTTTGTATTTTGTAAAATACATGACGGAAAATAAAATAGATTCTGCAAAAAATCTTTTAAATTACTGGGAAATAAAATGCGGAATGCTGGAACCTATTCTCAGAGCAAAAATTCTTTTGGCGTTGAAAGAAAACAATTTTAACGATTCAATATTGGGAAATAATGTTCTTTATTATATTTTCAATTATCAAAGTCGTATGAATATGATACAAAAGGAAATATATTATGAATACGACACTTATAAACAATATTATGGATTCGTTCCGCCCGCACAGGAATTTGATACTTATACATGCAATTTGGCAACTGATTTGAAGGAAATATATGATTCCGAATCTGTTGAGCATTTATTGGCTGAATTTTACAGCGATGGCAGCGACAGTATTTTCCTGAAACTGCAACAAAACAAATATGAAGGTACCGTATTATACAGCAAGTACAGCGAAGCCTTAAATTCAGCTCTTAACCGGAAAGAATGGCACATTGCATTTTTTACAGGCACCTGGATTCCTACCGGTAATTTGAATTCATTGGGAGTGCATCCCGAATTGGGGCTTCTAATGGGATTTAAATATAAAAAATACAGTTACGATGTAACGATGTCATTCAAATTCATTAATGCGCCAAATAAATATTATGTAAAAAGAAAAAATTCCGAACCTCAATTAACCAAACATTTTATGGGCGGAAATATAGGAATTGATATAGGGCGTGATATATATGCAAGAAAAAAACATGAAATTCAGTTAATTGCAGGTGCAGCATTCGATGGCTTTGAAGTTATAAAAGAAGATAAAGACAAAGATATAAAATCATTAAATGTAAATTCATATAATTTTAACATAGGATTTGGATACAGATATTATATTAATGACTGGTATATCGGATTAAGAGCAAAATATAATTTTGTAGATTACACTTTGGGCAATGTAGTTGATTTCACAGGCAATCCAATAACAATAAATATTGTGATAGGAGGTTTAAGTGATATTTTTAGAAACAGCCGGTTAGAATCGTTAAAATATAAAGTGAGATAATATAAATTACATGATAATATGCTGACTGAATTTATAGATAAATTAAAATTTAAAATAGCAAAATACATGTTTTTGCTGCTATGTTTTTCTTGTACATTTTTGCTTTCATGTGATAATCCGCAAAAGTTTAATAAAGTTTTCAAATATAAAGATGTTGAAATAAAAATACCATCAAACTGGCAAACTTATACAGAAGATATTGCTCAAGATTACGGTTATATAATAGGTTGTGGTTCGGATAAAACTATCGATGGCTTTCTGTTGCAATGTTCTAATCTTGATATAAATTTAAATGATCAGCTTGACATTTTAAAAGAATCGTTGATAGAAAAAAGCGGATACGAAAATTTGATCTTTTATGATAATGTCGTTGGCGATTATTTTCCTGATAATGAAGCAATGTATTCCGACTATACTTTTGAATATTTAAAAAGTAAAATATATGGAAGATTAGTCGTTTTTGACAAAGGAGGAAAAACCTTTGCATTAGCATGTACAAGCATTGCAAATTTTGATGACAATAAACTTGATAAAACTATCATCTCTAATATGCAAATAAATTCTTCATTGAAAGAAATAAACACACAAACTGTTAAATATAGAGAAGTTGAATTTGAAATACCTGCAACTTGGCATTATACCAGCAAAGAACATGAATCTGGTTATGGACAGATAATAACGTGTTCGGATGAAAGAGAAAATAATACATTTATTTTCTCTTGGTTTGATATTGATGATGATTTAGACAGCATCCTTGATAAATTGAAAGAACCAACAAAAGAAACTATGGAAGAAAACGGTAATTATACCGAATTATTTTTTTCGGATAATAAAATTGGAATTTTCCATGATTATGAAACAATGTATTCGGATTTTTCAGGCAAATATTTGGGAGCAAAATTTGATGGAAAAATAATTGTTTTTGCTGATGATAATAAAATATTTTCTATTACATATTTAGGTACAAGTTATTTTTACGAAAATAATATAGATGAATTAATTTTATCAAGTATTAAAATAAATAATTTTGAAATGACACAATTATAATTCATTAATCACATGCTGACTGAACTCGGAAATAAATTTTTAACGCTGTCGATGAAAAGCATCAATCGCTATGTTGCCTGCGGCGACGAAATACAGCACGAAGTATTCAAAAATCTTGTTTCACACGGAAAACATACGGCATTCGGCAAACAGTTTAGCTTCGACAGGATAACAGACAGGGATGATTTCCGTAAAATGGTTCCCATAAGCGATTACGAGAATCTGAAACCGTATGTGGAACGAATAGTTGCGAATAAGGAACAGAATGTGCTGTGGGATACGCCTGTGCGCTGGATTGCAATGTCGAGCGGAACAACCGGCGACAAAAGCAAGTATATTCCCGTAACGCGCGAATCGCTGCACAGGTGTCATTACAAAGCAGGCAGGGAAATGCTGGCGCTTTATTTAAACTCGTTTCCAAAAAGCAGAATCCTTTCGGGAAAAACGCTTGTACTCGGAGGCAGCCGCCAGATAAATGCGCTGGGCGATGGTATTTTCACGGGCGATATTTCTGCAATTCTTGTAAGCAATCTTCCTTTTTGGGCTGGCGTTAAGCGCACTCCCGACCGCAAAACAATACTTTTGTCCGACTGGGAAGAGAAACTGGAAAAACTTGCATCCAAATCAATTGGCGCAAACGTAACTGCAATGACAGGCGTGCCGTCGTGGCTTATGGTTTTACTGAAGCATATTGTCGAAAAAACAGGAAAACCGATTCTCGAAACATGGAAGAACTTTGAAGCGTTTTTTCACGGAGGCGTTGCTTTTACTCCGTATTACGAACAGTACAGAAAAATGTTGCCTTCCGATAATGTGAATTACTGGGAAACATATAATGCATCCGAAGGATTTTTTGGCGTACAGTATTCGCCGGCAAATAAGGATCTGCTATTGCTGCTCGACTGTGGAATTTACTATGAGTTTCTTCCTGCGGAAGAATGGGACAGGGAAAATCCGCAAACAGTGATGCTGCAGGATGTTGAAATTGCAAAAAATTACGCAATCATAATATCTACAAATGGAGGCTTGTGGCGTTATAAAATCGGCGACACGGTCGAATTTACCTCAAAATCTCCGTATCTTTTCAGAATTACCGGACGAACGAAGCATTTTATAAACGCTTTCGGCGAAGAAATTGTTATTGACAATGCCGAGGCGGCGCTTGGCAAAGCCTGCTCCGAAACAGGAGCTGTCATTAGCGATTACACGGCGGCGCCTGTATATTTCGGCGACAACACTAACGGAGCTCACGAGTGGCTTATCGAATTTGAAGTATCGCCGGCAAGCATCGAAAAATTTACAGAAATACTCGACAGCACGCTCAAAAAGGTAAATTCCGATTACGAAGCAAAGCGTTCATATAATTTGAGTCTCGGAATGCCTCATGTCGTTGCCGTGCCGCAGGGAACATTTTTCAGCTGGCTGAAATCGAAAGGAAAGCTCGGAGGACAAAACAAGGTGCCGCGGCTTTGCAACAACCGCACTTATGCTGATGAAATAAAAAAACTGCTGACGGACAAGTAAAATCCAGGCGTGCCGTTCTTGACACTTAGAGATAGTGATGTTGATGTTTAAAGATGGCGTTCTTGACCTTTTGCTCACGCTTCGGTTGGTTAATTTGCGTCAAGACAAATTAACAGAAAAAATATCTTTATTATTTTTATCTCTGAAAAATATACTTGTTAAGGAACAACTATTTATTGGCGAAGAGTTAAATTTACTGCCTGAACCTGCATTGTTAATTTTTTTGAAAAAAATTTGTTTGTTTAAAATAATATTTTATACCTTTGTGACACTGTTTACAAAAAAGAGGTTAAATAAAACATGGCGAAAACGTATGTAAATACTTGCGAAACTGTTGATAAAAAAACTGCCGGATATTTGGCGGTTTCTGATATTTTGTTAACACACACACTTGCCAGACCCATACCTCTTAAATATAATACGCGCGCGCAACGCGCGACAAATTAGCAATTTATTTTTTAATTTCCAATATAAGCCGTCTTTAAAAACGATGGCTTTTGACATTTTATATTATTAAATTTTAAAAATTATTTATTATGGCAGTAAAGTATTCATTATCAGAAAAGGGAAATCCACAAAAACCCGAAGACCCCAAAAAGTGGTATGCCAATGCAAAAAGCGCAGGCGAGCTGACATTCAGAAAGCTGGGCAAAGAAATTGCGGAAGGCTCAACTACTGTCAGCGACACGGATGTGCTGGCAGTTCTTAACGATCTCATTAAAATCTTGAAGCGACATCTTGAAAACGGCGAAATAGTGCGTCTCGGCGATTTCGGTTCGTTTCAGATAAGCATTGGCAGCAATGGCGCCGAAACGGAAGCAAAGTTTCATTCGTCGCTGATAAAGACGAAGAAGGTAACTTTCCGTCCGGGCATAGATTTGAAGGAAATGCTTAACAA
>JAISDB010000066.1 GCA_031265155.1 Prevotellaceae bacterium | reverse complement strand
ATTGTAATGTTCGATTCTCGTGTGCCAAACGATATTTTTTCATCGTACATGAATCTCTCCGACATTGTAATGCCGCTCTTATCTATGGAGACATACGGGAAATATCGAATATCCGGCTCATGCAATCTCGCTTACGGATACAAAATACCGCTTTATATGGAACAAAAACTGAGGCATGTTCCCGATTTTGAAAATATCGCTCTGTTTTATGACAGCTCGCACAATATAGCTGCCCAAATCAATACTTTAGCAGGGAACAGGGAGCTAATAAATAAATGCAGAGAAAACCTGCTGTCTCATCCCATATACAATACGGCAGTGCAATGTAAAAATTACATTGATTTGATAACATATTAATGCCTTTCATATTATGAGAATAGGATTTGACGCCAAAAGAGCAGTGCAAAACAATACCGGCTTGGGAAACTACAGCCGGTATGTTATCGAAATACTGTCGAAATACTGTCCCGACAACAGCTATATCCTTTTTGCACCGCGTAAAAAAGCGAACAGCCGCTTGAAAACGATACTGTCACGGGTGAATGTTTCCTTTATTTTTCCGCATGGAATCTTTCGCAGACTTTCTTCGCTCTGGCGGACATTTGGAATGGCAGGGGATATACGGAAACAGAATCTTGCGGTTTATCACGGGCTTAGCGGCGAGTTGCCGGTCGGAATCAAAAAGACGGGCGTTAAGTCCATAGTAACGATTCACGACCTGATTTTCCTGCGCTATCCCGAATACTACAAGCCGATAGACCGTCTTATTTACCGTCTGAAATTTAAAGCTGCCTGTAAAAAAGCCGATAAGATCATTGCCGTCAGCGAGTGTACCAAGCGCGATGCGGTATTGTTTTTCGGTATTCCGGAAGAAAAAATTGCGGTTGTTTATCAGGGCTGTCATCCTGCCTTCAGTGCGGATGTTTTGGAAGAAAAGAAGAAAGCGGTTGTCGAAAAATACGGTCTGCCGTCCCGTTTTCTGCTGAATGTGGGAAGCATCGAGGCGCGGAAGAATTTGCTCCTGGCGGTCAGGGCGCTGAAAAACCTTCCGGACGATGTTCATCTGGTAGCAGTTGGAAAATCGACTCCCTATCAGCAGGAAGTCGAAAGATATGCCGCAAAGTCGGGACTGTCGCCGCGTCTTCATCTGCTGAACAGTGTAGTTTTCGACGATTTGCCCGCGATTTACCGGCTGGCATCGATTTTCATTTATCCCTCGTTTTTTGAAGGGTTCGGTATTCCGGTAATCGAGGCGCTGAGCAGCAGCGTTCCGGTGATAGCCGCCACGGGTTCGTGTCTTGAGGAAGCCGGAGGTTCCGGTTCGATATACGTCAATCCGAACGATGAGACCGAACTGTCGAAACGAATTGCTGAAATTCTAAACAGCAGGGAATTGTCCGAAAAGATGTCCGAAGCGGGAAAGGAATACGTACAGCGCTTTTCGGAAAAGAATATAGCGACAGAGATAATGAATATATACGGGTTAAGTCAGAAATAAACAGCCTGTAATTTTTAATTTTCATGCGAAAAGTATAATTTTGCATAAATTTATTTACAGGTACATGATTGCATCAAACAACATAATTTATAAGGAAATCCGTTCATATATCGGGATTACGGCAGGTTTGTTTTTGTACGTACTGGCTTGGGTTGCATTTCTCATTCCCAACGAGATTGTCGGCGGAGGCGTTACAGGCGTGGCAACAGTAATATATTATCTTTCAGGACAGCTTATTCCTGTGAGTTATTCTTTTTTTATACTGAATTTTGTTTTGCTGATAGTCGGTTTTAAGATACTTGGAAACAGTTTTGGAGTAAAGACAATTTACGGAATAGCATTTACATTTGTGCTGCTTGCCGTTTTGCCCGAACCCGAATTTATTACACAATCGTTTAACGAAAGCGATAAGCTGATTTGCGCCATACTTGGCGGAATTACAAGCGGATTCGGGATAGCCATTACTTTTCAAAACGGCGGAAGCGCAGGCGGCACCGACATTGTTGCCATGATTGCCAACAAATATCGAAATATCTCGCCGGGCAAGGTTTTTCTTTATGCCGACTTGATAATTATAGGATCATCGTTTTTTATCAATTATGATTTCAGAACAATAGTTTACGGATATGTAACAATGGCAGTATTTTCGTATTCGGTTGATTTGTTGCTTTCGGGATCAAAGCAGTCGGTACAGATAATCATAATTTCATTGAAATACGAAGAAATTGCCGATCGGATAAATAATGAAGCTTATCGCGGAGTTACGGCGTTGCGCTCGATAGGCTGGTATTCGAAAAAAGAAGGTAATGTGCTTCTTGTCATTATTCGCAAAAAAGACATGAAGCAAATTCATCAAATTATAAACAGCATCGACAAGGATGCATTTATTTCTGAATCAAGCGTTATGGGCGTGTATGGGCGCGGATTTGATGCAATAAAAACAAAATAGGCGTTATGAAAATCCATGTAAATGATATTGATTTGTTTTACCGGAAAACAGGCAGCGGACAGCCATTTATCCTGACGCACGGCAATGGCGAAAATCATGAAATATTTGACAGGATAATAGATTTGTTGAGCGAAAAATTCTGTGTATATGCCATCGACACGCGCGGGCATGGAGAAAGCAGCAAAATAAATACCTACAGTTATCAGGATATTGCCGACGATTTTACTGCATTTATAAAGCGTCTCAAGCTCGAAAGACCTGTTTTTTATGGTTTCAGCGATGGAGGAATTGCCGGAATAATCATGGCATCGCAGCATCCCGATTTGCTCGACAAACTCATTGTAAGCGGAGCAAACGTAACGCCGCAAGGAGTGAAGCGCAAATGGATGTTGTTATTCAGGCTGATATACTTTTTCACACGAAATCCCAAAATAAAAATGATGATACGTCAGCCGGACATCAGCGACTGCCGGCTGCAACAGATAAGAACGCCGACGCTTGTTTTGGCAGGACAGAAAGACATAATAAAGAAAAAGCATACGCTGCACATCGCCTCGCAAATTCAAAACAGCAAATTGAAAATCATCAAAGGCGAAAATCACGGAAGTTATATCATACACAGCAGCAAACTTCTTGACATTATCAAGGATTTTGTATAAAGTTATACAACTGTAACAATATCGTCGATTGATCGTTTCGGAACATAATGAACAGCGTTTTCATCGCGAAAATATTTTATGTCGTCATCTTTTACTTCGGTTATTACAATTTTTTCCTTAGGCTTGCCGAGAGCAATCACAAGAGCTATTTCGTACTGTTCGGAGATATTCAAAATTTTAGCGAGTTCCTGCCGCCTTACCGAAACAATTATGCAGCCGCCCAAGCCGTGTTCAACAGCGCCAAGCAAAATACTTTGTGAAACAATTCCTTCGTCGTGTTCGGGCTTGCTTTGCGTAATATTTTTGTCAACAACGACGACAATGTATGCCGATGGACGTTCTCCATCAACAGGACCGTCCCAGTCTTTCAAATATCCCGCCCAGGCAAGCGTTGTAAATATTTCCCCATTGATTTTCTTGCTGTTGGAAATAATATATTTCAACGGCTGCAAATTTCGCGCCGACGGTGACAGTCGTGCCAAGTCAACAAATGACTTCAAGGCATGCAAATCTATGTTTACATCTTCGTAAAAACGGCGGTAACTGCGGTTTTTTGCTATTAATTCCCGTATCATAATCAGAGTTTAATTTTCGCGAATTTACAAAAAAATATCGTATCGGCAATTTTTATTGATACCTTCAGGTTGCAACTCAACGGTTGGTTAATTGCGAACAGAATATATGTCCGTATGTCCGCATGTACAGATATGCGGTTTATTACGAATAAATTTTGTAATTTTGTTAAAAAATACTTGATAATGAAAATACTTGTTACAGGATCTAAAGGACAATTAGGCAGCGAACTGCAAAAGATTTCGGCAAAAAATAATTGTAATCAATATATTTTTACCGACTTCGACGAACTTGACATAACCGACAAAAATGCGGTTAAAGCGTTTTTTACCGAACATAAACCCGATTTTTTGATAAACTGCGCTGCATATACCGCCGTTGACAAAGCCGAATCGGATTATGCAAATGCAATGCTCATTAACGCCGATGCGGTTGCAAATTTGGCTGATGCGTGCAAAATATGCAATACGGTATTTTTTCACATTTCTACCGATTATGTTTTCGATGGAAAAAAGCCTTCGCCTTATTCGGAAAGCGACAGTCCGAATCCCGTATCAATATATGGAAAAACAAAACTGCTGGGCGAACAAAACGCTTTGTCTTATCGGAAAACGATAGTTATCCGTACATCGTGGCTGTATTCAACATTCGGCAATAATTTTGTAAAAACGATGCTGCGGCTGGGTTCCGAACACAGAAAAATACGAGTTGTCGCCGACCAGACAGGCTCGCCTACGTATGCCGAAGACCTGGCTGTTGCCATATTGAAAATTATTGAAACAATCATCGAAAATCCCGAAAGCATGAAAACGGGAATTTTTAATTTTGCAAATGAAGGGCAATGTACATGGTATGATTTTGCAAAGGAAATCATGAAGCTCGGCAATAAAAACTGTACTGTCGAAGCCATATCAACAGCCGAATATCCAACTGCAGCACAACGTCCTCAATGCAGCTTGCTTGATACGAAAAAAATAAAAACCTCATATCACGTTGCTGTTCCTCACTGGCAAACAAGTTTACAAAGATGTATAAATCAGCTCCAAACAGATAACAGTTGATCAGAAAATCGGATTTTACAAAACTGATTAAACCGCTCTTTCCACTATTCCGTTAACTTTTAATTTGACAGTTTCAACACTTTCCAAACCATCATTATCTATAACTTTTGCGGCTACAGTGTGAAGTCCTGCCCTGAATTTGGCGATTTGCCGTCCGTCTCTGTCAATCATGACGCTTGCCTTAAATCCTTTTTCGGAATTATGGTCAAAATCCCAGCTGTAAAATTCTATTCCCGCTTCGCTTGTGCCTGTAGCGGCAAATTCAATTTCCCAAATTCCCTTTTCGGTACGGACGGATTTTGTGATTTTAATATTCAGTGTCGGCTTCTTCGCTATTGGCACAATGTCTTCAACTTTTACCAAATTGATTATTATATTGCTTTTCAGTTTCAAACGCGCAACTTCTTCAACTGCGCCACGTCCAAACGAAAAAGCGATAATGTAGCCCGCAGGCTTTCCTTCGGAAATATTTTTTGCATACAACTTTTCATCGTAACGCTCCAAAGCAGATTTGAAATTATCGATTACGTTGCGCCCGATATTATCGCTGCGTTTTACCTGAATCGGAGTATTGTCGGACATTCGTCCGTCTAAACCTAAATCATTGCGTTGTTTTGTATTACCTGTACCACCGAACTGTTGCACAATCCAGTTTTCAAATTCAAAAGCGTTTTTGTAGCGGAGCGTGTCGTAATCGTATTTATGAAGCTGAACCGTAAATGGAGCGCTGAATAAATCGCGCTGTTTGTCCAGTCGCAATTCCGTTACTTTAATTGCCTGTACCGATTGGTCGACGCCTATCCATTGACGATTGAGTTTGTCGGCTACAGCAACGGTTGTACCGCCGCCCATAAAAGGATCGAGGATGATATCTTTTTCGCTTGAAGCCATAATAATTATTCTTTTCAAAAGTTTTTCGGGTTTTTGCGTAGGGTAACCAATATTTTCAGGCGAACCGGAATATAAACGGTTTATATCATTCCAAAAATTATAAATCGGATTACCTTTATCGTTTTCGGGGCGAAGTTTGCGAAAAGGCTTTCCGTTGGACGACCATCCCAAATCGCCTGCCATATCCAGTTTAATTAATTTTTCTCTTGTCATCCGCCATCCATAAATTTCAGGCGTAAAACCTTTGTATTCATACACTAAATTCGGCCTTTCGCCCATTGAGGCGCCGCGAATTACCGGACCTGAATAATAACGCCCGCTTTCATCGAAATCAGGGTATTTTTTTGCTAATTCACCATTTTGAAGCTGCTCCCGTGCCGCTTCTTCATTAAAGTAATAATTTTCTGTTTTGGAATACCAGAAAATTGTATCGGTAGCAATTCCCAAATTTCTTTTTTCAAACTGCGAACCTTTGGGGTTGCGTGTTCGTTGCCAGATAATTTCATTCCTGAAATTATTATCACCAAAAATTCTATCCAGAATTTCGCAACGAATATAAGCATTAGCATGATAATCACAATGCAAAAATATACTTCCTGTCGGCTTCAAAATGCGATGCATTTGCTCGACGCGCTCTTTGAGCCATGCAATATAATGTTCCATTCCGCCTGCCCAGCGGTCTTTAAAACTTCGCACTTCGCCTTCGTCGCCCCAAATCACTTCGTAATTGCGGTTTGAGAAAAACGGCGGGTCGAGATAAATTAAATCAACGCTTACCGCTTCAAGCGTTTTGAGTATTTCGAGATTATCCCCCAGTATCAGTTTGTTTACCATAACAGGAAAATTAAATATTATTTGCAGCAAAGGTAATGAAAATTTCGTAATAAAATTAACTGTATATAAATCGAACACAAGCTGAAAGCCCTTAATTATTCAGTTCAAGCTGCGTAATCGTTCCATCAAAATTTATATACATTTTGAGAAGACGGTAAAATCAGTGCCTTAAAATCCGAAATCCGTAACTGTTTTTTCTTCCTGCTTTTGCTGTTCGGGCAAAGTAGCGGATTGATGAACTTTATTGCCGATTACAAAAATTGCCTTTGTCGGTCGTCCCGGACATATGTATTCGCATCCTCCGCAGCCTACACATAAGCTCGCATTAACTTCGGGAATCAGCAAGCCATCGCGAAACGATACCATGTGAACCGCCTTTGTCGGACAATGCTCATCACACGCACCACAATCGGTGCCATCTAACACGACTATACAGTTTTCCTTAACGAAGTTGGCTATTCCTATCTGTATTGTTTTCTTTTCCTCGGGCTTTTTCGCAATCAGTGCATGATTAGGACAAACGCCTGTGCATTCGGTGCAGTCGTAATTGCAATAGCCGTTTCGGTAATCCATCAGCGGAAGCATAAAACCATCAAGACCGTATTCGGTAGAAGCCGGACGCAATACCCGCGACGGACATTTTGCTATGCATGCATGACAGGCTGTACAGTACTGTTTCAAATGGTCGATGCTTGTTGCTCCGGGAGGCGCAATGGCTTTTGTATTTTCAGTTGCCGCTCTGAGTTTGGGAGCGAATATTTTTGTAACCAATGCTGCGCTCAATATTCCTGCCGAAGTAATGAATGCTTTGCGCCTGCCAGCATCGACAGGTTGCCTGTCGTTTGCTTTTTTTCCGTATGCAAATTGAAATCCTATCGCATTGTGCCTGCACGATACAGTACAGTTATAACACTGCACGCAGCGCGAACTGTCGATTTGTTCGTTTTTAGCGTTTACGCACTGTGATTTGCAGGCAAGTTCGCATAAGCGACAATGCGTACACTTTGTTTTTTCTATGGCAATGCGGAAAACGGAATATTTCGATATTAAACCCAGAAACGAACCGACAGGACAGACTGTATTGCAGTATAAGCGTCCACGCGACGCGCTCATCACCGTCAGTATAATAAGAACCAATACGCTGAAAATGACGCTTCCGAATGTAAACGTTTGGTAATTCATATAATAAAACGTATCGGGAAATAATGACACTCCCATATTGTTGGCACTTATTATTACGGGACGGAATACATTTTCGGAAATACGACCGTAATTACTGTACGGGTCTAATTTCAACAGCAGCGTTGTGCTTCCTGCCAGCAGCAGTGCAACAGTCAGCGTCATTACTACGTACCGCAACATGCGATGCGGCTTTGCATACTTGTAAAGTCGTTTTTTCCTGCTCTTAAAAATATTGGCAATAAAGCTTACAGCATCCTGAAAAATCCCTGCGGGGCAGAGAAACGAACAGTAAATACGTCCGAACAAAAGCGTAATGACTATCAATATGATAAAAACTCCGGCAAGTCCTGTTAATGCGCCAAATAAGGCAGGCACGAACTGCAGTTTTATAATGCCCTTGAAAAGCGAAGCCGCCTTATCTCCGATGTCTGCAAATACAAAAGTAATAACAATCAAAAACAGTATTGCAAAAACAATACGAAAGCCACGCAGAAATTTATACATCTGTCAAAAAATTATATTGTTTATATTTTGGAAATTATATGATGAAAATCATCAGTTGTTTACAGTCTTATACGTTCTACTTTCAATTCATTAATTTTTGTAGTGCCAACATTTAATTCTTCGCCCAATTTTATATGACTTGCGTCATTTATTGTCATTTCCCTGTACTGGCTGAAAAATGCAACAGCAGCAGTATCAACGGCTACAGGGTCGATTGACATGAATATTGCTTTTGCCAGCTGCACATCGTTAGCGCCTTTGCCCTGCGGACCGTTTTGCGTCATGATTCTGTATGCATCAACGATATTAAGCGCAGGCTTTTTATTCAGTGTTGCAAAATCGGCAATACATTGCTGCAAGTCGTTTGAATGCCAGTAACGGCGATCCCATACTACTCCCATACTGTTTTTCATGGCAATAGTCATCCTGGCTCCGCCGTGATTTTTCAATATGGGAACATTAAGCCATACATCATAGTCTAAAATGGCTTCGTGTACTTTCACCGTTTTCAGACGCTTTCCTCTTGGAAGCGACACTTCGCGGTAATATTTTTCCTCGTGGGCAAACAGCATTTTTCCGCCTGCGGCTTTTACCGCATCTTCAATTCCGCTCGTTTTGTAACAGGATCGCCATTCATCGCATGTGTGGTCAAAAACCGCAACTTCGGATGCACCCGCCGAAAAACAGTCCTTAATAAGAGCCGATACCAGCAAAGGATTTGTGTCGGCAGCCAGCTCAGGAGCTTTGTTCCAGCCGATATTTGGCTTGATAACAACACTTTGTCCTTTTTTCACAAATCTGCCGATTCCTCCCATCGATTCAATTGCCTTTGCATAAAGCTGAGCAGGTTCGCCGCCCATAACAGCAACCAAATCATTAAGTTGTGCAGGAGTTGTTGGCAAGGCAGCAAACAGTTTACCTGTTTTCCATTGTATCATACTTGCAGCGCTGCCCAGTGCAAGAGCTTTTAGAAAATTTCTACGTTTCATAATAATACTGTTGTTTGTATAATATTTTTCATCAAAGATATAAACTTATTCAATAAGTACGCGTTTAAAATGCAAAATTTCAAATAAAATTGCATTTATTAACATTTTCAACATGATTTAACAAAAAGGAACTCAAAAAATATCAGCGTCTGTAGATATAAAATTACATCTGAAATTAACTTGAAAACATCATCTTTACAAATTTATTTATTGTTTGATACAACTGTTAATTATCAGCATATTATAAAGCACAGCAACAGTAAAAATAAATAGACGGACTATGTTTTTGGTATCCGCAGTGTAAATTTTATCAATACACATGTAATGCGATTTCAATATTTTTTCGACAAAATAAATAATATTAACATTGTTATTTTACAGTGATATTTCGCATGTGGCAAAAAATTACTACATTTGCAGTCTGTATCATAAACTGATACAAATAATAAATATTTAGATGAAAAACGCAAAAATTTTATTTGTTTGTTCGGAAATTGCGCCGTATTTACCTGAAAATGACATTTCTACCATTTGCAGGCAATTACCTCAGACAATACAGGAAATGGGTAATGAAATAAGAACTTTTGTTCCTCATTACGGTTGTATAAACGACCGCCGTCATCAATTACACGAAGTAATCAGACTGTCGGGAATAAACCTTATAATAGACGACAACGATCATCCTCTTTTAATCAAAGTTGCATCTATTTCGGCAGCCAGAATGCAAGTTTATTTTATTGACAATGAGGATTTTTTTCGCAGAAAATATTTATTTACCGACGATGCCGGAATTCCATTTGCCGATAATGACGAACGAGCTATATTTTATGCTCGCGGCGTGCTTGAAACCGTAAAAAAACTGCAATGGATTCCGGATATTATTCATTGCCACGGATGGTTTACATACATGGTGCCTCTGTTTTTAAAAATTGCCTATAAAGACGATATTATTAAAAGTTCAAAAATCATTTTATCTCTGTATAACGACAAATTTGAAGGAATATTCAGCGATGCCCTGGATAGAAAATTAATCAGCAAAAACATCAAATCAAAACACATTGAAACATTAATGGAAAAACCTGATTATGAGCATTTGGTAAAATTTGCTGTTGACTATTCGGACGGAATTATTTTCGGTACAAAAAAAATCGGCAAGAGGATTAATGACTATATAAGAGAAAGAGAAAATGAAAAACTGATACTCGAATATCAGGATATAAAAGACAATACTCAAAATTATGCAAATTTTTATGAAAAATTATTACAAAAACATGATTAAAAAATTTATTACAAAATCAAAAATTTTATCTTTTTCTACATTGATACTGTTCTTTGCATCCTGCACCAATGTAGATAAAACTATCGGTATTGATATTGTTCCTGACGACGAACAGTTTACGCTTGTAACCGACACGCTCTTTCCTTCGGTGTATAATGTAACTCTTGACTCGGTAATGACAATAAATCTTCAATACAACTCGTTCGGCAGTTATTACGATCCTGTTTTTGGAACTACAACGGCAGGCATGGCTTTTCAGATAGCGCCTACAGCCGACAGTATAAGCTTTGGAACAGCGCCGACTGTCGATTCTGTTGTTTTGCAAATGATTGTTGACAACCGCACAGGCGAAGATTCATACAACCAGACATTAAAAGTTTACGAATTAAGCAAACAAATTTATTACGATTCGGTATATTATCCGACAGTAGATATAAATTCAATGATAAATCCTGTTCCTGTGGCAACAAAGCAATATATTCGAACGCCAAAAGACAGATGGGACACTGCAGATACTATTAAAATAAATCTTGATAATTCTGTCGGCGAAAAACTTGTTGCGGCGCCAGGCAATGCAATGATATACGATTCGATAAGTTTGTTTTACGAATATTTCAAAGGATTTTATATTACATCGGATGATGCGACTTCCGGAATTACAGGCAGAATGAACAGAATCCAGCTAAGTACCACTACCATAGGTTTGTCGGTATATTATAAACACGACGGCAAAGATACTACGGTAAATTACTGGCACTACAGTGCAGGATACATGTCATCGTTTACAGCCGTACAGCACGACTATACAACAGCAACACATCCGCTGAAAGTAAATACGGCATCGCTGAACGATACTTCGCGTACGTTAGACTTAGACAGTACTTTGTATATACAAGGACTGTTCGGCGTTACGCCAATGATGAAATTAAGAAAAACCTTTATACAAGACTGGCTTGCTGAAAAAAATCTGACAGCCGAACAACTGGCAATATCGCGTGTTATGCTTGAATTTGACGTTGAGCGTTTTTCGGGATATGAACCGGACAGGCTGGCTACGCCGATAGGATTGTTTTACCGCACAATACAAAAAACATCCGACACGGCAACGGTTTCGTATCCGCATATTACATCCATTACCGAACTTAATTCCACTTTGTTTGGAGGAACGCTGAACAAAACACTGTACAAATACTCGATGAAAATAACTTATGACTTCACAAGCGCAGTTAAAAACATCGAAAAATCAAATTCGATAATACTGTATGTTTCGCCATATACGCAAATAACAAGTACATCATATTATGGAACAACAACATATTCTTATGTTGAAGATCAGGCATACTTATATCAAACACTGCTTAAAGGCTCGTCGAGTTCGCAGCCGCCGCGATTGATTATTACTTATGCCAAACCGAGATATTGATTGCTGATTATAAACATTTTATATACAAAACATCAGAATTAAGATTATGAATCAAGTTTTGACATATACAAAAACTTATTTTCTGATAACGCTTGGCTTGCTTTTGTATGTAACAGGCTGGGTAGTATTTCTTATTCCCAACCAGATTGTCGGAGGAGGAGTAAGCGGCGTTGGCGCGATTATCTATTATTTGACAGGCTTCCCGATAGGTTATACATATTTCATATTAAACGCCTTTCTATTGGCGGTATCAATAAAAGTACTCGGTAAAAATTTTGCTGTTAAAACAATAATTGCAACTGTTATCGTTACTGTTTTTTTTCAAGTTATTCCTGAAGTTATAGCAAGCATACCGACAGGAACAGACTTTGTAAGAAAATTTCACGAAGACAACGGTCCTCTCATGTGCGCTATTATGGGAGGAATTTTTTCGGGAGCGGGTATAGCAATCACGTTTGCACAGGGCGGAAGCACCGGAGGTACCGATATTGTAGCCTTGCTGATTAATAAGTACCGTAATGTTACGCCCGGACGAATAATATTGTACATCGATTTGGTGATAATAGCATCGTCGTTTTTTGTTTCGCACGACTTTGTAAAAGTAATGTACGGCTATATCCTTATTGCAGTAATGAGCAGCACGCTTGATTTTTTGCTGTCGGGATCCAAACAGTCGGTACAGATATTCATATTTTCAAAAAAATACGAAGAAATAGCCGACAGGATAAGCGTTGAATTACATCGTGGCGTATCGGTGATGAACTCAACAGGATGGTTTACCAAAGAAGAAAACAAAGTTTTGCTGGTTGTATTGAAGAAATACCAAACCAATGAACTGTACAGACTTATAAAAGAAATTGATAAAAATGCATTTATAACCGTAGCATCGGTTATGGGAGTTTTCGGAAAAGGATTTGAACAGATAAAGGCAAAAACAAAAAGCACATAAATCTGTCAATCATCCTTTCTATTCCGCAGTGAATATAATTCGAGCGCCTTAAATTTACAGGCTTTCACGCAGTTGCTGCAAGCGGTGCAGTTATATGGATTTTTTACGGCAATATGCGTGCCGTTTTCATCTTTTACCGCTTCCAAAACGTTACGCCTGCATATTTTCAGGCATTTTGTGCAACCTGTGCAATTATCTTCAATTACACGTATCATTTTTCTTCGTCCACGAATATGCCGACAGACAATGCCTGTCAACCAGAGCGCAATTACTGCGCCAATTATACAATAATATAACATTTTCGTATGATTTAATTTGTTTATGCTATCTATTGATAATAACAATTGAGCGTGAAAAATATTTTATTTGATGGAAAGTTTTTTATTTACGTCAGAAATTCTGTCATTGCTTTTCAAATCATGCTGCGAAATTATTGCCGAAAGTCGCAAAGCACAGTTTGCTCTGCGACTAAAAAACAGTTATATTTACTTAGTTGCTCCTTAAAAATAAATAATCGGTATCATATTTGCTACTCAATCTTAAATTTTAAAATACATGGAGAACATATCAGAAAAGGTTATCCCTTTTGGATAAAAAGGTTAATGGTTTTACTGAAAAGGGATAATCTTTTTGAGGAAAGGGCAGATTCAAGTAGCCAATGCAACTGTTATTCTGTTTAGTACAGAGTTATTCGCGTTTTAACAACACTTCCGTCATCTGCTCAAATTTGTCTTTAACAAGTTGACTGTTTATTTAGTCGTTCTTTAACAAGTATATTTTTCAGAGATAAGAGATAATAAAGATGTTTTTTCTGTTAATTTGCCTTGATGCAAATTAACCAAAAGGTCAAGAGCAGCCGACGCTATACGGTAGCTCCGATTTACGACTGTGACTTGTGGGAACGCCGCCTGCTCTACGTGCTATTAATTTTTCTGCATGTTGGTCAGTTGAAAGATTTACCTGTATGTGAGAACAGAAGTTGATTAGCAAATAAAAGCGGCATAGACTTCGCAGGCGGGGAACCCACTCGGCGAAGAGGTCGTTAAGATGGAATTCCGTCAAGCGCAGCGAGACATTAATTCCGTTAGCGGGTCGCCGAGAACCGAGTTTACGAGTTCGCCGAAGGCAACGCTCGCCTTGATTTTTTGCTTCTTTTGTATCAAGACAAAAGAAGAGGAAATAAGATTTTTTAATATTTACAAAGTTTTATGCTTGTATTGATTAAAACCCTGCAATTTTTTCATCAGATTTTCGTTTATAATTATTTATTAATAAATGATTTGTGACTTTTTAAGAAGCAACTACTTAAATTTTTTTCGTGTAAACAGTCGAAATATTTCTCCAAAAACCAGTATAAGAGCCGTGTATCCTGTGATTTTAAGCCAGTCGCAGATGTGCAGTGGTTCTGTTTGAAAAACTTTTCCTCCAAATTCTACAATAAAAATCTGTCCTGCAAAAATACAAGCAGCGATCAACAAAAACGCCTTGCTTTTTTTCAGCATTGCAAATGCTGATTTACCGCTTGCAAATGCTTTCACATTGAACATGTTCCAGAATTGCAGCATGACAAATACAGTAAACAGCACCGAAAGATTGTAAGTCGATATCTCGTTTCCCCAGATAAACAGCATAGCCATCAAAATGCCGACAAATACTATTCCTGTCAACAAGATGGAATAAGTCATCGCAGGCGTTATTATAAAATCGCTCTTCTTTCGAGGTTTTTCTTTCATTACGTTGGGATTTGGAGGCAGGGCGGCAAATGCCATGGCTGCAAGCGTATCCATTATAAGATTTATCCACAGCATTTGAGTAATTGTGAGAGGCAATTTGCTTCCAAAAACAGCGCCGAAAAATACAATTACAATGGCAACGAAGTTTATGGTAAGCTGAAACATTATAAATCGCTGAATGTTTCGATACAGCGATCGTCCCCAAAGTACGGCGGTTGCAATACTGTTGAACGAATCGTCGAGCAGAGTAATATCGCTTGCTTCTTTTGCAACCGATGTTCCCGATCCCATGGATAATCCTACATGTGCAAAATTAAGCGCGGGAGCATCATTAGTGCCATCGCCCGTAACGGCGACAACTTCGTTTCGCTGCTGCAAAAGCCGAACCAGACGCTGTTTGTCCATCGGGCGAGCCCGCGACATTATTTTCAAGCCGTCGATAATTTCCAAAAGCTCTTCATCCGTTTTTTCTGCAAATTCAACGCCTGTAATTTTATTTACGTCAGTATCGGTCTCATTGTTCCAAAGTCCTATTTGCCGTGCGATTTCGCAAGCGGTAGCAGGCGTATCGCCGGTAATTATTTTTATTTTAATACCTGCGTTCAAACAGCTTTTTACGGCATCGGGAACATCTGCGCGGACAGGATCGGCAATCGCCGCTATGCCAATGAATTGCAATGAATCGCTGTTGATTGCGTCCGGTGCGGTATTTGCATCGCAAATGCAATAAGCAAAGCCAAGCGTACGCATAGCCTTATTCTGAAAATCGCGTAACTGTTCTGACATGATTTCATCGTTAGCGTTGGCTATGCACATTGCCCGTACGATTTCCGGCGCGCCTTTGATGTAAAAACGCCGTTCGCCGCCGGGATATTCTGCAAGCGTTGCCATATATTTGCGTTCAGTCGAAAATGGAATCTGGTCGATAATTTTTACGCTGTTTCGCAAGTCCATATAATCTTTGCCTCTGTCTTTCAGCCACAACAGCAATGCTCCTTCTGTAGGATTACCCATTACTTTTCCATCCTTATCAAGAAATACCGTAGAATTTATTGCAACCAAATCTTCAATTACAGATTTTTCAACATCGCTGTCATAGGTAAGAATTGAATTGACATTCATTTGATTTTGCGTGAGAGTTCCCGTTTTGTCTGTACAAATGACGGTTACCGCGCCCATTGTTTCGCAGGCATGCATTTTGCGGACAAGATTATTAGTTTTCAGCATTTTGCGCATGCTCATGGCAAGGCTCAACGAAATACTCATAGGCAAACCTTCAGGAACTGCCATCACAATTATCACAACCGAAATCATGAAATAATTCAATATTTGCTGAATATTATCTATCCATGTGGCATTTAGCATGCTGCCGTTTATTAAGCCCTTCAAAACCATTATCACAAAAATCATACCTGCAAGAATCATCCCGGCACGACCTATAAATGATGAAAGACGCGATAATTGCAGATTTAAGGGCGTTTTTTCATTGCTTTCGATGGTTGACTGCTGTGCAACCCGACCGTATTCGGTATTGTCGCCGACAGCCTTTATCCGCATCACTCCGCGCCCTTCGATAACAGTTGTGCCTCGCATCAGCATGTTCGACGGATATGTTGCATCGGTATCGAAATCTTTCTTATCTGTTGTTTTTGTTATCGATGGTTCGCCCGTAAGAGTCGATTCGTTTATCGTGAGCGATATTGATTCGAGCAGCTCGCCGTCGGCAGGAATTTCTTCGCCGAGTTCAATTAAAACAATATCTCCTACGACAATATCTTGCTTTGGAACTTCGTAAATTTCGCTGTCGCGAATCACTTTCACCAAGACATTATCATTAACTTTATTGAGAATGTCAAATCGTTTCTTTGCATCCGTTTCAAACCAGAAAGCCACGCCTGTAGCCAAAATTATTGCACATACGATTCCTATTGTTTCTATAAATTCTTTAGTAAAAAACGATGTTGCAAACGATAAAACGGCTGCAACCAAAAGAATTTTAATAATAGGGTCGTCAAATTTTTCAAAAAATAATTTCCATAATGAAGTTCGCTTGGGCGGCGTGATAATATTTTCACCGTGCAGTTTTTTGCTTTCTGTTACCTGTTCGGCAGTAAGCCCTTTGTATTTTACCATTTTTATAATTTGTTTTTTTGCTTGTGATTATTTTTGGCTTTCCATGTAATTAATTCATCCTGAACTATTTCGTTCGCCTTATCGTCCAGTAATGTTTCTATATAAGTTTTGAAACTCATATTGTTTTGAACAGCCATCATTCCGAGTATTTTTCCTGTACGGTCGGATATGTCAATCAATTTCCGTTTTTTTTGAGGATTTCCCATAATCATAAATTTTTTGCAAATATATACAATATATATAATATATAGCAATATTTCGCATTAAATTTTCTTACGCAAGCTCAAGTATCAAATGTTTTTTGATTCATTGCAACAACTAAATTAAGGCATTTTCCTTACTTCAGTTGCATTTACCACTTGAATTTGCGTACTACTGTATCTGCACGTTAAAGAATTCGGAACCGGCAATTTGACTATTTGAATAAACCGTCTAAAAGCTTGAAAATAAAAAGAAAAACATTCTTTGCCGTACCATCTGAAATAGCGTTTATCGTTAATTTACATTAAAACTTCAAAAACTTTTGCAGTTTTGAAAGTTTTATGTACTTTTGCACCCGAATAACAAAACAGTAAATAAAAAATAAGTAATAAACAGATATAAATGTACAATAAAATTATAAACATAGCACGCAGTCTGTTTCTGCAACGCGGGATACGCTCGGTAACAATGGATGAAATTGCAGCAGAAGCAGGAATATCAAAGCGTACATTGTATGAAATGTTTGCCAATAAAGAGGATTTGCTCGAAAAGCTGCTCGAAGGCATGTGGATTAAGCATCGCGATATTGCTAAACAAATTATTGACACAACGCCAAGTTGCATTATCGGCATTTTGAATATTCTGAAATATGTAGCCGAAGAAACTAAAAACGAAATATCGGTTAAGGCAAACGCATCTTTTTCTATTGATTTGAAAAAGTTTTATCCCAAAGTGGCAGCAAAGCACAGGGAATACACAGAGATGTATTTATCGTTTATGGTACAGCATCTTGAAAAAGGCGTAGAACAGCAAACTGTACGAAACGATTTAAATCTTGATTTGGTTTCAACCTTATTTTTTGCCCAAATCGAAGGACTCGACGGTATGAAAACTTTACAGCAGTTTCATCCGCGTGAAATTTTCAAAACTATTATTATCAGTTTTTGCAGAGGAATTTCAACGGAAAAAGGATTAAGGGAAATAGAAAATTTTGTATTGGAAAATAATGCATACATATAAAATTAACGTACAATTTAAAATATTTTCCATGTTAAATTGTTTTCATAATTACAGGGCTAATTGCTCCAAATAAAATGAATTTATAAATTAAAGAGTTAAAATAATAAATAATGAGAAATATTTCAACAACAAAGAAAATTTTAGTACTAATGCTTGGTTTTACAGTATCGGCAAACGTTTACGCTCAGAATTCACCGGGCACAAACGACAGCATATTGAAAATCACATTAAAACAGGCATTGGAAATTGCTCAAAGCGAAAATCCCGTAATCAGGATTGCCGACAAGGATATCGAATTGAAAAAAACGGCAAATAAGGAAATCTATGCAGAATTGTTTCCTCAGATAAGCGCCGTAGCAACATATTCGCGAGCTATCAAAAAGCAGACAATGGTTATGGATTTCGGCGGACAGTCGCAGGAAATTCAGGTGGGCAGCGACAACAGCTATTCCGGAGGAATTCAAATAAGCCTGCCTGTATTTGCTCCGTCGCTATACAAAACCATTAATATTACCAAAACCGATATCGAGCTGGCAAAAGAAAAAGCTAATGCATCGCGCCTGGACTTAATAAATCAGGTTGCAAAAGCGTATTACCAGTTGCTTTTGGCTCAGGACAGTCATGTTGTTCTTGAAAAAAGCTACAAGAATGCCGAAGAAAATTATAAAAACATAGATGCCAAATACAAACAGGGCTTGGTAAGCGAATATGACAAAATACGCGCCGAAGTGCAGATGCGTTCCATAAAGCCGAATGTTGTAAGCGCTGCAAACGGCATTAATTTAGCCATGCTGCAGCTTAAAGTTCTGATGGGAATAGACCCGGATACGGAAATTGCAATAGAAGGCAGTCTGAAAGATCATGAACGCGGAATGTTTACTCGGCAGATTCAGGCAAGCGCTTCAAATCTTGAGCAAAACAGCGACATTAAGCAATTGGGTTTGAATACCGAAATGTTGAAAAAGCAGTTAAGCATTCAGCGTACAAATTATCTTCCTACGCTTTCGGCATCGTTCGGATATATGTACACATCGCTGAACAACGATTTCAGGATTTTTCATTACAAGTGGTTTCCGTATTCAACACTCGGACTGAATTTGAACATTCCTTTGTTTAATGCCACAACAGGCAAAAAAACAAAACAGATAAAGATACAGATTCAACAAATGGAATACACCCGTCTGAATACCGAACGTCAGTTGAGCATGCTTGTGCAGAGTTATCTGAACAGCATGTCGGCAAGCGTCGAACAGGTAATGTCCGACAGGGAAAGTATAAATCAGGCGGAAAAAGGCAGAACAATCGCCGTAAAGCGTTATGAGGTAGGCGCCGGAACGATTCTTGAAGTCAACGACAGTGAAATCGCTCTTACGCAGGCAGAACTTGTATATAATCAGTCGATATACAATTATCTTACGGCAAAAGCCGACCTGTACAAAACTCTCGGACGCGAAACAGTTGCCGAATAACCCCATACTTTAAATGTTATGAATAATAAATTTGTAGAAAATAATAAAATAATATATTATAAAATGAAAAAGTTAGTAAAAAACACTATTCTGCTGTTAACTTTGGGAATGATGATTTCATGCAGCCAAAGCGACAAAAAAAACACAGAAACAACTAAACCTGTCGACACAAAAATACTGGTTAAAACAGCTGTTGCACACAGTCAAATTATCGATCGGATACAGGAATTTTCGGCAACGGTTGAATCGGAAAAGACAAACAATATTGCGCCAAACGCACCTGTGCGCATAAGTAAAATACTTGTCGAAATAGGCGATCATGTTGTAAAAGGACAAAAACTTGTGCAAATGGATGCGACAAATCTTGCTCAGCTCGAACTGCAAATCGAAAACAGCAAAAAAGATTTTGAACGTGTTGACGAACTGTATAAAATAGGAGGAGTAAGCAAGGCTAACTGGGATGCCGCAAAAATGGCTCTGGATTTGCAGGTTACATCCTACAACAACTTGCTCGAAAACACTCAACTGTCGGCGCCGATAAGCGGAGTAATAACAGTTCGAAATTATGACGATGGCGATATGTACAATGCAGCAAGACCGGTACTTGTAATAGAACAGATTACTCCGGTCAAGCTTTTGATAAACGTTTCGGAACAGTATTACACGCAGGTAAAAAAAGGGTTGCAGTCCGATGTTAAGCTTGATGTTTACGGCGACGAAATTTTCAAAGGCGAAATAAGCCTTATATATCCGACTCTGACGGCAACAACGCGAACATTTACAGTAGAAGTTAAACTTGCAAATCGCGACGAGCGCGTTCGTCCCGGAATGTTCGGCAGGGTAATTCTCAACTTCGGCAAAAAAGAAGGAGTTATGATTCCTGACGTTGCTGTTCAAAAACAGATAGGTACAAACGAAAAATTTGCTTTTGTAATTAAAAACGGTATTGCGGAACGTCGTGTAGTTGCTCTTGGAACTCAAAACGGAGGCATGTGTGAAATACTGTCGGGAGTGAATGTTGGCGAGGAAGTTGCCATAACCAGCCTGTCGCGACTTGATGATGGAAAAGCAGTAACAGTTAAAAACGATTGATAATGATAAACTGTTGTTAATTAAAAGAATCTGCCTGATATTCAAAATACGGATAATAAAATCAGACAGGCAGGGGTAATGGCAACAAAAAAAACGAAATAAAAGAAAGAAAAATGAAAATATATCAAACAGCGGTAAAAAAACCTATATCAACAATGTTGATTTTTATAGGTGTAATAACATTAGGATTATTTTCGCTCAATAATTTGTCTATCGACCAGTATCCCGAAATGGATATTCCGTACGTAAGCGTCATAACGGCGTATTCGGGAGCAAATGCAGCCGATATTGAGACAAATATTACCCGCATACTCGAAGATAATTTGAATACGGTTAATAACCTCAAAAAACTTACATCAACATCGCGCGACAACGTATCGATGGTTACGCTGGAAATGGAATGGGGATGCGACCTCAACGAAGCGGTAAACGATGTGAGGGATGTTGTAAGCCGCGTGCGGGATTATCTTCCCGATGAAGTTACATATCCTACGATATTCAAATTCAGCAGTTCAATGATGCCTGTGATGGTGTTAACGGCAACTGCCGAAGAAAGCTATGCGGCACTCAATAAAATCCTCGACGACAGGCTTGTCAATACGCTAAACCGTATTGACGGAGTAGGCGCAGTAAGCCTTATGGGTGTTCCCGAACGTGAAATACAGATAAATGTAGATCCGAACAAAATCGATGCGTATAACCTTTCGATTGAGCAAATAGGAAGCATAATTGCAAACGAAAACATAAATATTCCCAGCGGAACTATCGATATAGGAAATAATACTTTCAACCTGAAAGCAGATGGCGAATTTAAAAGCAGCGATGAGTTGAAAAATATTGTAGTTTACAGTCGCGATGGTAAAACCGTTTTACTCAGTGAAATCGCTACAGTTAAGGATACGCTCGAAAAAGCAACAATGGATTCGCGTATCAACGGTAAAAAGGGAATTATTGCGATGGTTCAAAAACAGTCGGGAGCAAATACGGTTAATATAGTAAACCAGATTTTCAAACTTTTGCCGCAAATACAGGAATCCTTACCTAAGGATATCAATATTGATATTGTAATGGATGGTTCCGAATCCATCAAGGACAGCATATCATCGCTAACCGAAACGGTAATGTATGCATTTATCTTTGTTATTCTTGTGGTAATGGCATTCTTGGGACGCTGGCGGGCAACATTCATAATTTGCTTAACCATTCCCATATCGCTTATTACGGCATTTATTTATCTGTATGCTACCGGAAGCACTCTTAATATAATTTCGCTCAGTTCGCTGTCAATCGCAATAGGTATGGTTGTTGATGATGCTATTGTAGTTTTGGAAAATATAACAACGCATATAGAGCGGGGAAGCACTCCCAAGGAAGCGGCAGTGTACGCAACAAACGAAGTTTGGATTTCGGTAATCGTTACTACGCTTGTAATTGTTGCCGTATTCCTTCCGCTTACGCTGATATCGGGAATGATGGGAATTATGTTCCGCGAGCTGGGCTGGATAGTAACAATAGTGGTTTGCGTTTCTACGGCGGTTGCCATTTCTGTTACTCCAATGCTTTCGGCATACATGCTTAAACTCGAAGGCGGCGCTCACAATTATAAGGGAATGGGGATTATTTACAAGCCCATCGACAAATTTCTTAACGTCATTGATATTTTTTATGCAAAGCTTCTTACATGGGCTGTATGGCATCGAATATCAGTGCTGGTGATAACATTTACAATATTTTTGTCTTCACTGTTTTTACTGTCGGTTGTTCCTATAGAATTTTTCCCTACATCCGATAATGGAGTAATTTCGGCAACAGTGCAGCTGGAACAGAATGTAAGTGTAGAATATACGGCAAAAATTTCGCGTAAAATAGAAGGAATAGTTGCCGAAAAATATCCCGAAGTACATATTTTGTCGGCAAGAGCAGGCACAACTTCAGGTTCTAATGCATTTGCGGCAATGCAGTCGTCAGGTTCTCATATAATCAATTTAATGATGCGCATGCCGCGTTCTACCGAACGCAAGCGAACGATTTTTGAAATATCCGACTCGTTAAGAAAAGATTTTGACAAAATCCCCGAAATTCGCCAGTATCTGGTTTCGCCCGGCGGCAACAACGGCGGTTCAATGGGCGGAGCAAGCAACGTGCAGCTCAAAGTATTCGGCAATGATATTGATTTAACCAATACCGTTGCGCTGGAATTGAAAGACAGAGTATCAAAAGAAATAAAAGGAACAAGAGATGTACAGCTGTCGCGCGATGATATGCGACCCGAATATAATGTCCGGTTTGACAAGACAAAACTTGCATATTACGGAATGACAAGCGCTATGGCATCCGCTGCCGTGCGAAACAGAATCGACGGGCTTATTGCAAGCAAATATCGCGAAGATGGAGATGAATATGATGTTGTTGTCAGATATTCCGAAGAATTTCGCAAATCGATGGACGATATAAGAAACATCACTCTGTACAACAGTTCGGGACAGCGCATAAAACTCGGCGAAGTAGCAACGGTAAACGACGAATTTGCCGCTCCTGCAATTGAACGCGAAAATCGGCGGCGGCTTGTCAGCGTTAACGCATCTCTGGCGCCCGATGCTGCACTCGGAGATGTAGTAAAAGATGTATCGGCTCTTGTACAGAATTATGAAAAACCGCAAGGCGTGGATATTGTAATCGGAGGTACAATAGAAGACCAGCAGGAATCAAATCAGGATATGCTGACTTTGCTGATGCTTATTGTAATTCTTGTTTATATAGTTATGGCAACGCAGTTCGAGTCGTTTAAAATGCCGTTTATTATTATGTTTACAATTCCGTTTGCGTTTACAGGCGTATTTCTTGCCCTGTTCTTAACCGGCACGCCGCTCAGTATTATTGCCATGCTGGGAGCAGTTATGCTTGTGGGCATCGTTGTCAAGAACGGTATTGTGATGGTCGATTACACCAACCTGCTCGTTGAGCGTGGTAATAAAATACGTACAGCTGTTGTAATGGCGGGAAAAAGCCGTTTGCGTCCGGTACTTATGACTTCGCTCACAACAATATTGGGCATGTTACCGCTTGCAATAAGCAGCGGCGTAGGTTCCGAAATATGGAAGCCAATGGGTATAGCAATAGTTGGAGGATTAACATTCTCTACCATGCTTACACTGCTGGTAATACCTGTTTTATATGCTTTGCTGGTAAGCAATAAAACTTTTAGAAGGAAAAATACCGGCGAAAACGAAAAGCAGGAAATCGAAGAACTTAAACGTTCAATCAGACGTTTGAATAATCCTGTAAGTTAAATTTTAAAAATATCGAAAAATAATGAAGGCAATATTTATATCATACAATCAGGCTCTGACCGAAAGAATATCAAATATACTTGATGATAACGACGTGCGCGGATTTACAAGATGGGCGCTCACCGAAGGTCGCGGAAGCGTTAATGGCGAACCTCATTACGGCACTCATGCATGGCCATCTATGAATTCATCGATACTTGCGATTGTAGAAGATGAAAAAGTAGGAAAAATTTTGAACGATTTGCGCAGTCTTGATGAAGTAACGCAAATGCAAGGCTCGCGTGCATTTGTGTGGAACATAGAAAAGGTATGCTAGTTTTTTTTAATCAGTGCAAAACACACTTGTCCGAATCGTTAAAACGGAATTATATAAACGGTTTCTGTTATTAATTTATCGGATAATTATTGATAAGATTAATAATACATGTTTTGCAGGAAAGTGAGCGTCTGAAAAGACGCTCACTTTTTATATACATCAAAAAACAGGCGAAAAAACGATACTGTGCTTCGCGCGGTTTGATTTTGACATATAATATTCAAAACAACCGGTAGTCTGAAAGGCTTGATTTCCATAACCGCAGATAGCTGATCTTTTACAAAAGTCAAGATTCTCAGTATGCCCGCTCAACGAAATGCCTTGCAATTGATTTTTTTGCTACCTTTGCAACAAAATTAAATAAATATGAAAATTAAACTTTTTTTAGTTTTTACACTAAACATTTTCTTGTGTGATATATGTTATTCTCAAAACACAATAACAGTATCGGGACGGGTTACGGATTTCGATGGAAACCCGATTGACAGTAGCATTGTCGAAATATTTCATGCCGATTTTACATCGGCATACGAAACTTATACAGATAAAGACGGTTACTATTCTATCAATAATGTGAAAAAAGGAAGATATATGGCAATTTATGCCATGCGTCCCAAAGAATATCCGAGAGTCAATGCTGTTCCCGAAAAAGATATGCGTTTGGAGTTTTGGGCATGGAATATAGTTGCCGATACGGATTTGGTAATTAATCCCCGTTATCATCGTTTGGAGCTTTACGGGACAAATGTTTTTAAAGTAGAAGGCGGTTACAATGGCGTAATGGTTTATGTGCGTCCGATGAGTTTGGGCAAATACCTTTCATATTCGAAAGAAGTGTATTTAGACAAATCAAAAGCGGAAAAAGAAGCCGATATTTCAGTGGCGCCCGAGCATTTCAAAGTTAAAGTTTTTATGGATGAACAGGAACTTACGATAAATTCGATACAGCCTGTAGAAGAATACGAAGGAAGTGATAATTTATCAATAACAGGATACCTAATTCAGGCAGATTTGTCGCAACGCAAACCTGAAAAACAGTATTGCGTGTTTAGAATCGAAGCGGAAAATACCGAATATCACGAAAAGGGTGAGAATCTGTATTTTTATGAATTGAAAAATTACGAATAATTAAATTAATACTAATGAAAAATTTTTTAGAAAAATATGATATCGAAGTTGACGGAAGACAGGTAGCGTCAACAGTAGAAGAAGCAAGACAGTCGGCAAAAAGCATTAATCCCGAAGACTTGAAGCAATGTTTCAACAGCATTGATTTGACAACTCTGAATGCTGCCGATACAATATCGCAGGTAAAAAAAATGGCAGAAAAGGTCAGCAATTTTTCCGTCGTTTATCACAATTTGCCCAATGTTGCGGCAATATGCGTTTACCCGGCGCTTGTGAATACGGTACGTAAAAATCTTACCGACAAAAATGTGAATATTGCTTCCGTTACGGCGGGATTTCCTGCTTCGCAGACCTTTGTCGATGTAAAAATCAAAGAAAGCCTTTTGGCAATAGAAAACGGAGCGGATGAAATTGACATTGTCATATCTGTAGGTCGCTTTCTGGAAAAAGATTATGAATTTGTTTACGGCGAAATCGAACAGATAAAAAAAGCTGTCGGCGATGTACACGTAAAGGTTATTCTCGAAACCGGCGCGCTTAAAGATTTGCAATCGATACGAATTGCATCGCTGCTTGCAATGGAAGCCGGCGCCGACTTTATAAAAACATCCACAGGGAAATTTTATGATGCCGCTACTCCCGAAGCCGTATGCGTGATGTGCCGGGCAATTATTGATTATAGGGCGCAAAGCGGACGGCTTGTCGGCATAAAGCCTTCGGGAGGAATTTCAACTGCTGAAGAAGCTCTTGTATATTACAGCATATTGAAATCAACGCTTGGCAAAGACTGGCTGAACAACAGATTATTCAGAATAGGAGCAAGCCGCCTGGCAAACAGTTTGCTTACCGGTATAGTCGGACTGGAAACAAATTATTTTTAAGCATGTTAACATGTTTATAATTGCAGTCGCTTTCATGCTGAAGCAACCGTATGAATTTTATTAACCGGCACATAATTATAAATTTTATGTAAATTTGTATCTTAAAAAAACAAAAATATGAAAAGAAATCTTACAACAGTCGTTATCGCAGTCATTTTGTCGATAAGTTACAGCCACACGCAGGCATGTACAAATTTTTTAGTAACAAAAGGCGCATCTGCAACAGGTTCTACGTTTATTTCGTACAGCGCCGATTCTCACGTCTTATACGGTGAACTGTATTTTTGGGCGGCAGCAAAATATCCTGCAGGCTCGATGCTTAAAATTTATGAATGGGATACAAATAAATATCTCGGCGAAATTGCACAGGCTGCCGAAACCTTTCGCGTAATAGGCAACATGAACGAGTACGCGGTTGCAATAGGCGAAACAACCTACGGAGGACGGCATGAGCTTGCAGGCAGCGGAATTATTGATTACGGAAGTCTGATATACATTACTTTGCAGCGTTCGCGCAACGCTCGCGAAGCCATTAAAACCATTTGCGGGCTTTTGAATACTTACGGCTATGCATCCGAAGGCGAATCGTTTTCAATCAGCGATCCGAACGAAGTGTGGATACTCGAAATGATTGGCAAAGGCAAAAGCGATAAAGGCGCCGTTTGGGTTGCTGTCCGCATTCCCGATGGATATGTTTCGGGACATGCAAATCATGCGCGCATAACGGCTTTCCCGCTCGAAGGCAGGAAAGTGAAAAATTCAATATCTTCAAAAAATATTGATAAAATCTTTAATCCCGAAGTAGAATATGTTTATGCAGAAGATGTGATTTCATTTGCTCGCACGGCGGGCTATTTCACCGGAACAGATGCGGAATTCAGCTTTTCGGATGTTTATGCGCCTCTTGACTTCAGCGCGGCTCGCGCCTGCGAAGCCCGCGTATGGTCGTTCTTCAAGCAGGTAAACAGCTCGATGTGGGAATACGAAGACTATGCGCTTGGTCATAATCTTAAGCATCGCATGCCTCTTTATATTAAACCCGACAAAAAATTATCTCTCGAAGATGTGAAAACTGCAATGCGCGACCATTACGAAGGCACAAAAATGGATATGACGACAGATATTGGGGCGGGAGCATTCAAATGCCCTTATCGCTGGCGTCCCATGGAATTTGAATTTGAAGGCAAAAGTTATGTACATGAACGCGCAACGGCAACACAGCAGACTGGTTTCTGGTTTATAGCCGAAGGACGTTCGTGGCTGCCGAATCCAATAGGCGGAATTTTATGGTTTTCGGTTGACGACGCCGCAACATCATGCCTCACTCCGATATACTGCGGAATGACAAAAGTTCCCGAAATATTTGCAGTCGGCAACGGCGATTTGCTTACATATTCGGACAGGTCGGCATTCTGGCTGTTCAACAGGGTAACAAATTTCGTGTATTCGCGCTATGACGTGATGAGTAAGGACGTGCTGGATGTTCAAAAAAGATTTGAAAGCGAATCCGAACAGCTAATCGGCGATATAGATAAAAGTGCAGCTGCGCTTTATGCCGGAAATGCCGAAGAGGCAATAAGCGCTATAACGGAATTTTCGTTGAAGCGCGCACAGGAAATGTTCGATACATGGAAAAAACTGGATGTATATCTGCTCGTAAAATATATTGATGGCAACATAAAAAAAGAAAGAGGTGGAAAGTTTGAACGTACCGAAGATAATTATCCCGTAAGTCCCGAGCAGCCAAAATTACCCGAATTCTGGATTAAAAAGATAGTTGAGGATAACGGAGATATTTTGCAGATACCGCAGGAAAGCTGATTTTTGTAATGAGCAATTGCTAAAAATAATATAAACATTAGCGCATTATTGCTTTATGCAATGATGCGCTTTTTTATTTTCCGGTTCAGCACGATTGAGCGGGTAATTTGTACAGAGTTGCCATCTGTGTGATGCGGCTACTGTTTCATTGTTTCTTTTATCAATGCGTATGAATGAGGAACTAATTTTTCCAGTCGCTGCAAAACTTCGCCGCTTACGGTTTCCGGAGAGAGCGGAACTGTAACCGTACTTACGTCTTCCGTTGCCGGATTGCGTCCGTATTTGAATTCATACGACAGCGAACCGTCTTTGTTCAGTTTGTCGGCGCTCAAATCGGGATATGGAACGGAAACAAAGGCATTAACTTTTCCCCTTATCGATTGCAGCGACAGCTGTTTGCCGTCTCGCAGCGCTTCGTAACATTCCTTTGCGGTGAAAAGCGCAGGGTCGATAAACTCAAAGTCGTCGGCAATAATGCTTCTGTAAATATATTCTCCGTTCTTGGCGTAATTCCTCAGTTCAGATATAACTTCATTAAGCGTGTTCAAAAGATAGGGATAATGCGTGCATCCGAGAATAATGCGTTTTAACGGAACCGCATTTCCGCTCAGGCGATATTTCTCAATTAGCGATACCAAATGAAACCGTGCATAGTTTTCGGAAGAATTTAGCTGAACGCTCAGCAGGCTGTCGCCTGCCTGCTTGATAAACAGGGCGCCGTTTTCCGTATCAAAACCGTAAACATCCATCAAGTGCGGTTTAATACTGTTTTCGCCGCGTCCGCATTTCGGTCCTCTGTAGCTGTCGCACATCGCTGTCAGGTTATGGTCGGTATAATCCTTTTCGCCATCAACAGATTCTGCAAAGCCCGTACCCGGCTGATTTACCACCGTTATATTTCCCTTAAATCCCATCTCATCCCTTGTTTTCAAAATTGTTTTTTCATAAGCATTGGAAGCGATTGTGCCTGCTGTTGCCAGCACTCCTATTGCATAATCGGCATTTCGGTCGAGAGGCGACAGAGTTGCATTTACGCCTGCATTAATCACTCCGATAACACGAATGCCGGTATCGCTTTTTTCCAGCAGCGCGGAAATGTCTTCCAAGCCGTAGGCTGTTGCCGTGTTGCATGCAACGACTATTATTTTCGACGGCTTTTCCCTTAGCAGAAACAGTGCATCTTTTATTACAAGCTCGCGCAGGTATTCGGTTTTATTTTCCTGTGCATAATTTCCATAAGGCATGTTTGCAATATCGCCGAGGTAATCAAAATTTTCATTTGCAAAATCAGGGATTCCATCCGGCTGCATTTCGCCCGTAAGGTTGTTGTATTCATCGCAAATGATAAATTTTTCCAGAACAGTCAGTCCGCCCGTACCCGAATCGAAAATGCCTATTGACAGAGGCTTCCTTTCTTTTGGATATTTGCTGAAATCGGTATAAAACATTGAAGATGTATCATACAGAATTTTTGAAATAATCGGTATTTCATTTGATCTTTCCGTTTTTTTTGAATTGCATGATAACGACATAAGCAATACTGTTGAAACGGCAACAGTTTTCATTCGGCTTTTTAATATACAAGTCATATATCCTTATTTAATTGTTAATAAATTACAGGTTATGAAATAAAAAATATTCTGTTTTACACCGGGCAAATCGTTTTTACCGATAAAATCAAAACTATTATTGAGCAAAAGTAATATTGAATTTTTTATTAGGCAAATTTTTCTTGGGTCTGTAATGAATCGTGTGGGCAGATAATGACAAGATTTTGCAAAACCTAACCTAACAGGTTTCAAAAACCTGTTAGGTTTACATTAAATCTTTAAATTAAAAATCGTAAATAAATCAATAATTATCTGAAAATTTTAACACTTCTTGAAAATATTTTTGTCTTATAATTTACATTATATTTTTATTTTAACGTACGAAAGTAATTATATTTTAGAATATTACAAAATTTAATAAAATTTCATAAATTTTTAAAAACTCATTTATATATTTGATTTATTGG
>JAISDB010000007.1 GCA_031265155.1 Prevotellaceae bacterium | reverse complement strand
CCGAAAAAATACAGTATCATCGAAGGATTATACACCCTGTTTTCGCCCTCCGGATGAAACTTATAGCCGTTATAATACGCTTCCATGTCCACATTAATAAGGGCGGGATCAACACCTGTTTCTGCCATCAGTGTGTTTACTTCCGCATGCGTAAATCCAAGCATTTCGTTGTACCTGGGATTGAGCGTAAGGATTTCGGCAATATTATATCCGCTGGTAAGGTCGTCGAGCATCACGGGCGAAATGCCGGTAATAAACGTCCGGTAAACGACGGAATCTTTGGTTGCCGTCTTGATTCGTTCGTAAAAGTCGCGCACCATACCGTTTGCGCTTACCATAGTTTTGTAGAAATCTTTACCCGCAAGCGTTCCCATGGCAATCAGGTCATTGGCAAAATGGTCGTACTCGTCGATGATGAGGTAGATTTTAATCTTTTTCTTTATAACGGAATTAAATGCATCAGTCATTGCATTAACTCCCGGATCTTTTTTCTCTATCTGCCGTAAAAGAGATTTGGCTTCGGGTATAATATGGTCATACGCTCTTAGAAACTTACAAACAGCGGACTGTACTGCATGGGAAAAATCTTTTGCGAACTTTTCCTCGCTCGAAGTATTCAGTCCCGAAAAGTCGAACTCCATGATGGCGAAACTGTTTCTCTCCGGCGTCGGGTGTTTGCCGATGTAAAGATTGCCGAATATTTGCTCAAACTCGTCTTTACTGTTGATGTTGTAATAATTGCGCAGCATTGTAAGAAAAGTTGATTTGCCGAACTTGCGCGGACGAATGAAAAAATGATTACGGTTATCCTCTCTTTCCAAATCTTCGATAAACCGTGTCTTGTCAATATAGGCATATCCCTGGAGGATAATATCTCTAAAATCTGAATTGCCGTACGGTATGCGTTTGAATAATCTTGCTGTCATTGCTATAATTTTGCCGCAAAGATACATAACAATTTCTAATTGTACACCGAAATATTCAGAGTCTGCAGCCGCTGTTCTTCCACAGGTCTGATTTTTCCTTCGCCGTCAGCGGTTAGATTCTGCTGTTGCGAGTATTTTAAAAAAAAATAATCCTTCAATAAATATAAATTGTATATTTGCGTTTTAAATTTAAGAAACAATTTATATAAAATTTCATACAAAGTAATTGGTAATGAATAAAACATGAATAAAAAAATAACTAAATTAGCAGTAAAAGCGGCTGTCGGATTATTTATTATTGCGGCGCTGACGGCAGGTTTTGTGATTTGGAGAACAAACGGCAAAGTGGAAATAAAGTTTGACATTCACATGAACAGCGAGGCGATTTACTTCTCGACATACGCCGAGCCGCCTCAATTTGCTATCTGGCTGGAAAATCCGAAAAGCGGAGATCTCAAACAAGTATTCGTCACCTATCGTGCCGGACGTGGCGACTGGGAAGGCAAATCCGACGTGCCGGTAGCTGTGCCTCACTGGACTACGCTTTTCCATGACCGTAACAACGAAAAAGTCGATGGAGTATCCGGAGCCACGCCAAAAAAGGAATCTTTTGTATTGCAGGTAGAAGTCAGTCCGGGATCGGAATGGGTCTGCTGGCTCGAGATGAATCTGGCGGGCGACTACAACGAGTATTATCCGCAGTTCAACCGCGTCACATTGCAGGAAGACGAGTTTTCGTGCGGACAGCCGGCTCTGCTCTACCGTGCGGACATCAAAGCCGAGCGCGGAAACAGCTACGCCCCGCAACTCGCTTACATGTCGCTGTGGGATAACGGAGAAAACACCCTCGCCCCTGTCGATTCCACAATCACCACGGCTCAAAACGTTTTTGATACCATAACCGTAAGCATAGTTAAACCAAAACCCAGAATTTTCAAGAAAAATGTTAAACAACAAGATATTTTAAAAGAATAAAGTAGTATGAATAAAGTAAAACTTGGCAAGTCGAACATAGAAGTATCGGCAATGACTGTTGGCTGCTGGCCCTTTGGCGGCGGCGAATACTGGGGAGAACAGTCCCAGAAAGACGTGGACGATGTTGTGCGCGCGGCTCTTGATTTGGGCGTGAACACATTCGATACTGCGGAAATGTATAACGGCGGCGAGAGCGAGCGTTCTCTCGGCAAAGCCCTTAAAGGATACAGGGACAAGGCTGTTGTAATCTCGAAAATCGGTCCCTCGAACTGTCACAATGTGCGCAAGCACTGCGTCGAAAGCCTGCAGCGGCTCGACATGGATTATCTTGACGTGTATATGCTTCACTGGCCTATCAACAAGCTGGCGGTCGAACATTTTACTTCCGACAAGAGCATAATCGAGGCGCCGCCAACTGTCGAAGAAGCATACGCTCAACTCGACGAGCTGAAAAAGGAAGGACTGATACGCTCAATCGGCATGAGCAATTTCGGTCGCACGCAGATGGAAGAAGTTGTCCGCACCGGCGTGCAGATTGACGTTAACGAAATGTCCTACAACATTGTTTCCCGCGCTATCGAAGCCGAAATCGCTCCCTATTGCCTCGAAAACAATATCAGCATCATCGGCTCAATGGGATTGCAGCAGGGATTGCTCGCCGGAATCTACAAAACGCCGGAGGATGTGCCTCCCCATCAGGCACATTCGCGTCATTATCCCGATTCGCGGGGAGCAGGAACATCGCGTCACGGAGAAGCCGGAGCGGAAAAGGAAATGTTCGAAGTGGTGAACGAACTGCGCGAAATCGCTGCCGGTCTCAATATCCACATCGCCCAGCTTGCGATTGCATGGATATTGAAAAAACCGTTTATGGCATCAACTCTGGTAGGCTCGCGCAACATAAACGAGTTGAAGATGAATGTGGAAGCCTGTTCGCTTGTAATTTCGGACGAAACGGAACAACTGATTGACAAAATCAGTCAGCCGGTGCTTGATATTTTAGGCAACAATCCCGATTATTACGAACATTCGTCGAAAAGTCGAATATTTTAATTTTATATATATAATAGGTATGAAAAATTTAGTTTTGATAATTACATGCGTAGCAGTATTTGCCGCATGTTCGCAAGGAAACAAACAGGCAGACAAAAAGTCGGCTGACAAAAGTTGTTGTCAGAAGGAAAAATCGT
>JAISDB010000216.1 GCA_031265155.1 Prevotellaceae bacterium | reverse complement strand
TTAGTATCTCTAAATTACTTAAACTTACATTACCCCGCTGGGTCGGGAAACTTTCCGAAACAGTATCGTATTGTGCTTTCGTCAATTTCATATCATTATTTTTCCTGCAAAGATATGAAATTATGGAATTGGTAAGTTTGTATAGAAATTAACATTGTAATAAACTGAAAGCAAAACAATTAATATCTATACATCTCTCTCAATTTACCAATTCCAAATTTTCGAGTAGTTACAGATTAGCGGCAAATGCAAAATAATTTTGCACTAATAAAATAATGACACAAAAAAATAACAAGTGATATAATTTTTATAACTTTGCACTGTTTAAAAATACATTTACATGGCATATTCCATATTTATGGCTGCCATGTTATACAAACAGCAGGTATTATGGTTACAATAAAAATAAATATTCAAGCTGATACCGTATGAACGAAGAAGTATCAAAATACAGGGGAATCGTTTATCTTCTTGCATTGCTGGTAGCATTGCCGGTAATCATATATTTACTGACTTTCAGAAAAACATTAAATACATATATCGAATATAATAATATTTTAGATGAGATTGAAAATCTGGAAGCATCAATGATTAATGCTACCGAGAAAATACCTGAAGCGGTAATATCACAGGATTATATCAGCAATGGACTGATTATCGGCTATATTAAAAATACGGAAGGACTGCACAGCGATATAACAATAGACAAATTCATCCCATCAAAAATTGATTTGGGTAACGGGCTTTCTGTTCATACGGCGCAAATAACCGTTTACTCAGACTATATTTCCATAGTTAAAGCCATCGATAATCTTGAAAAGATGGCAAACAGATGTAATATTGTCTCCGTTCATTTTCAGTCTGAAAAAAACAGGCAAACAAATAATGTAAGGCTTAAAGCAACTATTATAATTCAACAAATACTGGAACAATGAAAAAAATATTATTACTTGTCATTACCGTATTCTTTATATCGTGTGATGACGTCTTTGAAAAAAAAATAGAAAGATATGCGGTTGATGTCATTTCACCTCACAATAAAGCAATTATGGAAAGCGGAAACATATCTTTTTCGTGGAACGCGCTGGACGGAGCATCGGTTTATAACCTTGTAATTACGGCGCCATCATTCGAACAAGCTCTGCTTGTTGCGGTAGATACTGCCATTGTTGCAGCCGATTCTACATTTGTGTCGATATACAAGTGTTCCGTAAGTCTTGGCAAGGGTAATTATCAATGGTATGTGCAGGCTCGCAATTCAGGTTATTCATCAAAAAAACAGATTTATGATTTGACTGTTATCGAATAGGATATAAAATTAATGAAATCAAAATATACGACATACCTGTTAATAATTTCGGTAATAATAATATGGGGACTGATTGCCAAAAGAATCTTTTTCTCGGGCGATGACGATACTGATGCAGTGCAAACGCGGAAAAGTCCTCAGAACGTACAGTTACAGCAAGCCGATACCTTATATTTGAATTATGCGGATCCCTTTCTTAAAACGCAGGTAAGAAAAAGACAGCGGCAATCGTCAGCAAAACCAAACTTATCTCAGCCGAAAAAAGAAGCAAAGCAGCATGCCGACAATATTTTGCTGCAATATGTCGGATATGTTAAGGAAAGAAATAACGAAACGGTATCATATCTGATTAAAATAAACGGAATACAGCAAATAATGAAGAAAAACGATAATATAGATGGCTTGAAATTAATTAAAGTAACGGCAGATTCACTGTTTTTCGAGAAGGAAGATAATAAATACAGCGTTTATATTGAACGGTAGAAACTGTCATAAAATGAAATTTCATCTCAAAGCGGATACTTTGCCTTTGGCTGTGGTTGTTTCGACGGTTATGCTGCTTGTTGTAATGGGTATTCTGATTTTATGGGAAATTGACTTTTTGCATTTTTCACGGCAAAACTTTATGAAACAGCAACAGGCAAATATAAAATCGGCTATTACATATTACAGTAATTATCCTTCAATTATCGAAGAAAGCCGGGATTCTTCGCTTGTACAGTTATACGATTCCGTAGAATCGTCGCAAATGCTTATCGAAC
Source organism: Prevotellaceae bacterium (assembly GCA_031265155.1). Lineage (GTDB taxonomy): Bacteria > Bacteroidota > Bacteroidia > Bacteroidales > UBA932 > JAIRKV01. Next base: position 3,095 of record JAISDB010000216.1, on the reverse strand, counting down.
GCGAGCGCTGGGGATTGTATGAACTTGTTTCTGCAAGTTCGGCTGACAGAAGAGCGCATCAAACATGTATTGCAGGTCTCGACAGTGTTTCAAACGACAATGCGGGCTTGTATTATCAGGAAAACAAATCAACGTTAACCGTTACAGGCAGAACCGATTTTGAAGGGCAGATTTTTCTGCCTGCAAAAGGAATTATTTACGGACAGATAAATTCAACATTTTTTAATGGCAAAAAAATAGAAAATTCAAGAATAAAAACAGGCAAAGAGCTTCCCGGCGCCGAAAATAATATAAAAGGATATATCGACAATCTGCTGTCACTGCAAACAGTTGAAGAAACGGTAAGCAGCGACAGCAGCCTGCATGTCGATTTTTACAACAGCGACATTAAGTATTTATCGGCAAGCAGCAGCGAAGCGGCATCCTTTTCGCTTAAAGGGAAAATTATCCTGACAGGCGATGAAATTACGGTTTCTTCCGACAGCAGGTTAACGGATATTATTATTGTTGCAAATAAAGTAAATATCAACAGCAATTTTGAAGGCTCATTGCAGATATTTTCACGTGATACGGTTATTGCAGGCGAAAATGTAAAAATGAATTATCCATCAGGCATATTTTCAAAAAAATACATCAAAACAGGCGACGGTACCCAAATAAACGGATACGTTATTGTTGACTGTGATGATAAAATTGATACGCGCAAGGCAAATTATATTCAATCGCGTACGGCAAGGGTGCGCGGATTACTGTATGTACGCGGCGCATCGCAGTTGCAGGGAATAGTTTCGGGAAACGCTTATCTTGCGCGTGCGGTTTTTTATTCTCCGAGAGGATATTATAACGATATGATATACGATGCAACAGTACTCGAAAATCGCGAAATGGCATATCCTTTCTGGTTTAACAGTTCAAAAAAACGGCAGATAATAAAATGGGTAAAGTAATATTTCGAGCAGAAACCGTTATTCAGGCTGTTATTGCCGCGTTAATTTTTATGGTGATTTTTCTTGTAAGCCTTGATACGGTTACACGAATTACCGTTTCGCAGGATGATGCATACACGCTTGTGGATGCCGATTATCAAATATCTGCATTTTTTTCCGAACTGTCAGATGGCAAACATCGGAATGGAAATTATGAAAAGTATTTTTCGGGAGGAAAATTATCCGCTGAAATATCTCAGTATAAGGACTATCATGACTTGCAGATTATTGTAATCAATGCCGAAATATACGGAATGAAAAAACGTATTGTTTTCAGACATATAACAGAAACAGACATAAACAATGAATGATAACAGGAATTTACATGTCATAAAAGCGTTTACGCTTACCGAGCTGCTGGTTGTAATGCTGATTGCCGGAATTATCATGTTGGGCATAATGGAAGGATTCAGACTTGTGCATCGCATAGTGCTTGACAAGCAAACCCGGCTCACCGAAAATATGGATGTTTATGATGCTTATTATCATTTGGAAAATGTCATAACAAATTCGGACAGCGTTGCAGTTGATGAAAATAATAATTTTATTTTTTACATGGAAAGCGACTGCCGGTCGTCCTTATACAGAGAAAATTCTTTCTTGATGGTAAAACTTGTCAACATAACCGATACAGTTCTTAAAAACGTGTCGTCATTAAAACTGATAAAGAGTGAATTGCCTTATATTTCCGACACTGTGGCTATTGACATAACATATCGGGATACGTCAAGTACATGCTGGAAATTTATAATACCCGTTGCAGTTGAAAAAACATTTGCGCAAACGATGGAAGAAAAGGAGGAAGACAGCAGGTATGAATAACAGTACAATTATATTATTAATTTTGTGCAAATATTTATTTTTGGTTGTAAAAGTATAAAAACAGTGTAAAAATGAGCAGTCGGCAGAAAAACATATCCGATATTTTTATCAGGTTATCGGAACATCCTGTAAAAGATACGAAAAAGGAAATTTTATTTTCCGAATTAAATTCTTTGCTGTCTTCCGGTTTGGATTTTTCGCACTCTTTTGAATTGCTTATATCAGGCGAAACCGATCGCAGGACAAAAGCCATGCTGCAGGAACTGTATAATCGGGTAATCAGTGGATATTCGCTGTGGCAAGCCGTAGAAAACTGCGGAAAATTTTCAAAGCTCGACAGCGGCGTGATACGAATCGGAGAGCAGACAGGTCGCCTGAATGATGCATTTGGCTTTTTGACCGATTACTATAATAAAAAGACTCATCAGCGCAGGTTGATATTATCTGCAGTCAGGTATCCGCTGATTATTCTGGCAGTTGCTTTGACAGTTGTGATTTTCATGCTGTCGGTTATTGTGCCGATGTTCGAGCAGGTTTATATCCGTCTGGGAGGAGAATTGCCTTCACTGACTCAATGGATAATATCCGTGTCAAAATCATTTCCTGCATATATCGCAGCTTTTATAGTGATAACAGCAGGCGTGGCAATTCCTGTTTACATTTACAGGCATACGGCAAAAGTTCGCAGCATGATGGCGAATGTTTTATTGAAAATGCCAATAGCGGGAACAATTATAAAACGAAGCACTCAGGCTCATTTTTGCAAACTGCTTTACTTGCTGATTTCTTCGGGCGTGCCGTTGCTGTACAGTATACAGATGCTTGTTGACATAATTACGTTTTATCCTTATCAGCGTTCGTTCAAATCAATTGCCGATGCATTGCAGCACGGTGAAATGTTTACTGCAAACCTTGAAAAATACGGTAATCTTTACGATAAAAAATTAACAGCTATTTTGCGCGTGGGCGAAGAAACAAACCGGCTTCCTCACATGCTTGACATACAGTCCGAAGAACTTACAAAAAGCCTTGAATATTCGCTGAAAAAATTAGGCGACATGCTCGAACCCATATTGATTGTTTTTGTAGGCGCTTTGGTTGCTACAATACTTATTTCCATGTACTTGCCAATGTTCAAACTTGGCGGAATAATAGGTTGAAAAATATTTTTTAATATTATTTTTCAACTTTCATAAAAAACATTAAATTTGCAGTCAAAAACATCAATAATTTTGTAAACATTATAATTTATTATTTATGAGAAAGATATTAAAAATTTTACCCGGT
>JAISDB010000195.1 GCA_031265155.1 Prevotellaceae bacterium | reverse complement strand
AACGGGAATAATTCTCGGAACAGGCTTGGGCGGGCTGGTAAATAAAATCAGCAATCAGGAAATTCTCGAATACGCCGATATTCCCAATTTTCCGGTATCGACTGTGGAAGGTCACAGCGGACGCTTGATTTTTGGCGAACTTGGCGGTAAAAATGTAATGGCAATGCAGGGTCGATTCCATTTTTACGAAGGTTATGATATGAAACAGGTAACGTTTCCTGTTAGAGTAATGAAAGAACTTAATATCAAGTGCCTGTTTGTATCAAACGCAAGTGGAGGCGTGAATCCCGATTTTGAAATAGGCGATTTGATGGTTTTGAATGACCATATAAATCTTATGCCAAATCCGTTACTGGGTAAAAACCGTAACGAACTCGGCGTGCGTTTTCCCGATATGAGCGAAGCGTACAGTAAAAAGCTTATTGCTCTTGCAGATGAAACAGCTGCAGCGCTCGGAATAAAATTACGGCACGGCGTTTATGTCGGCACAACAGGTCCTACATTTGAAACGCCATCCGAATACAGATATTTTAGAATTATAGGCGGCGATGCCGTTGGGATGTCAACCGTTCCCGAAGTAATTGTTGCTCGACATTCGAATATTCCCATCTTTGCAATTTCAATAATTACCGACCTCGGAGTCGAAGGCAAAATCATAGAAGTTTCGCATGAGGAAGTACAAAAGGTAGGCGCGGCAGCCGAAGTTAAAATGACGGAATTAATAAGGAAGATGCTCGAAAAGCTTTAATCGAATTTGCATTTTGAAGAATGTTAAAATGTATATTTTGAGAAAATGAAACTGTAAATAATCGTTCCTTAAAAAGAGGATAAATCATTTATTAACAAATAATTATAAATAAAAATCAGAGGGAAAAAATGCAGGGTATTTAATCAATACAGACATAAACCCCTGCAAATAAAATCTTATTTTCTCTTCTTTTGTCTTGATACAAAAGAAGCAAAAAATCAAGGCTTATACTTCTCGTCGACCCGCTAATGGCTCGACGGCTAACGGAATTAATGTCTCGCTACGCTTGACGGAATTCCGTTTTAACGCCCTCTTCGCCGAGCGGGTTCCCCGCCTGCAAAGTCTATGCCGGTTTTATCTGCTAATAAACTTTTGTTCGCGCATATAGGTAAATTTTTCAACTGACCAACATGCAGAAAAATTAATAGCACGTTGAGCAGGCGGCGTTCCCACAGGTCACAGTTGTAAATCGGAGTTACCGTATAGCGTCGGCTGCTCTTGACTTTTTGGTTACTTTTGCGTCAAGGCAAAAGTAACAGAAAAAACATCTTTATTATCTCTCATCTCTGAAAAATATACTTTATTAAGGAACGACTAAATAATCTGCCAAATAGCAGGACAGTTTGCATATTGAATGTGCTTATAATTAACTGCTTAATGCTTTGTTACGGTAATTTTAAAAATGAAGAATTGATTAGCGATTGATAATTCGCAATTTATTTTTACCTTTGCAGCAAAAATAACATCAAAGGCAATGAATATACCATCAAATTTAAAGTATTCCGGCGACCACGAATGGGTTCGCGTTGAAGAAAATGTAGCCGTTGTCGGCATTACCGATTTTGCTCAAAGCCAATTGGGCGATATAGTTTTTGTTGACATACAAACCGAAGGCGAAACGCTTTCAGCAGGCGAAGTGTTTGGTGCAATCGAAGCAGTGAAAACGGTTTCGGATGCATTGATGCCTGTTTCGGGAGAAATTGTTGAAATAAACCAGTCGCTTGAAAGCGCACCCGAACTGGTAAACAGGGATCCTTACGGCGAAGGCTGGATGATAAAGATAAAAATGTCGGATTCGGAAGAACTTAACGATTTACTTGACGCAGAACAGTATCAAGAAATTGCGCAATAGCTCTTTTGAATTTTGCGCAGAAAATTGAAATTTTTGTATTCAGTCTGCAGATTTCTACTTCGGAAAAATTCGGTCTTATAAGCATCTTTTATCGGTTTTGATAACCGTAAAGATGCTTGTTTTTTTGATTATCAACATTCTGCTGCATCGCTGGTTAGTTGCACAATATCATTGTAATAAATTTATTTGCAAAACGACTAAATAGCTTATTATCATCTACTTGCAAACAATGATGAATTATTATTAAGTTAATTTTAGTTAAAAAAATAGGCGATTTCATCGCTTTGGCATGGTTTTTATTCCATTTATGATTAAGAAACATTTTATAAAATTCAAAGTCATGAAAACGCTAATTAAATTACGGAAAATTACACAACGAATATCTGCAATATCTGCATTATTCCTTGTCGGTATTACAGGCTATAACGCAGGCGCACAAACGCGCTCCTATACGCTTGAAGTGCTACAAAAAACCGATTATATCATCGACGAAGCCTGTGATATAGTTGATTATTTTTATTTTAATGATGGTGAATTAATAGCAAAATCAATGCATTTTCAAGATTATGCCTATCATTTATACGATTTGAATCAGTTCAAACTGTCGCTGCAATATTCCTTGAAGGCGCGAAGCTATGCGGTAAATGCAATAGAAATATGCGACGATTACTGGCAATATTACGATTATTATTATTACGGATACAGCCCTGTATGGGGATATAATTCGGGATTTACCGTAAAAATCGGCAATGTGCAGTTGCATTGGGGATTAACAAATGCGCAGCATCACAGCAACTTAAAGGTGAACTGGAATTTGTATTTTACCGCGCGGGAATTGAATTACTACAAGAATCTGCCTTCGGAAAGGGTTTTACTTAACGGCTTTTACAGTTACAAAGGAATGACTGTTCATTTCAACGACAGGCATATCAACAGAAACGTTTACCAGAACATGCGAGCGCATATAAACCGGGGAAGAGACAGCTATGCAAAATCGCATCACAATAACAGTCCAAAGCACATGCCTTCGAAACCAACAGACATGCGACCGCACAACGCTCCGGCTCCGACTCATACCCGCAGAGAAACAGTGAACAGAACAAATGATTCGCATGATAGCCGCGGCAATACCTATAACAATAATACAGGCGACAGGAACAGTTCGAGCAGTGCAAATAAAAATACTGACGGCTACAGAAGAAATAATAATGATAACAGTCAGAATCATAATAGCGTAACAAATAATAACCATAACGACAGTCGTCCGTCTCAGGCAAGACGCAGCGGCAACACGGAAAACTCGCAGGCAACAGGCTCGTCGGGAAAAATTGAAAATAAAAGCAATTCGACACAGGAAACTCAAGCGCGAAGACAGCCTGCAACCGATAACGACACAAAACGACAGTCATCAAATTCGTCGTCAACAGGCGCTTCATCAAACAGTTCATCTCGGCGCAGATGAATCGGCAGAAACGAAATGAAACTGTCCGGAAATTTATTTCATTCGTCATAAACAGAAACGAAGCAATCCATACAAGCGATGAGATTGCTTCGTCCGTGTTGCATATTCGATAATTTTACTTCTTTATTTTTTCCAGAATCGACTGGTTGCTGTATGCTTTTTTATCGACAGATGTGCCTATGACGCTTGCTCCCGGCGTCGACGACTGTCTTTGCATTTTTTGAGTAACAGGAAGTCCGGATATTGCATTTATTGCCGCCTTGAGCAATTCTTCGTCTGTGTCACCAAGCTGCTTTTTGGGCATTATGGCAGTTTCGTCAACAAGATAATCGGGTATAATTCCGATTGCAGGAACCGGCTCTCCGTTGCCGTTTGTGTACATGGCAACCAGCGGCTGCATTCCCCATTTGTTTCGAGGATTGTTCTGTTCGTAAAAGCTTATGGATGCATACGATTTCCCGACAGTAGTATCGCCTACTGTTATTATTTTATCATTCATAAAAGGCTTTAGTCCGTTTATAAGCATTTCGCTTGCCGATGCCGACTGCCTTGTGGTTATAAAACATACTTTCTGCAAACCGTTGCCGATATTGTTTATGTTTTCATTTTCTATGGATGATGTAAATTTTCCGTTATCTTCTCCAAGAATACTGTTAAATTTCAGTATGTAGAAGATATTTGCCGTGCTTAACGGATCCACAATCATACTTGCCAAACGCGTTGAAGAAACAACGGAGCCACCCGGATTATAACGCAAATCGACAATAAGACTGTTTACTCCTTCCGATTTCAGACGTCCGAATACGGAATTAAGCTGTTTGTCGTATGTTTTGGAATTGTCGCCTTTATCGCTTGCAAAAAAATTGTAAACCACATAGCCGATCTTTTTGCCGTTTACTTCATAAATTGAATCCATAAAAACAGGATTTTCCGCATATCTGGTTTTAGTAACCAGAACATCTCTTTCGTTGTTGAAACTTATTGTATTACCGGTAAGCAGCGGATCGTTGAATGTTATGGTCATCGATTCCTTTTGCAGTAACGACAGGTAGTTGTCCAGATCTAATTCCGTTCCGTTAATTTTACAAAATGCATTTCCGCGTTTTATGCCCTGATTTTCGATATTTGTTCCGGGTTTGATATACAGCACTTCGCCAAAAACCTTGTTACTGTTGTATCTGTACAAAATATACTCAAATCCCAAATCGCCGGAATTTATACCGCTCAGGCTTTCCAGCAAATCCACATAATTTTCCTGTATCCACGAAAAGCGGTCGCCATCGAGCTGCTTGTATTTATAGAGCAGCGAATAGAAAAAATCATCGGGTGACCGGTCTTTTTGAGGATTTGAGGGCATACCGGCATTCCAGTAATAATATGTTTGCATGGTGTCTAAAATCCAGCTGTTGACATAATTATTGTCCGGTGTGACGGACTTGTTGTCTTCACATGATATGAAAACTGTTGAACAGAAATACATACATGTAAGAAACATGATTATTTTAATAGTATTTGATTTCATTTTATTGTATTTTTAATATTATTCATGCAAATTTAGTAAATTTGCATCAAATTACAAAATATGGCAGGAATTAATTTCAAGAAAGAAGATTTAGCATCATACATTTTAATAATTGCAGGTTCGTTTATAATGGCTGTAGGCTTTGTCGTATTTGTTTCTCCGTTAAAGCTTGCTCCCGGCGGAGTATATGGCATTGCAATAATACTGCATCATCACTTGAATTTTCCGATAGGACTTTCGGGAATCTGTCTTGATTTGCCGCTGCTGTTAGCAGGCACACTGGTTTTAGGACCTAAGTTCGGAGCAAAAACCTTAGTCGGAATCATATCGCTGTCGGCTTCAATTTCGTTAATGGAATATCTTTACAAATACGATCCCTTAATCGACGATCCATCTACATTTTTTGTTCAGGCGGTTTTTGGAGGCGTTATAATAGGAATAGGACTTGGAATAATATTTAAAACCAAAGCGACATCCGGCGGCACCGATATTCTTGCAACAATATTAAAACGATACACTCACCTGTCAATCGGTTCGGCTCTTATAATTGTAGATTCTGTTATTGTGCTTGTTGCGCTCATTGTATTCAACGACTGGACGATTCCTCTCTATTCGTGGACGGTGATTTATGTAAGCAGCACTATAGCCGACAAAATGGTGAAAGGATTCAATCCGACTCAAACCGTACTTATTATTTCGGATAAATACGAAGAAATTTCGCGAAAAATTATCGATGATATGGAACGCGGCGCAACGCTTATCAATGCTCAGGGCGCATTTTCGGGCAGCGAAAAAAAAATAATCTTCACCAACATAAGCATTCGCGAAGTTGCAGCAATACGGCGATACATTCGTCATGTAGATCCTGCGGCTTTCGTTACGGTGATTGATGCCAATGAAGTAATCGGCGACGGATTCAAGAGTATTCACGAAAGATATTAACGTTTTTTGCTGCGCTTTTTCTGTAGCTGTTTTGTGTGCTCTTCGATTCCCATTCCGAAAACTTTTTTGTAAAGGTCATCGTAATCGCCATATTCGTATATGTTTACAAGTTTTTCGAGAATTGCATCATCGCCGTTTTTATCGTATCTGTATTTCAGGCTTGCACCGAAAACGGCTGCAACGCCCTGCCAGAAAAATGCCGAAAATCCGCCTTTCATCTCTTTTACAATTTGATAAACAGTTGTTTCGGTTTCGCGATTTATAAGTTTTATAAGCATTTTACCCTGTGAAAAAGTCAGTTTTTTCAATGCCGACTTATACTGGTTCATCATTTCCTTTTCTACGGTTTTTATATATTCCTTTCGCTGCCTGCGGTTATTGATTTCAGAAAACCTGACATCCATTTCGGCAAGTTTGTCTTTGGCTATCTGCGCATAAGGATAAACACGCGGAAGATTGAAAACCATTCTGTAATAATTTTTCCAGTCGCGCCTGCTGTTAAATTTCGGCATGGCAACGACTTTCAATTCGTCTATCGACATGAGATATAGCGTATCGCCGCCTTCTATAACATATTGCTGAAAATACGGCGAGCGGCTTTCTGTCTGCGCCTGCGCACTTGCACATAAGGCGCATGAAAACACAATGAATATGCGCAGAGTTTTCGTCATTTTACAAGTATATCGTATGCAGATATTAACAGATTCACAACTTCCGAATAATTTTCTATTCCCGAAGTTATATTGTTGGTTTTAAGATAGGCATCGTAAACGGCTTTATGCACATTTGACAATGTTTTGTTTTTTGCTTCCGTCCATCGCCTCGACATGGTTCTAATGTCTTCAATTATTTTGCCGTCGATGCTTTCAAGCAGATTTCCGTAATCATCGGGAAATATTTTGTAATAATTGTTGAGAATATAACCGACAGTTGAAATATAAGCGCTGTAGCGCAGTTGTGAATCATCGGCTGTTGCGCACACAATGAAAGCGAACAGATTACATTCGGCTTCGCTTGCAACTCCGAACTGATGCGCTTTTTCGTGAGCCAGCGTAAACGGATATTCGAAATCGGAAACAAAGCTGTTGACGTGAATTTCATTGAAAAATGGTCCGAAATATCCTGAAACGCCTGTTTTTGTATGCAGCGGTTCATATAACATTCGCTTTGGTTTTCGTTTTCCGTTTGGATATTTTATTTTCAGAACATCTTTTAATTTTTCATATTGCCGTTCTATTTTACCGTTTATATCATTCCTGTCGAAATCACTGAAGTCGATGCAGGCAGAATTTGCATCGTCAATAAAAGTCTTTACAAATGCCTTGAAATTTTCTGCATTATATTCCGATTTCCGGATATTGCAACGCACATAAAAATCTTTGCGAAAATAAGAAAATCCCCACGAAAAATAAAAATAAGCAATTAAAAATAAAACGGAATATGCAATAATGTATAATCCTTTTGCACATTTTATTTTCCGAAAAATCATTAAAAATACCAATACAACAAAAGCAATAATTGCAGTTATGGTAAAAACATCGAACAGCGAAAACGGAAACAGAGCTGAAAAAAACGAAAGCGCCGCGGCAATCAATGGATATATATTCTTGACATACCATTCGGCAACGCCCGGCATCCTGCTTGCCGCAAACACCAAAACAAACAGCAACGCTGCTGTCAGCAGTAACTTTATCGGTTTCGACAGTTTCATCATAATTTGTTTTGGACAAAGTTAATTTTTTTCTGACAGAAACAAAAATAATTTATTTTAATTTGATATATTATTTTCCGGAGAAGTCTGTTGTTATTTTTGGCTTGATATAAACACACGCCGAGCAAAAGACTGCAAACATTCACTCGCACGACTTTTACCTCAACACAAAATAAACAACCGCTAATCATCATTTTTGTAATACGCCGTGTCTGTAAGATGCGGATGATTAATTTATTTTTTGAACCGCATCAGTCAATTATTTTCATTATCTTTGTTAATCTTTTTTTAAGAAAACGACAGGTAATGAAACGCAAAAACATTCTCGAAGAAGAAATAAAAAACGCCGTAGCATCCGATTATTTCAGCAAGTTCGACTGTACAAAAATTTTGGGTAAAATTGATTTTGCTGTAAAAGTCCGGCGTCTGAAAAACGCGATTGATTTCAATGACGAATATCTGTTGTGGGCTGAAGCAAAACAAAAATCCACCGACATTATCGTGATGCTCGCTCAACTCGTTTTGACAATCGGCAAGGCGCGGACTTTCGACGAGATACTGCCGCCGCCGTTTTTGGGATGCTACGACAGCGAAAAAATTGCTTTCGTGCCTTATTCGGAGATTCAGGATCTTTTCTATCAAAACGATTTCAACTGGAATGTTACGCCTTCAAATTACGACACAAAAGAGTTTAAGCAGGTATATGAACAGATAAAAAAGATTGTGGAAAACGATATTCCGTGGCAAACATATCTTTTTTATTTTGAATGTGATGATACTGAACTGCGCCGTTTTATCCGCGAAAATTTCATTGTTGGCAAAACCAAAACCAGCAAGATAAGAATTGACAAAAACAATTTTATCAATATTTACAATAAATGGCTCGAAACGGTGAAGCCAACGATTGCAGCGAATTGGGATGTAGTGAAAAAAAATGGAATTATTGATGGTGATTTTTATCTTGCCGATTTGTTATCAAACGAAAATCAAACTATTATTGAAAAACTTTTTGTGCTGTTAAAATACAATCATTATATATCTAATAGACACATAAATAACGTTGGTTTTTTTACGGAAAGTTCAATTTATTTTACCGATAATCAAAAAACACACAATCAGTTTTGGGCAAAATACGAACGCCCGCCACACGAAGATTATTGGAATTATATTATTGATCGCCACGATTTGCTTGTTCCTCAGGATATTCGAGAACGGAAGGGCAGTTTTTTTACGCCGAGAATTTGGGTTGAAAAATCACAAGAATATTTGAGTGATGTTTTTGGCGAAAATTGGCAGGACGACTACTACGTTTGGGATTGTTGCGCAGGTACGGGAAATTTACTTGCAGGACTTATAAATAAAGACCGTATTTTTGCCTCAACGCTTGATAAGTCTGATGTAGATATAATGTATCAACGAATTACAAACGGTGCAAATTTATGGGAACAAAATGTATTTCAGTTCGATTTTTTGAATGATGATTTATTGCCTGATCCAAAGGCTATTATTGGTAGAAACACTCAACAGCCAACGCCGCATTACTTGCCGCTTGAATTGTATAATATTATTACCGATTCTGAAAAGTGCAAAAAACTGATTATTTATATCAATCCGCCGTATGCAGAAGCAACAACAGCAGCGACAATATATGGAAAAAAGCAAAATAAAACAGGTGTTGCAATAATACATAAAACAAGAACAAGATTTCAACAAAAAATAGGTAAGGCTACAAACGAACTGTTTGCACAATTTTTATCAAGAATCTACGCAGATATAAACGGTTGTAAAATAGGAGAATTTTCAACGTTAAAAGCAATATCAGGTACAAGTTTTGTTCTGTTCAGAAACTTTTTTTTAGCAAAATTGGAAAAGGCATTTATTGTACCCGCTAATACTTTTGATAATGTAAATGGACAGTTTCCTATCGGTTTTAAAGTATGGGACACTAATAAAAAGAGAAAAATACGTAATGTTAAAGTTGATGTTTTTGATAAAAACAATCAGTATATTGGACACAAAACAGTTTATTCTCTTGAAAAAAGCAAATACATAAATGATTGGATAAACCAATATAAGGACGATTCTAATGATGCGTTTGGTATTTTGAATACACGAGGAAATGATTTTCAGAATCAGAACTATATTACTATTGAACATAATGCGGTAGATATTGTTGCTCACAGTATTAAATTCAATATTAGTATAGAAAATCTTATCTATTGTTCCGTATATTTTGCTGTCCGCAAAATAATTCCTGCCGACTGGCTCAACGATCGCGATCAGTTTCTTTTTCCCAATAAAAAATGGGAAAAAGATATTGAATTTCAAAACGATTGTTTAACTTATACGCTGTTTAACAACAACATACAGAGTAAATCTGGCAAAAATCATTGGATACCTTTCTCTGAAAAAGAACTTGGTTTAACGATAATGTTTGACAGTCATTTTATGCACGATTTTATTAACGGAAAACTTATACAAAATGGCTATTCAAATCTTTTTGAGCAAAAAGAAACAAAAATGTGCATAAAACGCGAATTTTCAGCAGAGGCGCAAGCCGTTTTTATAGTCGGTAGAGAACTTTGGAAATATTATCATTCGCAGGACAAAAAACTGTTTGAGTACAAATTAGGTCGTCAAAAATATAGTGTAAACGCCTCGCTGTACGACATCCGCGAATACTTCCAGGGCCGCAATGACAAGGGTAAAATGAACAATAAATCGTCAGATGAAACCTACAGCGAACTCATTGGCAGTTTGCGCTCGGCATTGAAAGCTTTGGCAAATAAAATTGAGCCTAAGGTTTATGAATACGAATTTTTGAAAAGATAAATTCGGAATGATTCGTTCAAACAAGACAATATTTTCATATTGCCTGAAAAGTAATTCAAATTGAAAATTCCGTTTAATAATATTTTTTTATCTTTGTAACGCTTTTAATTTTAACAATAACAATTTATGAATGATGTTAAACAACTTCAAAACATTGCGGCGCAAGTAAGGCGCGACATAATACGCATGATTTTTGCTTCGCAGTCCGGACATCCCGGAGGCTCGCTCGGCTGCGCCGACTTTATGACGGTTCTGTATTTTAATGCCATGAACGCCTCGCCGCAAACGTTTACATCCGAAGGGAAAAATCAGGACATGTTTTTTCTCTCAAACGGACATGTTGCTCCTGTCTGGTATAGCGTACTGGCTCGTGCCGAATATTTTGACGTAAAAGAACTGGGAACGCTGCGCAAATTACATTCAAAGCTTCAAGGACATCCTACAAGTTATGTCAAAGGCGTCCGAATTGCATCCGGCTCGCTGGGTCAGGGACTTTCCGTTGCATGCGGCGCGGCGCTTGCAAAAAAGATGAACAGCGATCCGAATCTGGTTTTTACGCTGCACGGCGATGGCGAATTGCAGGAAGGGCAAATTTGGGAAGCGGCAATGTTTGCAGCTGCAAAAAAAATAGACAATCTTGTTGCAACTGTCGATTACAACGGACAGCAAATCGACGGAGCAGTCGATAACGTACTTTCTCTTGGCGATTTGCCTGCAAAGTTTGCAGCATTCGGCTGGCAGGTCATACAGTTAAACGGTAACGACATAAAAGAACTTATGGACGGATTTGCCAGGGCAAAATCACTGACGGGAAAAGGCAAGCCGATAGTTATTTTAATGAAAACCGAAATGGGGCAGGGCGTTGACTTTATGATGGGAACACACAAATGGCACGGCAAAGCGCCCGATGCCGAACAAACGGAACAGGCATTGTCGCAGTTGCCCGAAACGCTTGGAGATTATTGATAAAAGTAAAATAATGAAAATCAAAACAGAGATATTACTCGGAGATTGTAAAAATGTTTTACAAAAAATTCAGGATAATTCAATTGATTTGATAATAACATCTCCTCCTTATGCCGACCAGCGGAAAAATACGTATGGAGGAATTAATCCTGATAAATATGTAAAATGGTTTTTGCCAATATCAAAGGAATTGTTGCGAGTGCTTAAGCCGACAGGAACGTTTGTATTAAATATAAAAGAAAAAGTTGTAAACGGCGAACGAAGCACTTATGTAATGGAACTTATTATTGAAATGCGTAAACAGGGTTGGATGTGGACGGAAGAGTTTATTTGGCACAAAAAAAATTGTTATCCGGGAAAATGGCCGAATAGATTTCGCGATGCATGGGAAAGATTATTGCAATTCAATAAAGAAAAAAAATTTAATATGTATCAAAAAGAAGTCATGGTACCGATGGGAAATTGGGCAAAAAGCAGATTAAAAAATTTAAGTGAAACAGATAAAATTCGAGATAATGCAAAAAATGGTAGCGGTTTTGGAAAAAATATATCAAATTGGATAAATAGAGATATGGCTTATCCTTCTAACGTACTGCATTTGGCAACCGAGTGTAATAATAAAAATCACAGCGCAACGTTTCCCGAAGAATTGCCTGAATGGTTTATAAAATTATTTACCCAAGAAAGAGACACTGTTCTTGATCCTTTTATGGGTTCTGGCACAACAAATATTGTCGCTCAACGAATGAACCGCAACTCTATAGGAATAGATATATCAGCAGAATATTGCAAGCAAGTAAAACAGCTGCTATCCCCATCTAAAAAAGTATTATTACAAAATCAAACGTATGAAAAACTTGAATATAAAGAACATTACGCAGTACGTTGAAGAAAATATTGGAATTTTTCATCAAAAACGGATTGATAGTTTAAATAGATTGAAATTAAAAACCGTACTCAAAAGGAAAAATCCTTATCTTTTTAAGGCGAAATATTTCTTAACAGCAGAACAAATTATTAGAGGGCTTACAGATGCATTTATATCATCAAACGAAGAAACTGTTTTTGGCGATTGGCTTGAAGGATTGGCTATTTTTATAAATCAACAAGTTTACGGCGGATGGAAATCGGGAGTAACCGGCATCGACCTTGAATTTGATAAGAATGATGTTCGTTACATTGTTACTATAAAATCAGTACCAAATTGGGGCAATAGTCGTCAAATTGCAGGATTGAAAAAAGATTTTATAACTGCAAAGAAAACATTACGGACAAGCAATTCGGGCATAATGGTTATTGCTGTAAATGGTTGTTGTTACGGTTTTGATAACACACCAGATAAGGGAGATTATTTTAAATATTGCGGGCAGGAATTTTGGAAATTCATATCAGGTAATGAAAATTTATATGTTGATATTATAGAACCTGTTGGTTACAAAGCGAAAGAAAAGAACGAATCATTTATGGAGTCGTATGCAAAAATGATAAACAAACTCACCAAAGAATTTTCTAATGATTTTTGTTTGAATTCAGGAGAAATTGATTGGATAAAACTTGTAGAATTTAATTCAGGAAAAGATGAAAAAAAGCGAAAGGAATGATTTGATTTACGTAATATCAAAAGAAGACATTCAATATGAAGCAAGAATCTGTATAGGACGAGAATTGACTGAAGATGAAATGATATTATTCGGAAAACGATTAGAATATGGAATTGGCGAAAATATGCTTTTTATTTATCCTGCAATCTTTGAAGAAATTAAAAAACAAATTTAATAGATAATATACAGATAAAAATAAAATATCAAACGATGAACTATACAAACACAGGAAACAAGGAAACACGCGCCGGATTTGGCGCAGGATTGCTCGAAGCGGGACGAAGCAACAAAAATGTTGTCGCCCTCACGGCTGACCTTAACGGCTCGGTAAAGACAGACGCCTTTGCTGCTGAATTTCCCGACAGGTTTATTAATACCGGAATCGCCGAAGCAAACATGATAAATATTGCCGCAGGGCTGGCTTTGACGGGAAAAATACCGTTTGCCGCAAGCTTTGCTGCATTTGCAACCGGCAGGGTATATGACCAGATTCGACAATCGGTAGCGTATTCAAACACAAATGTGAAAATTTGCGGCTCACATGCGGGAATCACGCTCGGCGAAGACGGCGCAACACATCAAATTATGGAAGATTTTGCGCTTATGAAAGTATTGCCAAATATGACGGTTCTTTGTCTCTGCGATTACAACCAGACGCGACTGGCAACTATTGCTGCAGCGCAACATGTCGGTCCTGTTTACATTCGTTACGGACGTCCGGGCGTTCCTAATTTCACATCCGAAAACGATGTTTTTGAAATAGGCAAAGCGCAAAAGCTCACGGACGGAACGGATGTTTCTGTTTTTGCTACGGGACATTTGGTTTGGGAAGCGCTTATTGCCTGCGATGAATTGCAAAAACAGGGAATTTCTGCCGAAGTCATAAATATTCATACCATAAAGCCTCTTGATGTAACTGCCATTTTGCAGTCGGCTGCCAAAACAGGAGCAGTTGTCAGCGCCGAAGAACATTTTCGCAATGGAGGATTGGGCGAAAGCATTGCCCGCGTTTTGGTTACAAATACAAGAGTTCCAATGGAAACCGTTGCTGTTGACGATAAATTCGGACAAAGCGGAAAGCCAATGGAACTGCTTGAAGAATATCATCTTACTCATCCGTATATTATTGAAGCGGCAAAAAGGGCGGTAGGCAGAAAATAAATATTTTATTGTAAAATACATTTATGCACAGCGAAATAAACGACAGCCTGTTGATTGAAATGTTCAAAAGCAGCGACAGCAAAAACTTTGCTTTCAATCAGATTGTACTCAAATATCAGGAGCGCGTATATTGGCATATCCGTAAAATGGTGATAAATCACGATGATGCCGACGATTTGATACAGGAGTCGTTTATAAAAGTATGGAATTCGCTGGACAGATTCAGAGGCGAATCAAGTTTATACACATGGATTTACAGAATAGCGACGAACGAAGTCCTTGCCTTTTTGAAAAAACAGAAATCCATCAATCACATTTCGCTGCAGGATATGGAAAACAATTTGCGCGATACGCTCAAACAGGACATATATTTTAACGGCGATGATGCGCAAATAACATTATATCAAGCGCTGGCAAGTCTACCGCCCAAACAGCGACTTGTTTTCAACATGAAATATTTTGATGATATGAAGTACGAAGAAATTGCCGAAATACTGAATACTTCTGTAGGAGCGCTTAAGGCATCGTATCATATAGCCACAGAAAAAATTAAAAAATATGTTAACAGCATTTAAACCTTTTTGATTAAAACCAATCAAACAGATATTATGAACAATGAAACAGAGATAAAATTACCCGATAAGTTGAAAAACTCATCTTTCTGCCTTCCCAACGGATATTTTGACGCCCTGCCCGACCGCATAATGGAAAAATGTACAAGCAGAACAGTCAAAAAAAATACGTTGTGGCAAACAGTGAAACCGATACTGAGTTTCGCTGCAGGATTTTTGCTGCTTGTCGGTATTTCACAGGTAATCGTACATACTGTTACCGATAAGAAACCGGATGCAATAACACGCCTGTCGCAAGCTGATACAGACGAATCGATACTCGACCTTTACGGAAACAGTAATGATCTTAGCGACGAAATTCAGGATGAAATAATCACATATATAGTTGATGAACATTATATTTCAATGGTTTTTGTCGAAGATCAGTATTTACTTTAAATATATGATGTCATGAAAAAATTAATATTCATATCAATACTTTTTATTTGTGCAAATGTACAGCAAGCAACAGCACAGGAAACCGGCAATGTAGTCGATTCGGTTTTTTTTAAATGCCTTGAAAACGATGGCGACCGCTTACAGCTACTTGCATATTGTGAAGACACGGCAAAACAGCAGAAAAACAGTATGGCGCGCGGAGACGAACACGAAAAAATTCGCGAAATGCTGGAAGCCAGGAAAAAAGAATATTTCACAAAAGAAATGAAGCTTACCGGCGAAGACGCCAAAGTATTTTTTCCCGTGCTGGATCAGTTTGAAAACAAGTATCGTAAAATAGGGCGCGAACGCAAAAAGCTTTTAGATGATTTTGAAACGGAAGAAAGCTCAATGACCGATGCCAGAGCCAAGCAAATAAATAAACAGCTGTACGACTTGCAAAAACAGGAATTTGACTTAATGCTCGAATATGAAAAAATATTTGAAACAGTATTAACGCCTAAGCAATTATTCCTGTTTCATAAAGCGCATTCAAATTTCATGCGCGGACTGATAAAAGGCATAGGCTCAAAAAACAGGAAAAACAACGCTTCGCGATTTAATTTTGATGGTAAACTGTAAATTAACAATTGCAAACAGCGCAACAGGCGTAAACAGTTGTTACTAAGTATATTTTTCTGAGATAAAATATAATAACATTTTTTTGCGGGGTTTTATGTCTGTATTGATTAAAACCCTGCAATTTTTTCATCTGACTTTCATTTATAATTATTTGTTAATGAAAAACTACAACTGAAAATTAATGAATAAAACACAAAATTTCAACAAATATGTTTGAATGTAATGCCTGACTTTTCGGCATTTGCCTTTGCTGTTGCGCATGACTGTTAACCGATGTTATGCTAAAATTTTAACACTTCTCGAAAATTTCTTTGTCCGATAATTTACATTATAGGACAGTATAAGCGCCAATCAATCAAATATATGATTGAATTTTCAAAAATTTATGAAATTTTATCAAATTTTGTAATATTCTAAAATATAATTATTTTCGTACGTTAAAATAAAAATATAATGTAAATTATAAGACAAAAGTATATAAACAAATTTAAAATAATAAAGATATATTTTTTAGTGATTGAAGACATTTTTATATGAAACAAATCAAATTAAGTTTAGTTTTGCTGATGTTTGCGGCGTCTAATTTCATGTGGGCGCAAAGAGTGCAAATATCGGGCGCAGTAACCAATTCCGAAGACGGCAATACCGTTCCCGGAGTGTCGGTTTTGGTTAAAGGTACAAATATCAATACTGTAACCAATAATAAAGGTCAGTACAGTATTGCTGTTTCGAATGATGCTACGCTTGTTTTTTCATTTTTCGGAATGAAGACGCAGGAAATAGCGATTGCCGGTCGTAATATTATAGATGTTGTAATGGAATACGATGCAATGGAACTCGACGAAGTGGTTGTAACCGCTTTGGGTATTAAAAGGGCAAATAAGGCGCTGGGTTATGCAATGCAGGAAGTACGCGGTGAAGATATTTCCGCCGGACGCGAAATGAATGCAATAACCGCATTATCGGGAAAGGTTGCGGGAGTGGATATTTCTACAACAAGCGCAGGACCTTCGGGTTCGACGCGGGTAATAATTCGCGGTAATTCTCAACTGTCGGGTTCTAACCTTCCTCTTTATGTGGTTGACGGTATTCCAATGGACAATACTCAATTGGGTTCTGCTTCCAACTGGGGAGGATATGATTTTGGCGATGGGCTTTCGTCAATAAATCCCGAAGATATTGAATCGGTTTCGGTATTGAAGGGAGCTTCTGCTTCGGCGCTGTATGGTTCGCGGGCGTCAAACGGAGTTGTTCTTATTACAACCAAATCGGCTAAAAAGGGAAACGGATTGGGAGTAGAGGTATCAATTAACGTGAATGCCGTAACGCTGAACACATCGCTTGATGACTATCAGCGCATTTATGGACAGGGTCGCAACGGACAGTTAATAATGGATGTTACGGATGCAAGAGGTTCAACGCAATCGGCGTGGGGAGCGAAACTCGACCCGAATCTGTCTATTCCCGTTTACAACGGCAGTGTAAAGCCCTATTCAAACGTAAATAACAATATTTTTTCGTTTTTCAGAACAGGACTTACAACAACAAATTCGGTTGCACTGTCAAACAGTAACGATGCAGTTGACTTTCGTTTCTCTGTTTCGGATATGCGCAATACCGACATTGTTCCCAAATCGGATATGTCGCGTACATCGTTCATGTTCAAAGGCGGCGCCAGGCTTGGCAATAAGATGCGAATAGAAGGGCGCGCAAATTATACTTACGAAAATGTAAACAATCGTCCTGCACTGTCCGACAGTCCGAATAATATCGGAAATGCGCTTATCGGCATAGCTCCCAACTTTGATCAGACCTGGCTGTCGGAAAATTACAAGGATGAGTACGGATATTATAATCAGTGGAACGGAAACGATTACAGGCTTAACCCATATTGGGTACTCAACGAAATGACCAATGTATCCGACAAGAAAAGAGTAATGGGACACGTTCAGTTTAATTATGACTTTCTGCCGAATTTTACATTTCAGGCAAAGGCAGGTACTGACTTTTATGATTTTAAGGTTACAGAATTTGTTTCAATGTCAACGCCTTTGCGCATGAACGGAGAAATGACGGAACGGCGCATGTCGGTATCGGAAAACAATTATGAAGCAACGGTAAGATTTGACAAAACTTTTGCCGAAACGTTTAATGTATCTGCCTTTGTCGGCGGGAACATTATGAGATATGAATCGGATGCTCTTATCAACACGGGAAAAGACCAGGTAATACCGGGCATTCAGTCTATTTCTAACTATACAAATCACTCTGTTGAACCGAATTTATATCAGAAACAGATTAATTCGCTGTATGGAGCCGTTTATCTGGCATATAAGGATTTTTTATATCTTGATTTTACATTGCGTAACGACTGGTCGTCAACGCTGCTGAGCGAAAACCGTTCTTATCTGTATCCATCTGTTTCGGGAAGTTTTATTTTCTCAAGTTTTTTCAATATTGAAAATAATATCTTCTCGTTTGGTAAATTTCGCGCCTCCTGGGCGAAAGTCGGCGGCGATACCGACCCTTATCAATTGGATTTGACTTACGGATTGCGTTCATTCACTTTTGGCGGACATTCTCTTGGCGAAATAAGCTCTACAACCATTCCAAATCGCGAATTAAAGCCAACATCAACATATTCGTATGAATTTGGCTTGGATTTGAGGTTTTTCAAAGGCAGACTGACATTAGACATGAGCTATTATAATCAGTCTACAAAAGATCAGATATTGAGCTTGCCTATTACGGGAACAACCGGATATACAAGCGCCATGGTAAATGCGGGAGAAATATCCAATCGCGGAATAGAGCTTTCGCTGTCGGCAATACCGCTTAAAGCGGAAGGCTTTGAATGGAATGCTACGGTAAATTTGGCGAGGAATGTAAATAAAATTGAAAATTTGCATCCGCAGGTTAAGAACTACGAACTGGCTCAGGCTCGTTGGGCGCAAGCGGCAATATATGCTTCGGAAGGCGAGGCGTATGGCGCTATTGTAGGAAGAAAATTTGCCCGCGATCCGAATGGAAACGTCATTTTCAGAAACGGCTTGCCGACATATACAAGCGATTTGCATGTGCTGGGAAACGGCAATCACGATTTTACATTGGGCTTTAGCAATCGCTTTTCATACAAGGGATTTTCATTGAATATTCTTTTTGATATGAAATGGGGAGCCGACATTTATTCGATGACCGCTCTTTTCTCGCATCTCAACGGAACATCCGAAGAAACGCTTGAGGGACGCAAAGAATGGTATGAGTCGGAAGAATTGCGCAAATCGCAAAACATTCTGCCTGAAAACTGGACGCCTACGGGCGGATATGTGGGCAAAGGCGTTAAAAATACAGGTACTGAAGATTCCCCGAATTACGTGCCTAATGATGTTCCTGTTAATCCTCAATCGTACTGGGCGAATATTTATGAGAATACTCCGGAACCGTATGTTTATGACGCTTCGTATATTAAACTTAGAGAATTAACGCTTTCGTATAAAATTCCATCAAAGCTGTTGAAAAAATTAGCTGTCGTAGATGCTTCGGTTTCCATATTTGCGCGCAATTTGTGGACAGTTTATTCAAATCTCAAGAATATCGATCCGGAATCAAATTATAACAATGGCAACGGACAGGGATTTGAATACGGATCGTTGCCTTCACGAAGAACTTATGGTATTGGTTTAAATTTTAAATTTTAATGTGTTATGAAAACGATAAAATATATTTCATTTCTTTTTATACTGGCTGCTTTTTACGGTTGTTCACATTTTGATGATATGAATAAGGATCCTAATAAAAGCACAAATCTGGATCCTAATTTACAGATTGCTACCGTACAAATGCGGCAATCCGAAAACCATCAGGAATGGCACAGGTATATGTGTTATCCCGGAGGCTTTATGCATCAATGGTGCGGCGACTGGGCAACGGTAAATTACGGAGGACACTGCGTAAAATCTACCGCTTTTACCGAACAGCTGTGGACGGCGTATTATCCGTATATTATACGTGATGTGGTTGATGTGGTGCAACGCACCGGGAACGATTCGAAATTCGTAAATGTAAATGCGGTAGCTCGAATTTTGAAAGTTGAAAATTTCCTGAAACTGACCGATTATTACGGCGATATTCCATACTTTAATGCCGGCATGGGTTATTATACCGGTGATTATAATGCGGCGTATGATAAGCAGGAAGATATTTACGACGATTTTTTCAGCGAATTAGCCGGAGCGGCAGAAAGCTTGGATCCTGCAGGCGACTTGTTGACGCACGATCTGTATTACAATGGAGATATTGCAAAATGGAAAAAATTTGCAAATTCATTACACCTGCGCATTGCAATGCGTTTGGTGAAAGTAAATCCCGAAAAGGCTCGTATCGAAGCTGAAAAAGCTATTGCCTCAGGAGTATTTACTTCAAACGCTGATATTTGCTTTGTGAAGCACGAGAATTATCAAAATCCCGGAGAGGGAACAGGTCCGGGAAACGGATTAGCCACCCGTTTATCAAATCAGGGCGATGCCATAAACAATGCTTTTCGCTTGTCAACCGAATTGATTTCGTCAATGGAAGACCGTAAAGATCCTCGCATATTGTACTACGGAGGCGTTTATTTCAATAATGGCGCCGGAACGGAAATAACTCAGGAGGTAAAAGCCGCTTTGGGAGACTGTCCTTATCAGTACATGACATTTCCCGCTCAATATTTTTCGTATGAAGACTGGCGTCCTGCAATAGATATTGTTGTGAACGGCGAAATACAAAGCGTATCTCATTCATTTCAACGTATGCAGCCATCAAAACTGATTACCCGCTTTGATGCGCCGTTTATTCACATGACTTATGCCGAAGTAGAATTTTTACTTGCCGAAGCTGCATATCGCGGATGGAATGTGGGAGGAGGTTCTGCCGAATCTCATTTTGAAAAAGGACTGGAAGCCGCTGTACGTCAATGGTCGGTGTTTGGTGTTTCTAACTTTAATGAAACCGCAATTGCAAACTTTATAAGTTTCAATAAAAGTAGCTTTGCAGGAAACGAATTAACGGAGATCAATACGCAGCTTTGGATACTGCATTTTTTAGATCCTCTGGAAACTTGGGCAAACTGGCGACGTACGGGAATTCCCGAAATAAACTTTATTGTCTGGTCTGATAATGCTTCAAACGGAAAAATACCGAGACGCATGGAATATCCGCTCGATGAGCAGACAAAAAACGAAAAAAACTATCAGGATGTGCTTGCACGTATGGGCGGCACAGACGACTGGACAAACCGGATTTGGTGGGATAAAGAATAATTAATCATAAAAAAACATGAATATGAAGATAATAAGTAAAATATTTTTTGGCAGTATGTTATTACTGTTTTCGGGCATATCCTGCACTGACGACGATTTTGACAATCCGGCATTCGGCGGTGATGATGTGCCTGTGATTTTTTTGGAATGGGCGGAAAACATGGCATTCAGTGTAGGAGATGTTATACGTATAAATCCGCAAGTATCGCCTTCGGATGGAGTAACTTACAAATGGATTTTTGATGATGAAGTTGTTTCGACCGAAAAAAATCTGGAGTATGCCGTAACCGAATTCGGAACTTTTGTTTTGAAATTTGAAGTCGAAAGAAATGGAGTTAAAAACTCGCGCACGGCAAATGTGCTGGTAGTAAAACCGTTTGAACCGAAAACGTATAATAAAAAATCAATAGCATATATTACTGTCGACGGTTCCGTTGCAGATGTGCCGTGGGATAATATTACGCATTTGATTGTTTCGTCGGCAATAATTGGCGCAGACGGTTCGCCTGATTTAACTTTTGGCGGTCGCACAGCTCTTGATATTTCTACATTAATCTCAACTGCTCACAATTATGGAGTATTTGTGATGATAGAGTTTTCGGGTTCAATAACTTACCTGAATGCCGTACATGCATACGGAAGCCTTGATTTTTACAGTGCGGCAGTAGCCGCAAATCGCGATGCTTTTGTGAACAGCCTTGTGCAGGTCGTAATCGACAATAAATTCGATGGAATCAACGTTTACATGGATAAGGCGGATGATGGCGCATATCCTGACCCTGTAACACTGAAAGACTTTTACGAAAAGCTGGGAATTGCTCTGAAATCCGTTAAGAACAGTTTGGACGGAGTCGAATATGACTATCTGTTATCAATGTCGGTATATGGAGGCTGGACAAATGCCACATTAGCAAATATGGTAAATATTCCGACTTACGACTGGATAAACGTGCTGGCTTTTGATGCCGAAGATTTGACTCCTGTGCCTCATTCCGCATCATGGTACTTTACCGATCAGATTAATCAGTGGCTGAACTGGTATGGCGTAAATCCATCGCGTATAGTAGGAGTAGCACCTGCATTCGGACTGCGTTATTTTGGAAATACTGCCGATTACACATGGGGAAATCTGTGGCAATATACGGAATATATTCCGTATCGCACCTTATGCGCAGCATATCCGAATGCACACGAAGTAAATCAGCAGGCAACAGACAATGGAATTTTTTATGATGGATTTCCTGCTATCGAAGCAAAGGCGCAATATGTCAACGACAGTAATCTTGGCGGCATGGCATTGTGGTCTGTTGAAAGCGACAGCAGGGATGAAACAAAATCTTTAATGAAAAGGATAAACGCTTTAATGGGCAATTAAACATAATAATTATGCGTGATTGAATGTCATTGCCGAAATACGGGTGAGAAACAGTCCGAAAATATCTTTCGGATTGCTTCCCGATACTCGTAATAATTTTGTTGGTTTTAATTTATTTGAATAAGTATTATATGAAAAAAATATTATTGATAATTATGCCTGCATTGATTCTGACATCGGGATGCAGCAGTAAAAATAAGGATAATGTCGAGCCGAATGCGGCAAAACAGCGTATTGTTGTCGGATACCTGCCCTCATGGAAGATGCCGTATAATCCGCAGTGGCAGAAAATCACTCATTTGAACCTTGCATTTGGGAGCGTAAATTCCGATGGCTTGCTTGATTTGACAGGTATTGGAATATTTGCAGGCTGTATAGTAAATGCGCACAGTAATAACGTTAAGGTATTGCTTTCGATTGGCGGCGGCGATTCGCACGGCTTTTCGGATGTCATATTGAATATCGACAAAAGAAAGATTTTGACAGACAATATGATTAAAGCCATCAATGATTTTAATTTGGATGGCATTGATATAGATTTTGAAGAATGGGACGGCGGACCGGACGGAGCAAGCGCTGCGGATTTATTGAAGCGCGATGCATTGGAAAATTTATACAGGGAGTTGCGCGAGAAAATCGGCAACGGGAAACTTATCACTGCTGCGGTTACTGCAAGTTGGGATAACGGCGGTTGGGGCTTTTACAACTGTTTCAGCAATACCATGCATCAGTATCTGGATTTTGTAAGTTTGATGCTTTACGATGAAACGGGACCATGGTCAGGAACAAATGTAGGGCAGCACGCTACGTGGAATTATTTCGAAAATTCGATAAATCACTGGCTGAATAATAAAAGTCTTCCAAAAGAAAAATTAGTGGCAGGCGTGCCTTTTTATGGGTATTTATTCAAGTCTGCCGACAGCGCCGAAGGAGCGGAAGCGGTTGCTTACAGTAATATTTTAATAAACTTTCCTAATCAGGATGCGCATCTTAAGGACAATATAGGCTTGCTGTATTATAATGGCATGCAAACAGTGGAACGCAAGGCAAAATATATTGTGGATAACGGTTTGGCGGGAATAATGATTTGGGAACTTTCGTACGACACTGATATTGCCGATAAAAGCCTTTTAAATGTAATTTATGAAGCGTTTAAACCTTAACTGATATTGTTCGCAGCACTTAAATTTTATTTCCGTAAAAATGATTGCCTTTGCCGGATGGAAAATCTCTCAGGCAAATACAGTGATTATGAAACCGGTGATGTACCGTTAAAATGGAAAAGCCCGCGTTTTAACGGCATAAACAGTTACTAACTGATTTACGACAATCGGTCAAATTCACACAGTCCTGAAAGGACGTAATTTTCATAAGAGGCTGTGTCAAAAACTCCATTTCGTCATTGCGAAGCGAAGCAATCCATAAATCATTGTTAATAAACTGGATTGCTTCGCTTCGCTCGCAATGACGGGAGAATAATATATTGCAGATAAGGTATATAATGTTTTATTAACTGATGTTACGCACAATCGGTCAGAGTCACGCAGTCCTAAAAGGACGTAATTTTCATAACCGATGGTCGATGATCACAGGCAAGGAAACTGCAATAGTATACTGCCTTTCAGGCAACGCGGCTTTAACTGTCCTGCGTAACATGAGTTACTAAAACAGCTATGTATTAATATGGAATAACTGTTAAATTTACTGCCTGAACCGGCATTGTTAATTTTTTTCAAAAAAATTTGCTTGATACAAAAATTATTTTATACCTTTGTGACACTGTTTATAAAAAAGAGGTTAAATAAAACATGGCGAAAACGTATGTTAATACTTGCGAAACTGTTGATAAAAAAGTTGCCGGATATTTGGCGGTTTCTGATATTTTGTTACACACACAGGGACTAACAAATCTTTGTAACTAATTAATAAACAGCAAACAGCTATTCATTTTTGTTTTATGGGGTACGATTTGGGGCGCATTTTGAGGTCCGATTTGACCATGCGTATCTTGCTTTTGTCTGCATAAAACTGCACTGCAAAGAGACTTTGTTGCAACGGTAAGAAGATTATGTAAAAAGGGTTTATGGACGTATCTTTGTATTTGTAAAGCAAAGAAGAAGATACATGAGTACCCCGTCCATAAACCCGGTCAAAAGTAAGTATAAAGTTCGTAACTGGAAAGAATATAACTCAAATTTGTGCAAACGCGGCAGTTTGACTCTGTTTATAGATCCGGCCGTGCTTAAAGAATGGGAATCCTTGACGGATAAGAAAAAAGAAGTCGG
>JAISDB010000169.1 GCA_031265155.1 Prevotellaceae bacterium | reverse complement strand
TTTTGCGCTTTTAATTTTTTGAGCTGTTCCTTTTGGACTTCCTCAATACTTTTAGCGGGCGTCGGTTGATTTTCGGGTAACACTCCGCCTACTCGCTCGATGGTTTTACGGACTTCCTGTCCCACCTGATTGTGCGCTTTTGCAGCATTATCGACACCCTGTATTTGTTCTTTCCTGATTTTTTCTTCGGCAAGCGATATTCTGAAAAGATTGGCAATTAATTCCTGACTGTTCATAAAGTCGAGGATTTTCTGCTTGCTCGATAACTTTTTCCGTCGGTGAATATCCTGCACTGTTTCACCACCATAAAGCCCCAAGTAACCGCCATTTTGGAACTGCGCAAATTCTTCGTCCGAAATGACGCCTGCATTATGTGCCGCTTCGGCAAGCATTTGATTCCATTGCTTGATGTCGCCGCGAACGACCAGCCGCTTGTTGTCTTCGTCTAAGCGGTTGAAATAATCGGCAACTTCCTGCCGGCGCGTTTGAATGGCAAAATATGTTTGTCCTGTGGCAATGATTTCTTTACGCGGGTCGCCGTTTTGCACAATCAAGTAACAGGCATAGCGGGAAAGCTTGTAATCAACAACTTTCCGTTTTCCTCCTTTGCCATGCTCTATCAATTTGTTGACCTCAACAAATTGATGAGCGACCTCGAACCCGCTATTCCGGCAAGCCAGCATAGCCCTGTCCAGCACTTTTGAAAAATTGCGCCATTCTGCATATTCCAATACCGGCGCCAACTCACGGGCAAGCCAAAATTCGCCGCCTGCCTCGTCTGCATGTTTGATTTCCTCGAAACCTTGATACTCTTTTGCCGCTAAATTGCTCATATCGTATTTGTTTTATATTTTTAATACTTAAAATCGTGACAAAGGTAGTCAAAAAATCAATGCGGCACAGCTACCAACAAGCGGATAGGCATCTTGGACGGTTGCCAAAAGCATCCGTCGGGGAATTATAATTTACCTGTATATTTTATTTCTCCCTCCGGCAAAATTGTTTTTTTCCAATTTGCGACAAAGTCCGGCAATGGCGCCTGATAACCCGGCATAAACTCAACCGTAGCGAAGTCAAAGCAGCATGCAACTTTGTTTTTATCGGCAAATCTGAAATATTCGGCTTCGGCTGCCCATTTTTCAAAAATTTCCGGTGAATCATTAAAGATTACAGTGCCGTAAATGCGAATCCATCCTCCCTTGCCGGCAGCAGAAATCTCTGCCAGCGGGTTATTTTCCAATTGCTTATAGAGGTCTTTCAACTTACTGGTGTAAAAACTCAGTTTGCCGTTTATGTTCCTTGCGAAGTTCATTGGGCGCACTTTTGCCTGACTTCCATCGGAAGTCGCTAAGTAAAATACTCCGCAGGAATCAAGAAATTTTAAAATTTTATCCATATTTTTTTAAGATTATAATTACGCGGCAAAGGTAAAGTCTTCTGTTCAACCGGCTGTTCCATAAATACGCCTTCTTTTTCCAACAGGCATTTTCGGAAGTTGATTAGTAAATTCAAGTTGCTAATTATGTGATTTGTATATGAAATAAAAATTAATCCATTAACTTTGCAGCGTTTCACGCCTTAAAAGAAAGAAGGATTGATCATGGCAATAAAAGTCGTTGCAATATACGCATTTTTCCGGCTGCATGTGGTTGCATTTGCCGGCTGAAATTAATAGCGCTTTAACTTGTTTGAAGAAATTTATCAAAACGAATTACAGCGTATGCAATATTAGTTTCGGAGCGAACAGTCTCATTAAAAGCACAGTCACTATCGTGCGGTGATTGATGAACAGAATATTCGTAAAATTATGATATGAACAGCGGTTTTGTTTAAGTATACTAAATTTGAATGATTATTTTCTTCAGATGTGGTTAATTCAAAATATTTCATGTAAATTTGCGGCTCAAAAATTATATTATCATAAAATAAAATTATGGAACAAATTATTTCAATTCATGCGCGACAAATTTTAGATTCGCGCGGAAATCCAACGGTAGAAGCAGAAGTTACTACCGATGAGGGTATTGTAGGTCGTGCAGCAGTTCCTTCGGGAGCATCAACAGGAATACACGAAGCTGTTGAATTGCGTGATGGCGACAAAAGCAAATTCAACGGGAAAGGCGTACTTAAAGCTGTTGAAAATATCAATACTCTTATAAACGATGAGCTTACGGGTATGAGCATTTTTGAACAGCGCCTGATTGACAGAAAACTTGTTTCGCTTGATGGAACAGCCAATAAGTCACATCTCGGAGCAAATGCAATTTTAGGAGTATCGCTGGCTTGCGCTCACGCGGCAGCACAGTCGCTCAACCAGCCTCTGTTTCGTTATGCAGGCGGAGTAAATGCTCATGTGTTGCCCGTTCCCATGATGAACATCCTGAACGGAGGTTCTCATGCCGACAATTCAATCGACTTTCAGGAATTTATGATTATGCCGGTGAATGCCGAATGTTTTGGCGACGCACTGAGAATGGGCGCTGAAGTCTTTCATAACTTGAAAGACGTTTTGAAGCAGAAGAATTATTCGACAAATGTAGGCGATGAAGGCGGTTTTGCGCCGAATCTCAAATCGAACGAGGAAGCAATAGAAGTGATTTTAACGGCAATCGAAAAATCGGGATACAAGCCCGGCGAAGATGTATTTATAGCGCTTGACCCTGCATCGTCCGAGTATTATTTGACCGACGAAAAAGTTTATCATCTTCACAAATCAAGCGGCGAAAAACTTACGGCAGCACAAATGGTTGACTATTGGAAAACATGGGTTAACAAATACCCGATAATTTCAATAGAAGATGGAATGGCTGAAGACGACTGGGATGGCTGGAAAGCCTTAACCGATGCAATAGGTAATCGCTGTCAGCTTGTTGGCGATGATTTGTTTGTTACCAATACCATACGCTTGCAGGAAGGCATCGACAAAAAAGTTGCAAACTCAATACTGGTAAAGGTAAATCAGATAGGTTCGCTTACCGAAACCATAGAAGCGGTAAATTTGGCTTATAACAATTCCTATACTGCAATTATGAGCCATCGTTCGGGCGAAACCGAAGACACAACAATAGCCGACCTGGCTGTTGCACTTAATACAGGCTTGATAAAAACAGGCTCGGCATCGCGTTCCGACAGAATTGCAAAATACAATCAGCTTCTGCGAATCGAAGAATATCTCGGCAAACAGGCTGTTTATCCCGGAAAGAAATTTAAATTTCTGAAATAAACGCTGTTCGGAGATTTTTGAACGATTAAATAAAGCGAGGCTGCATGAAAACAGCCTCGCTTTTGCATTTAGCGATTAATATTGTTAGGTAAAAAAAAACATTTCAACCGGCTTATTTTGAATGAATCGGAATTGTTGGCATTCGTAAAGCAGTATGCGCCTCGCCAAATACAACAATCAGTATCCGCCCGCGCTAACAAAGAAAGTAAAATCAGAACGGATAATTTATTGCAAAGTGTATCGAATTATTGTCGCCGCTCAGCCAGTCTTTTACCTTGACAAATCGATGTTCGGGCAGTGCAGGATCATGAATTCTGAAGCCCCAGTCAATTCTGATGGTGAATATGTTATTAATGTTGAAACGCGCGCCTACGCCGGTATTTGTAGCAATGGTTTTGAAAAAGGTATCAAATTCAAATCTTGCTCTTTCGCGGCTGTCGTCTTTGTTGAGTGTCCAAATATTTCCCGCATCAAAAAATACGGCGCCTTCGAGAAGCCAGATTATTTTAAATCGCAGTTCCGCATTAAATTCCAACCGCAAATCGGCAACTTGATTTGGTATTGAAAACATGGTATCGCGCGCTGCCGAACCCGGTCCAATGCTTCGCACCTGCCAGCCGCGCATGCTGTTTGCTCCGCCTGCAAAAAACATTTTCTCGAAAGGCATTGAAATAGAATTGCCATAAGCATGACCTATTCCGGCAAAAAGACGGTAAACCAGTTTATTATTCCTGTCGATGATTCTGTTTTGTGTAAATGTCAAATCTATTCGCGCATACTGTGAATAGCGCGTATCGAAAATCAAATGCTTGTTGTCGCTGTCTTTCTTAAATAACGGATTTAGCAGCGACATTAAATTTCCTGCAATATCAAAATTTATGCGAAAATAATGTGTGATTTTTGAATAGGTTTCAAACTGATTTGTATGAGTAAAAGACGCACCAAGTCCGAGCGAGAAATAGTTTTCGTACAAACTTCTGACATAAGGATCTCTTGCTATTCTGCTGTAAAAATCCGGATCAAGATCTTTAAGCCTTACCAGTTTCAATTCTGTAGTATTTAAAGTAAATCGCGCATAGTCGGATGAATTCCATTCATATCCGAATGATACGCCAGCAATGGTTCGCGTATAAATATTCCGTCGCTGGTGCAGATAATTCGCCGAGAATTTTGTGTGCGGAATATTTTTTTGAAAATATTTAATCTGAAAAGGCATAAGAAATTTTGGAATATTAAGCGAAGTATTTACTCCAAATTCCAGTGATTTTTTATAACCAGGCTCGTTGCCTATTCTGAACTGATACATTCCTGACAGATTTAACTCAAACCGCTCTGCGCCTTTCAGAAAATTACGGTGAATGTAACCTAATGTAGGCGATATTCCCCAAAGTTCGGATGAGTTTGTCGATACTTCCAATCCCAAATCATAACCATGAATTGTAAGCGGCGACAAATAAATAAAACAGTTCAAGCGTGAAAATCCGTCGGTTTCTGCGGTTTCTGCTTCTTCAAATTCTATTCGCTGCGTTCTGAATAAATTTAAATTTGCAAAATTGGTATATGTTTGATTTACATTCTGTTCGTTATAAACTTCATCTGCTAAAATCAGATTTGTTCTTTTAAACAGGTTTTCGTCTATATTTTGCGAATTACGGTAAATCAGATTTATTCCGTCATACTTTATTGTATCCAAACCTTGTGTAAATCGTGATTCTCTTGACATTCTGCCTGCATCTGCGCGTGTGAAAATATAGACATTTTTTATTTTATACTTTACGTGATTGTGATAAAATCGCTGTCCAATGCTGTCTGCATTTGATGGATTTTCAATTGTCATTTTAAGTTTCACGTTTCTTTTTCCTGCCGAAGTGTCGGCTCGGAATGCAATGTATGTTTTGTTGAAATAAAAATATCCGCTGTTGCGCAAATGCGATGTAATTCTGTCGCGTTCGGCTTCCATATTTTCATACGACAAAGTAATTCCGCGCCTTATTTTTGTAAGCGAACTGTCGGCAAAAACGAGTTCCTGCACGCTTTTGTCATCAATTTCGTAAATCATATTTTCTACTGTCAGCGGCTCGTCTGTTTTAATTCTGTAAACAACTGTTGCTTTGTTTTTTTTGTAAAGTACGGTATCGCTGACATTGCTTGAGTAATATCCGAGTTCATTCATGTAAATTCTGATGTTCGATTTGGATTTCTCAACCAGAGATGTATCAAGCGCAACAGGTTCTTTTTTCTTAAAAATCGAGGATTTTGCAGGATTGTGTTTAACATATAATTCAATATCCGACTTGCTTATTTTTTTTGTATTTATTTCTATCTTGTTTTTTACAAGTTCATATTTTCCCGTTTCGAGCCGTCTGGCTGCCGAACATGAGCATAAGAACAGGATGAAAACCAAAGCCGGTACTGTCGAAAGTTTATTTATGTATTTGTATTGTTTCATTGTCAAAAATTGCCGATAATAAAAGAAATTCCGATTCAAATTTTATCTGATTCGGTTATATGCCCTTATTTTCATTTCATCCTTAACAATAAAACGCATTGCAAGTACAGTCAGTATCAACGAAATTGCAGGAGAAATATCATTTGCCGAATAAGTGACGGTAACATTTGCGTTTGAGATATTCAGCAATGTACATACAACAATTATTTGCAGCGTAATTAACAGCAGCGAATTTATAATTGAAAATCTGATTTGTAGCCGTCGTTTTTTATATAAGAATATTGTAAACACAGGAATTAATGCCGTAAGGCTGATTAATATCGCCCATTGCCAGTTTTGCGTCAATGCAACCGACTGTTCATTTATGCCGTCAATTACTGATGCCTGTTCGGAAAACAGCATCACTGTCTGCAGAATTGTTACAGCCAGAAGATAAACAGTTTGTATTCGTTGTATCATATATTAGTTTATTATAGTGTATTATAAAACATTGAAATCATTTGTGCAAATATAAGATATTATCCTTGATTCCGGATGTGAAACAAACAAAAACTTTTCAATAATATGTTAAACAGCAGTTTGTGCCGTGCATCAACTGTCTGCTATTAACTGGTATAGCATCAAAGCGAAGATAACTTGCAATCAAGAAACTGTTGATTATCAAAAATGCCAGTTTTCATCGGTTCGTGTATTTGCCGGTTTTGCAGTTGTTTTATTTGTTGAGTTATTATTTACCCAAACGGTATTATAAATTTCCATTGCTTCGGGCAATTCTTTTTTAATATCTTCTATTCGCGTTTCATGCGAAGGGTGAGTACTGAAAAATTCAGGCGTCGACGCGCCTCCCGCTTGCTCCATTCTTTGCCAGAATGAAACTGCCGCTTCCGGATTGTATCCTGCGATTGCCATGAAAATTAAACCCAAATGGTCGGCTTCAAGTTCCTGCTTTCTGCCAAACGGCAGCATTACGCCGAATTGAGCTCCGAGTCCATAAACCTGCTGTCCCAATGACTTGACCTTGTCGGAAGTGCCTGATAACAGCGAATTCAATGCAACAGAGCCATACTGGGCTATCATTTGCTGCGACATTCTTTCGTTGGCGTGCTTTGCAACAGCATGAGCGACTTCATGTCCAAGTACTACAGCCAAACCTGTTTCATCTTTCGTAACAGGTAAAATTCCCGTGTAAACTACAATCTTTCCGCCGGGCATGCAAAAGGCATTCACGCTTGCGTCTTCAACAAGATTAAATTCCCATGCAAAGTTTTTAAGCAGGTCGTTCATTCCGTTTGATTCACAGTAATATTCAACAGCGGCTGCTATTTGTACGCCGACTTTTCTAACCATGTCCGCATCTGTCCGGCTGTTTGATTTTTTTGCTGTTTTCATATATTCGTTATAGCTGTCGAGGCTTAATGTTAAAACTTCCGAATCCGGAACCAGCATTAACTGTTTGCGTCCTGTAACGGGAACGCTTCCGCATGCGTAAATACACGCTGCAATCAGTGTTAATAACAATATTTTTTTCATGCTTTGATTAATATTTTTTTTAAACAATATGCAAATATATGTATTATGTTATTGTAAACAAAATATTTTACAGGTTTATCAATTTTTTAAGAAAAACTCAACAGGTGATTTTGTACGTGTCACCTATAGCATTTTTGGATAGATAAAGACTTCCTTATTCGGAAAAAGGACCTCCTTATTCGGAAAAAAGACTTCTTTATTTGGAAGAAAGACATCTTTATTTTGAAAAAAGACTTCTTTATTCGGAAAAAGGACTTCTTTATTTTGAAAAAAGACTTCCTTATTCGAGGAAAAGACCTCTTTATTAGGAAAAAATATTTAACTGTTTTATTTTATAAATAGAAAAGCCCGAACCCTGTATAAAGAATAACCTCGCACCGTCAAGGATTTATCTGCATAAGCTATTTATATTCTATCAGCGACAGAACCTTATCGTTTCCAAGTAAATTTGCACCGCCGAGATGACGCAGTTCTATAAAAAACACATAACCTGCAACCGTTCCTCCAAGACGCTCGACAAGTCGGGCTATTGCATTTGCCGTGCCGCCCGTAGCAAGCACATCGTCAATAATTATTACACGCTGTCCTTTTGTTATGGCATCCGCATGAATCTGTATCATATCAGTTCCGTATTCTTTTCCGTAAGATTCTTCTATTACGGCTCTCGGAAGTTTTCCCGATTTGCGCGCCGGAACAAATCCAATGCCAAGCCTGTCTGCAATTACAGGTCCAAAAAGAAATCCGCGCGATTCAGGTGATATTACCAGATCCGGCTTTCCAAAACACTTGCAAAAACCGACCAGAGCATTATTTACCTTTGCAAACAATTCGGGCGACTGTAAAACGGGCGTAATATCCTTAAACGAAATGCCCGGTTCGGGATAATCACGAATTTCGGCAATAGATGAGCTTATTGACTTGCCCTGTTCTTTTAATTCTTCGATAATTTTATTCTTATCCATGTTTATATTGATTTATTTTAGTTATTTAAGACCGAAAACCTGATACAATTCTTGTATTACAGCATCGTGAAATGTTATCTTTATTTTTATCATTATATTTCAAATAGCAAATGTAAACAAAATTCTTCTTTGCACACTCATATTATTCCGGAGAAAAAAGTTTAATCGAAAATACGGCACTGCCGGTTATATATGGATTTTGATATTTTTTTGTAGTAATATATCTTGAAAATCAAATATTTATAATTATGTATTGCATAAAATATATATAATTCGGATTGGGTAATTTACTATAGATTTATTATCTTTGTGTAAAAAAGATGAAATGTCCAAAATGTAAATCGGAAAGCCATGTTCGGAATGGACTGATAAAAGGCAAACAGCGTTTTAGATGCAGGCAATGTGGCTTCAACTATACTGTCGGATACGATCAAATTTCGGAAAAAGAGAAAAAACGGATGTTTGGATTATCAATGTAAATCTTTTTATCCTGATGTAAATCAACGCATTTTCACAGAAAACTAAAGAATGTTTTCGTATTCCCATTCTCTGATACGCCCGTAACCAAATCTCATGTATAAGGATTTACTGCTCCAAATACCGTTCTCCTTCCCGTTTTCGCTGTGCTTGACAAATCTTATACCTTTTTATATTTTTTGCCAAGAATTTTGAGCATGTCATCTGTCATTTTTTCCAAATCCCAATGCGGATTCCAATCCCATTCCTGACGGGCGCATGTATCGTCGAGCGAATTAGGCCACGAGTCGGCAATCGCTTGACGCAACGGGTCGCTGTTGTATGTAATTTCAAAATCGGGCATGCGTTTTTTAATTGCTTCATATATTATTTTCGGACAAAGACTCATTGCAGTAACATTAAACGAATTTCGATGAACAAGTCGAGCCGGATCAACTTCCATCAGCATTATTGCAGCCTCAAGCGCATCCGGCATATACATCATATCCATATAAGTGTCTGCATTGAGCGGACATTCGAATTTTCCTGTCTTTATTGCCGAATAATATATGTCAACAGCATAATCGGTTGTACCGCCGCCCGGAGGCGTTACGTTTGATATAAGTCCGGGAAAACGTACCGAGCGAGTATCTACTCCAAATCGAATGAAATAATAATCGCTGAGCAATTCTCCCGAAACCTTTGTTATTCCGTACATTGTACGCGGCTGCCGAATTGTATCCTGAGGCGTTTTATCTTTCGGCGAGCTGCTGCCGAATACGCCTATTGAACTTGGCGTAAACACGGCGCATTTTTTTTCGCGAGCAACTTCCAAAACATTGAAAAGACCACCCATGCCTATTTTCCATGCACATTGTGGTTTTGACTCCGCAACAGCCGACAGTAAAGCGGCAAGATTATAAATAGTGTCTATTTTATATTTATCAACCGTTTCGGCAATTTGTTGCGCATTGGTAACATCTACTACAGCCGAAGGTCCGGATTCCAGAAGTTTTCCCTGCGGTTTTGCCGAAGGAATATAGCCTGCAACAATATTTCCCGTATAACGGCTGCGAAGTTCCATTACAAGTTCCGAGCCTATTTGCCCTGTTGAACCTATTATTAAAATATTTTTCATTGTACTTTATTTTGTTTTACGGCGCAAAATTACAATTTTTGATAAAATAACATGCAACTCATTAATAATTTATACAAAATAAATTGATTTGAAAGATGGTTTTTAACTTTTATTTTTATATCATATTGAATTTGTGATGCTTTATTTATATCAGCCAATACTGCGTATAAGTTCTGCAAGCAAAAATAATAACCTTACAGGCATAACGCCTGTTTGTTTGGCGGATTTTATTAAATTAATCTGCGTGTTTACCTGAGTTTTGGATATTTTTTTGAAAGTCAGAGCCAATAAAACAAAAACTTAAACAGTTTCAAGTAGCGACAGCAATTTTAATTATATCTCAATTTTCGCCCTATGCGCAAAACTGTTTTTGCTGTAATTTTGTTTAATGCGCATATTCTCTTTACCGATACGCCTGTGCGAAGTGATATTTTACTGAGACTGTCTCCTTTTTTTATCGTCCAAAAGCGGGCTTTTGCCTGTTCTATAACATGCGCAAAAGTTTTTTCCCTGCTCATGCGGTAAACTTCCATTTTGGATTTGTTATTTTCAAAATCAATAACATCTTCGGGATTTACCGGATTGCCCAAATATCTGATTTCCCAATGCAAATGCGAACCTGTGGAACGTCCTGTATTTCCGCCAAGTGCAATTATATCACCGGGTTCGACAATCTGATTTTTTTCGACTAAGATTTTGCTTAAATGTCCATAAACGGTTTCCAAACCGTTGTAATGGCGAATCACGATAAAATTTCCATATCCCTTGCGGAGTCCATTGTTGCCCGTAACGCGTACCATTCCCCGCATAGGCGCCACAACGGTATCGCCGGTCAACAGCTTCAGGTCTATTCCGTTATGACTTCTGCCTCTGCGATAGCCGAATTTTGATGTTACATGCATTGGCTTTGTAAGCGGATAAACAAAATCATGCATTTTAAACTCTATTGTATCTTTCAACTTGGTGACATTAATATTATAGGGATTGACTTTTGAGTTAGACCAAAACGGATAAATATCGGTTGCTGGAATATTGTAATAGACGCACGAATCGATCAGTTTTAAAAGCTTTTCGTCGGAATACGTTTCCGCATCATCATCTCCGCCTATGTCAATTTCATCCAAATCCGAATATTCACTGTTTTCATTATCGGTTTGATGATTTATTTCATTTTCCGTTAACACACGCATATCATCAGCATAAACGGTATCAGATATTTTTTGAGTAATCTGTTTTTTGCAAATCCTTATTGCATAGCCATCCATGAAAATCGTGTCGTTTACGGTGAAAACCGTATCGCGTTCACTTATCAACACCGGTTTTGCCGTCGCCGTATCCGTTTTCGTTTCATTGGCAATGATTATCAAAGGCAGAAACAGTACAGCGAAAATCAGCAATATTTTTTTGTAATTCATCGCTATATGTTTTTATGTATCAATATTTGCATATTTTGCATGAGTTTCGATAAATTCGCGACGTGGCGGAACATCATCGCCCATAAGCATTGAAAAAATTCTGTCGGCTTCGGCTACATTGTCAACAGTTACCTGCCGCAAAACCCTGTTTTCGGGATTCATTGTTGTTTCCCATAACTGTTCGGGATTCATTTCTCCCAAACCTTTATAGCGCTGTACCGTTATTCCCGATTCTTTTCCTTTACCCATTTCTTCAATAGCAGTAATGCGGTCGTCTTCTGTCCAGCAGTAGCGCGATTCCTTTCCTTTTTTCACAAGATATAAAGGTGGAGTAGCAATATAAAGATATCCGTTTTGTATAAGCTCTTTCATATAGCGAAAAAAGAACGTCATAATAAGAGTGTCAATATGGCTTCCATCAACATCGGCATCGGTCATTATTATTACTTTATGATAACGAAGCTTATCCATGTTCAGCGCTTTCGAATCTTCTTCGGTTCCTATCGTGACGCCAAGCGCCGTGTATATGTTTCGGATTTCTTCGCTTTCAAAAACTTTATGCTCCATAGCTTTTTCAACATTCAGAATTTTACCTCTGAGCGGAAGAATTGCCTGAAACAGCCTGTCGCGTCCGCTTTTTGCAGAGCCGCCTGCCGAATCGCCTTCGACCAGGAACAATTCGCAACTTGCGGCATGTCTGCTTGAGCAGTCGGCAAGTTTTCCCGGCAATCCGCTTCCCGAAAGAGGCGATTTGCGCTGAACCATTTCGCGAGCTTTGCGTGCTGCATTGCGTGCTGTTGCTGCAAGAATTATTTTTTCAATAATGATTTTTGCATCTTTTGGATTTTCTTCCAAATAATTTTCAAGCGCAACACTTGTTGCCTGAGATACGACAGCCTGTACTTCGCTGTTTCCGAGCTTTGTTTTTGTCTGTCCTTCAAACTGCGGTTCGGCAACTTTTACAGAAATAATGGCTGTTAACCCTTCGCGAAAATCGGCAGGGTCAATATCAAACTTCAATTTTGCAAGGAATCCGTTCTTTTCGGCGTAACTTTTCAGTGTTGTAGTAAGTCCGCGCCTAAATCCCGTAAGATGGGTGCCTCCTTCTATCGTATTTATATTATTCACATACGAATGAATATTTTCGGTATATCCGGAATTATACTGCATTGCTATTTCGACCGGAATTCCTGCTTTTTCGGTTTCGAGATATATGGGCGTATCGGTCAGGCGCACGCGAGTTCCATCGAGATACTGAACAAATTCTTTCAATCCGTCTTTTGAGTAAAAGCTGTCATGTACGAATGTTTTTTCCTCGCTTCCTTCGCTTTCCGTTTCGTTTCTATAATCTGTAATGTTAAGTCTGATGCCTTTATTTAAATAAGCCAGTTCGCGCAGTCGTGAAGCAAGGATATCGTATTTATATTCCAGTGTTGCTGTAAAAATTTCGGGGTCGGGATGAAATGTTATGGTTGTTCCGTTTTTATCGCTTTCGCCAACAACCTTCACATCGTATTGCGGAATACCTTTTCTGTATTCCTGTCTGAAATGCTGCCCGTTTTGAAAAACATCGGCAATCAAGAGCGTTGAAAGAGCATTTACACACGATACGCCTACTCCGTGCAAGCCTCCGGAAACTTTATAGCTTCCCTTGTCAAATTTACCTCCTGCATGAAGCATGGTCAGCACAATTTCCAGTGCCGATTTATTTTCTTTTTTGTGTATTCCCGTGGGAATGCCGCGTCCATTATCGACTACCGTTACCGAATTATCCTTATTTATATAAACATCTATTTCCGTACAATAGCCTGCAAGCGCTTCGTCAATGGAATTATCAACAACTTCATAAACCAAATGATGCAAGCCTCTTTCGCCTATATCGCCAATGTACATTGAAGGGCGTTTACGCACAGCTTCCAATCCTTCTAAAATCTGAATATTGTCTGCCGTATAATTTTCTGCATTTTTAATGTTGTGTAATTCCAAATCTGTATTTTCCAATTCTGTCATGGTAATTTATGAAAATTCTTATAATTTTGCCTGTTTGACCTGCAAAGGTATAAAAATACTTTCAAACTGCAATTCTTTTTATTAACATTATTTGCTATATTATTAAAATTTAGGATTTTATACAATAATATCAAATTAATTGCTTAACAGATAAAAATTCATGTATTATAAGTAATTATGAATAAGCTGATTATATGGCTACCGGAATTTCAGTGTTTTATAATTTCATCGTCCGAATACTTATTTATATTGTTATTTCGCAAATATTTTTTGGTTTCGGCAGCAATTACTCCGCTTAACAGAATCAAAGCGATAAGATTTGGTATTGCCATTAAGCCGTTGGTTATATCCGCAAAATTCCAAATCAAGTCCAGCGAGAACACCGCGCCGACAAAAACCATAATCAGATAGGCAATTTTATAAGGCAATATTGCTTTTCGTCCGAAAAGATATTCTATCGACTTTTCTGCATAATACGACCAGCCTATGATTGTCGTAAAGGCAAACATTAAAAGCGACAATCCTAAAATTATAGAGCCGAATGGAATTTTTGAAAAAGCGAGCTGTGTCAGTTCAAAACCTGTAGCGCCCGAACTCCATGCTCCTGTATTTATAATGGTTAAGCCTGTAAGCGCGCAGATAACAACCGTATCCCAAAATGTTCCCGAAGAAGAAACCAGAGCCTGCCGCACAGGATTGCGGGTACGCGCAGCTGCAGCAACAATCGCGGCAGAGCCGAGTCCCGATTCGTTTGAAAACAGTCCGCGCGCCACGCCGTAACGCGCTGCAAGCATTATTACTGCGCCTGCCGCGCCGCCGCCTGCCGCTTCAAACGAAAATGCCTGATTGAAAATTAATTTTAAACTGTCCCATAATGTTTCGTAGCCTGAAACCAATATCAGCAAGCATCCCGAAACATAAAAAATCGCCATAAAAGGAACGATACTCTGACTTACCCGTGCAATGCTTTTTATTCCGCCTATGATTACCATCCCTGCAATTATTGCCAGCACAAGTCCTGTCAATATTTTGGTTTCAACAGCAAGCCCGAAAATATTTATTTCAGATGCAAGGTTGAATGTACTAAAAACAGCATCCTTTATTGAGTTTGACTGTGTTGACGAACCAATTCCGAAAGCCGCCAGCGCGGCAAACGAAGCAAACATTACGCCTAAAAATTTTCCGAGTTTTCTGTTTTTCAATCCATACTGCAGATAATACATTGGACCTCCGGCGATACTGCCATCTTTTCGCATTGTCCTGTATTTCACGGCGAGTAATCCTTCGGCATATTTTGTTGCTATTCCCAGAAACCCCGTCAGCCATATCCACAATATTGCGCCCGGACCGCCAAGCGCCACGGCAGTAGCCACGCCGACTATGTTTCCTGTGCCTATTGTTGCGGCAAGAGCCGTTGCCAGTGCGCTAAACTGGCTTACATCACCGTCAGAATTCTTGTCGCGTGTAACCGAAAGACGAATCGACCTGCCGATATATCGCTGTATAAAACCAAGCCTGAATGTTAAAAAAATGTGCGTTCCGAAAAGGAGTATTAAAAGAGGCCATCCCCACAGCCACGAGGATAAATCCGCAATAAATTTAGAAATGTCTGCCATAGTTTTTTTGTTATATATCCGCAAAGATAGTTTTTTTTGTTAAGAAGATATAATTATTAAAAAAAATATATATCTTTGCTGTCGATATAAATTAAAAAAATAACATATTAAAAATTTTAAGAGTTATGGAACAAATAACAAAAAACTTCAAACTTATTGGTGGCATACTGATAATCATTAGTTGCCTTTTACCTTTTGGATCGTTGTTCGGAATGCTTTCTTTTAACGGTTTCACTCTATTTAATGCGGGTATTCTTGGTATCTTGGCAATTTTAATTATTTTAGGCGGTGCGGCAGCATTGATTTATGTTGATATTACAAAAAAAGACATTGAACTTGCTCCCAAATTTAAATTATCATGTGTGGCAAAACTTGCTGTTCTTGCCGGCGGCGTACTGGTTTTTCTGTATATTTTAACGACAGAAGGAGTTGGAATAGGATTTGGCTTGATACTTGAAGTTCTTTTCGCACTTGCTCTGTTCTTTGAAGAAAAAGTTGTAGGAGCATTAAAAAAGTAATTTTTAAGAATTAATTTTCCGGTTAAGAAACTTGCCGAGTTTTATACCCGGCAAGTTTTTTTATTTTAAAATTTTTCACTGTTCATTCCATAAAGGTACGCTTGCGCTGAAAAATCCAAATTCGCAAGAAACGATTATTTGATTCCTATGTAAATTTCGGCTATTCCGAAAGTGAGCGGGATGTGCCGTGTTTGCCGAAAACCTGCATTTTGCAGGCGCTGTACAAACTGATTGCCTTTGGGGAAGGCTTTTACCGATTGAGGAAGATAACTGTATGCGTATTTGTTTTGCGAAAAAAACCGTCCGACAAGCGGAAGAATATGAAAGAAATATATCGAATAAATTTGCCTTATCATGAAATTTCCGGGCATTGAAAATTCCAGTATGGTTGCAATGCCATCGGGTTTTACCGCTTGATAGATTTCGGATAAGCCCTTATCCAGATTTTCGAAATTACGAACTCCGAACGATACATTGACGGCATCAAAAGTATTGTTTTTGAATTTGAGCGATTCGCCGTCGCAATGCATTAGTTCTATTTTGCCTGACAGTTTTTTCTTCCTGATTTTTTCTTTTCCTCTGGCAAGCATTTTTTTTGAAATATCTACTCCTATTATTTTTTCGGCATCGGTTTGCAGCAAAACGATTGCCGAATCGCCCGTGCCTGTTGCTATGTCAAGAATTTTTTTAGGCTTGTAGCGTCTCAGTTCCTTTACAAGCCGCTTTCGCCAGAATTTATCTATTCCGAAAGATAAAACATGATTCATAAAGTCATATTTATCGGCAATATCGTCAAACATTTCGGATACGTATTTTTTATTTGCCATTATTTCTGTCTTCGTCTTTATCTTTAATTATTTTCCATTATTTTTTCAATAGCGGTATCATAGATTTCTTTTATATCGCCGATTTTGCCGAACAGTTCATTATCAATAACTATATCCGATTCCGTAACATTTCCGATTTGTGCATAAGGCAGGTTTTGCGATTTCACGAAATTAACAAACAAGTCAATATTTTTTTCATCAACCGAAACCACAATCCTGCCCTGCGACTCGCCGAACAGAAATGCATCCCTGCGGATTTTTTCATCGGTTACGACACTGAAACCCAAATTCAGCGGCATTGCCGATTCCGTCAGCGCAACAAACAAGCCGCCGTCTGAAACATCATGGGCGCTGCTGATAAGTTTGTTCGCTATAAGCTGCCGTACCGTTTGATGCAGGCTGTATTCTTCTTCGATATTAAAATACGGCGCAGGCGAAGCGGCAATTTTATGGTACGAATAAAGGTATTCGGATGAAGCAATATCTTCGACCAATTTTCCAAGCATGAATATTGCAT
Organism: Prevotellaceae bacterium; assembly: GCA_031265155.1. GTDB lineage: Bacteria > Bacteroidota > Bacteroidia > Bacteroidales > UBA932 > JAIRKV01. Next base: position 6,564 of record JAISDB010000169.1, on the reverse strand, counting down.
CTCCGATTTTGCCAAAAGCAAGCGTCATTTGATTTTCCCTGTTTTTCAAAAGTCCCAGCATGCCTATTACAGGCGTAGGATTTACCGATTCGATTTTTCCATCCATGTTTGACTGGTTGTAAAAACTTACATTACCTCCGGTAACAGGCGTTCCGAAATATTCGCACGCTTTCGACATTCCTTTAACCGCGCCTACAAATTGCCAGTATGATTCGGGATTATACGGATTGCCGAAATTTAAGCAATTGGTTATTGCGCAGGGTTCGCCTCCGCTGCAAACGATATTTCGCGCGGCTTCGGCAACGGCGATCATTGTACCTTTTTCAGGGTCGGCTTTTACGTAGCGCGAATTACAGTCGGTTGTAAGCGCAAGAGCGGTATCTGTTTTTTTTATATTTACGATTGCCGCGTCCGAAGGCTTGTTCGTACTCATGTTTTTTGTGCCTACCATTGTGTCGTATTGCTCGTAAATCCAGCGTTTTGAGGCAATATTGGAATTTGATACAATCGACAGAGCTACAGCCTTTAAATCTTCAGGCTGAGGAATATTTTTTATATCAAATTTCTTGTATTCGTTATAATATTCAGGTTCCTTATAATCCCTGTCGTAAACGGGAGCGCCTCCTCCAAGCACAAGCGTTGATGCGTGAACATCAGCAACCAATTCACCGTGATAATGAAAAAGCAACCGGTCTTCGTCAATCACTTCGCCTATTATTGAGCACGCCAAATCCCATTTTTTGAAAATGTCTTCCACAATTTTTTCTTTGCCCTTTTCAACAACAACTAACATTCGCTCCTGTGATTCTGATAGAAGGATTTCCCATGCTTCGATGTTTTTTTGACGAAGCGGAACTTTATCGAGACAGATTTTCATTCCGCAGCCGCCTTTTTCCGACATTTCGGATGTAGAACAGATAATTCCTGCAGCGCCCATATCCTGCATGCCAACTACCGCATCGGTTTTATTAAGCTCCAAGGTTGCCTCGAGAAGAAGTTTTTCCATAAAAGGGTCGCCAACCTGAATGGAAGGTATATCGTTAGCCGAATCTTCCGTAATGTCAGCCGAAGCAAACGTTGAGCCGTGTATTCCATCTTTTCCGGTTGATGAGCCTACAATATATACAGGATTTCCTGTGCCTTTTGCAATAGCCGAAATAGTATTTTCCTTGCGCACCAGTCCGACCGACATTGCATTTACCAGAGGATTCATGTTGTAGCTGTCGTCAAAAAACACTTCGCCGCCGACGACAGGCACGCCAAATGCATTGCCATAATCGCCGATTCCCTTGACTACGCCTTTCATCAGCCACTTTGTCCGTTCTGATTTCAAATTGCCGAAACGCAGGGAATTAAGCTGTGCAACCGGTCGCGCACCCATTGTAAAAACGTCGCGATTTATTCCGCCAACTCCTGTTGCCGCTCCCTGATAAGGTTCAACGGCACAGGGATGGTTGTGCGATTCTATTTTGAAAGCGCAGGCATAACCGTTTCCAACATCAACAAGTCCTGCATTTTCTGTTCCGGCTTCCGCCAGAACGTGTTTACCTTTTTTAGGCAAGGTTTTCAGCCATTTTATCGAATTTTTATATGATGCATGTTCCGACCACATTACCGAATATATGCTGAGTTCGGTAAAATTTGGCAACCTGCCGAGAATTTCCCTGATTTTGTCAAATTCTTCAGGCAGCAGACCTAATTCTTTGGCTATTTGATAATTGGTTTCTTTCATTGTCGTTTTTCGAAATTTGCATGCAAAGGTACAAATTATATCTTACATACAATAATGAATTTTAAACTGTTTAAGATTAAACTATCGCTTTATGATGATTTTGATAAATAGCCGAAAACAGGTCTGTGATTTAGAAAACGGCTTTATAATTCAACTGAAAATTTAATTATTTGATGTTACGCACAATCTGTCATGATCACACAGTCCTGAAAGGACGGCGAGACTCTGCTCTATGGTGCGTAACATAAGTTATTAATAAATGATTTGTTCAATTTGTATATGAAAAAAGATATATGCAACAGGAAACAGGTGGATATATTCGTGTGACTTTATTCCAAATAAAAGATCATAATAAAACAACGCCTGAGGCTGTTAGATGGCAGGTTATATGACAACATGGAAGAATTGTTACATAAGGCTAATAAATCTGTGTGAAATTAGCATATAATTTTTATTCGCCTGTATGTAATTCGGAAAATTTCATCTATATTTGTAAGAAATATACGAAAGGATTATGGAAATACTTAAAAATCACAGAGTAGGAGTTTTGACATCGGGAGGAGATGCTCCGGGCATGAATGCGGCAATTCGTGCGGTAACGCGAGCAGGATTAAATAATGGAATGGAAGTTTTTGGTATTCGTCGCGGATTTCAGGGATTGATTGAAAATGACGTATTTCAAATGAAATCGCAGGACGTTAGCGGAATACTTCAAAACGGAGGCACATTTTTACAATCTACGCGTTCAAAAGAATTTAAAACCGCAGAAGGAAGAAAAAGAGGATATGACACGCTTAAAAGCTATGGCATCGACAGCCTTGTTGTAATAGGCGGAGACGGGTCGTTTACCGGAGCCAATATTTTTGCACAGGAATATCCCGACATTTCGGTAATAGGAATTCCGGGAACCATTGACAACGACCTGTACGGCACTGATTATACGATAGGATATGATACGGCATTAAATACCGTTATCGATGCCGTTGATAAAATTCGCGACACGGCAAGTTCGTTCAATCGCATATTTTTTGTTGAAGTTATGGGACGCGAAGCCGGATTTATCGCAATAAACAGCGGCATTGCTTCGGGCGCTGAAGTTATTATGGTTCCCGAGCGTAAAAACCAAATCGAAAATGTAAGGAAATTTCTTAAGGAACGGGCTTTGAAAAACAAATCAAGTATAATTATTGTTGCCGAAGGTTTGGAAGAAGGCAGCGCAATGGAAATCGCAGATAAAGTAAAAGATGAATACCCCGAATTTGATATTAGAGTTTCGGTTCTCGGACATATTCAGCGCGGAGGACGACCGACGTCAAAAGACAGAGTTACGGCAAGTCTTATGGGAGTTGCTGCCATTGATGCTATTCTCGACAATCAGAAAAGCATTATGATTGGCTGGAAAAATGAAGAAATAGTTCAAGTTCCGCTTAACAAGACAATAAAAATGCATAAGGCAATTTCAGACAATATGCTGAATATAGCCGAATTGATTGGAACATTTTTGCCGAAAGATTGATATATGCAAAGTGTTTCAGCAGAATATTTTTCTTTTCGGTTTTATATTTAGATGTTTTTTCAAATAGCCGAACTGTAAAAACATTAACGGAACGTTGAGCAGGCGGCGTTCCTGAAAGTCACAGTTCCGAATCTTCGGTGCTTGAAGTTGCCTTTCCTTTCTTTGTTAGGATTAATTTTAATATTTGTTAGGAGCATTTATTTTAAAATACTATCTTTGCAGCCATATTAAAAAATACACATGCCAAAAATATGTGAATATAATTATAAAACAGATAAATACTTCTAATTTTTACTATGGATAAAAATACAGTTACAGGATTGGTTCTTATTGTTGCCATAATGATTGGATTCGGAATTTTTAATTCTAAGCAGGCGGCAAAATACGACAGTGAAAAACGAACGCAGGATTCTATTGCTCATGTTAGAGAAATGAACAGCAGGCAGGAAATGCAACTTGCCGACAGCCTCAATACATATACAGGCGATACATTGCAGTCGAGCGTTATTACAGATTCCGTCTTACAGGCAGCGCTACAAAAACAGGAAGAATTTTATACAGTCGAAAACGATTTACTGAAACTTACATTCACAAATATCGGCGGACGCATATATTCGGCAGAACTGAAACATTTTAGCACATACAGCAAAAAACCGCTGATGCTGTTTAACGGCAGGAACAATGATTTTTCGTTTGAGTTTTATGCAAATCAGGCAATGGTATCAACATCAAAAATGGCTTTTGAACCTGTTGCAGGCGAAACTCAAATTACGATGAATCCATCCGATACGGTTATAATGTTTCCGCTGCGCCTTGCGTTAGGCAACGGATATATTGAATATGTTTACAAAATGCGGAAGGGTTCGTACCTTGTCGATTTGGATGTGCATTTTGTCGGTTTGAGAGATTACATAGAAAAGCGCGAAACAAGTATAGGCTTGCAGTGGACAATGGATTCACCGCAGCAGGAAAAAGGTTTCAGCAACGAAAACAACTACACCGAACTTGCATACAGGTTTCCGGAAGAAACATCAATAGAAAAACTCTCCGGACAGAACAGCGAAAAATCGGAAGAACTGCGCAGCATAAAAATTAACTGGATTGCATACAAGCAGCAGTTTTTCTCGGCAATTCTCATCAATAAAGGCAACTTCGACGGCGCAAGGTTAATATTTAAAAGATATAACGAAAAAAATATCGACAGCCTGATAAAACGGTTTGAAACATATACAACAGTTCCTTACAATTCGCTGAACGAAAATCAGAACTACGCATTGAGTTTTTATCTGGGAACAAACCATTATAATACGCTGCGGTCGTACGATCTTGAATTTGAAAGACTTGTACCTCTAAGCTGGATAGGAATTGACGGTTTAATAAATAAATATATAATTATTCCCGTTTTTAATTTCTTTGAGAATTTCATTTCAAATTATGGAATAATAATACTGATACTTACTGTTTTAATAAAATTAGTGATATTTCCGTTTACGAGGAAATCTTATGTTTCGATGGCAAAAATGCGTTTGCTTAAACCAGAAATAGACAGGATAGCTGCAAAATATCCCAAAAAGGAAGATGCAATGAAAAAGCAGCAGGAAACCATGATGCTTTATAAAAAAAACGGAGCAAGCATGTTTGGAGGATGTTTGCCGATGTTGCTGCAGTTTCCTATTCTTATTGCGATGTTCCGCTTTTTCCCGAGTTCGTTCGAGTTGCGCCAGAAAGCGTTTCTTTGGGCTGACGACCTTTCCGGATATGATTCGGTTTTGAATTTGCCGTTTAATATTCCGTTTTACGGCAATCACGTAAGTCTTTTTGCCTTGCTTATGGCTATATCGATGTTTTTCTATACCAAAATAACAATGTCGAGCCAGTCGTCAAGCCAGAATTCGATGCCCGGAATGAAATTCATGTCATTGTATTTTATGCCGGTAATGATGCTGTGCTTCTGTAATAATTTTTCAAGCGGATTGAGCTATTACTATTTACTGTCGAATATAATAACAATAGTACAAATGTGGTTTATACGCAAATACATCGTAAAAGATGAATATTTGCTTAAAAAGATGCAGGAACATGCAAAACAGCCGGTAAAAAAATCAAACTTTCAGCGGAAACTCGAGGAAATGCAGCGCCAGCAGCAGTTGCAGCAGAAAAACAGAAAGAAAAGATAACAATTCGGATGAAAAGCGATTTTATAATCGAAAATTAAATCTCAATATTAAAAATCCAGTGGACGATTTCGTAAAATCAATTCCGGAAGGAGTAAAGCTTGTTGCTGTTTCAAAAACACATTCGTGCGAAGCCGTGCAGCGTGCATACAACAACGGATTACGCATTTTCGGCGAGAGCAAGCCTCAGGAACTCGTTAAAAAATATAATGAATTGCCCAAAGATGCGGAATGGCATTTTATAGGACATTTGCAAACCAACAAGATAAAATATATTGTACCCTTTGTAAGCCTGATACATTCCGTTGATTCGCCCGGATTGCTTGCCGAAATAAATAAGGAAGCGGCAAAACAGAACAGGATAATAAAATGCCTTTTGCAGGTTCATATTGCAAGGGAAGAAACAAAATTCGGCTTCGCTGCCGATGCATTGAAGGAATATTTATCAACAAAAGAATTTTTGAGACACACGTCTGTTCACATTGTCGGACTTATGGGAATTGCAACCTTTACCGAAAACACTGTCGAAATACGTGACGAATTTCATACGTTGCGCAAGATTTTCGACGAATTAAGGGAAACGGTATTTGCCGGCGATTCGAATTTTTGCGAACTGTCGATGGGAATGAGCAACGATTACAAAATTGCAATAAGTGAAGGCAGTACGATAATCCGTATAGGTTCGCTCATTTTCGGCGAAAGAAACTGTTCAAAGTAAATATTTCGGTTTCGGGAAATTCATCAATTTATTGAAACGTCATTGCGAACCGCTTGCGGTGAAGCAATCCAATTGCCATGTTCTTTTATGGATTGCTTCGGCGTTCCGCCTCGCAATTGTAAAAGTCAACTAATTCGTTACATGTTTAACATTTTAATTGGTGTTATATTTCCGATAGCCGAGTGTGGTCTGTGCTCGTTGTAGTAGACCAAGAACCCCAGCAGTTCATTTCGCAAGTCATCGATGTTTTCATATAGCGCGCCGTCGATGAAATCCTCGTTTAGCGTTCGCCAGAAACGTTCGACTTTCCCGTTAGTTTGCGGTCGATATGGTCTGGTATAACGGTGCTTGATGCTCATTTCCAGCAGCAGGCGCTCAAAAGGATGCTCCTTTTTGTTCCTGGTCGCCGGACCGCTACCGAACT
>JAISDB010000131.1 GCA_031265155.1 Prevotellaceae bacterium | reverse complement strand
GACGTTGCTTTATAAACTTTCACTTTACAACTTTATAACTTTCAACTGTTACGGAATTATCGCGCTCATGATTTCGCTCCATGGACCCTTTTCGCCGCGAGTGTTTTCCCAGCGGAGGGCGAAGTAAACGGTACGTCCGCGCTCGTTTTCGTCGAATTCGAGGGTGAACGGCGTGTGCGTGTCAATAGACGAATTGATAAGGTCTTTCAGCGAGGCAGGCGGCGTATCGAGTATTACCCAGCGAATTTCCGCGCCGTGCTGACCTGCGGGTTTGGCTTTCGACCCGGCGCTGCCGTGGTCATAAAAGTGAATCGTGAGGCGGCGTATCACGCTGCTGTCAACGTCGAAGTCGGGATAGGTGGTTGCCACAGGTGCGGGAGTATGCGAGGTTTTGCGAATCGGCAAGCCGAGTTCATCTCTGTCAGAATCGCTAAGCATGTGATTGCGAGTAAGATATTCGCCTATTGCCTGCCGCAGCGCGTTTTCGAAAACGACTCGCGCCGTATTCTTAGCCTGTATCGATGGCTTTGTTCGCGTGGCGGGCTCGTCAGCGATTTCGAGTTTCTGCACAAAATCTTCGTGTTGCACCGTCAGGTCGTCGTACACGGTTTTGGGAAATCCGAACTGTGTAAGCCTGTTTCCAAGATACTTCATAAAATTGTTTGTCCATTGAAGGAAGTCCGCGTCTTTGCGCGGAATGAAATTTGAATTTGTCATGATTTTATATGTTTTAAAAATGAACGGTTATCCCGGTTATGTATAAAAGACGATAAATGATTTGTAATGTACGACACGACTTGCGTAACATGTTCCGAGAACTCTGTAATATATTTCGAGAACTCTGTAGCATATTCCGAAGACTCTGTAATATGTTCCGAGAACTCTGTAACATGTTCCGAAGACTCTGTAGCATATTCCGAAGACTCTGAAATATATTCCGAGAACTCTGTAGCATGTTCCGAATTATATATGCAACGCCCGTACATCGCAGCGGCAGAGCCTGCGCCGAACAAAAATTGCAAATTTGCCCTTTGTGTTAAGCAGTCGTAAAATGTTTTTCTGTGCCTTTGCATATCAATCAGTATTAGCAATTTATATGTGTTTGTCCGATAATTTACATTATAAGACAAAGAACTCGCATGGTTATCAGTAATATAGATGCTTTTTCATGTAATTGTCAAAAAATTTGTTTTTGTCTGTAACAAAATATGTATATAACATTGCATGTCCTATATTGTATATTTTCGGACAAAGAAATTTTCGAGAATTGTTAAAATTTCAGGTAATTATTGATTTACCGTTGCTTTATTTTCGTCGTTCCTTAACTGATATCTTTTTAAGGAACGACGAAATAATCTTAAATTCAAAGCAACTTCTTGATAAATTTTGTGAAATTCATTATTTTTACCTTATTTTTCAAATATTCCTGCATAAGTTTACGTCTGATTCAAAAAAAATATATAAATTTGTAAAATTGTTATGAGATGAAAACAAAAGAAGATATTGTAAAAAACTGGCTTCCGCGCTATACAGGTGCAAAACTGGAAGATTTCGGAAGTCATATATTACTCACAAATTTTAAAGCCTATATTAATCTTTTTTGCAAATGGACAGGTGCGACTGTAATCGACGAAATCGCAAACATGCCCTGCTCCACATCCGATGGTATTACGATGATAAACTTCGGAATGGGAAGTCCCAATGCTGCAATAGTAATGGATTTGCTTACTGCAATAGAACCGAAAGCCGTACTTTTTCTGGGCAAATGCGGGACATTGAAGCAAAAAAACAAACTCGGCGATTTGATTTTGCCGATAGCTGCAATTCGTGGCGATGGAACATCAAACGATTATCTGCCGCCCGAAGTTCCCGCTTTGCCTGCATTCAGCCTGCAGCGCGTTGTTTCGACTACCATCCGCGATTTCGGTTTGGATTACTGGACGGGAACGGTTTACACAACCAATCGCCGCGTATGGGAACACGATAATGACTTTAAACAGTACCTCATCAAATTGCGCTGTATGGCTGTAGATATGGAAACCGCCACTATTTTTACGGCGGGATTTGCAAACAATATAAGCACGGGAGCGTTGCTTCTCACTTCCGACATGCCAATGATTGCTACGGGAATAAAAACAGCAGAAAGCGATAAAAAGGTATCGGAGCAGTTTGCCGAAAACCATGTAAAAATAGGAATTGAGGCGCTTAAATTGCTTGGAAGGTCGGGGCGCTCGGTTAAGCATTTGAGATTTTGAAAGTAAATATTACGTAAACTGTAATATGCTAACAAATTAAAAGATAATAATTTTCATACAAGGTAATTAATAAAACCCGTATTTTGTATTTTCATTAATTATCAACACATTACAGCATACATCATCATGTTGCAAATTTATCAACCGTAACTTTTGTAATGCATGTTGTTGTTTTTTTTATTACCTTCGTTGCTTAGTTTCTGATTTTTTTATAAAATACATTACAAAATGAAAGGCAAAAAAGAACAAAAAACCGATTACTTATTTGAAATCAGCTGGGAAGTCTGCAATAAAATAGGCGGAATATATACTGCAATATCAACAAAAGTCTTACAGCTTGACAAAGAAGTCAAAGGTCATATAATGATAGGACCCGATATTATCCGTGAAGATGAAAACATGTCGTTCATCGAAGATTCGCAGCTGCTGAAAATGTGGAAAGTGAAAGCTATTCAAGATGGACTGCGCGTTCGAACAGGACGCTGGAATATAGAAGGAAAGCCGATTGCCATCCTGATTGACTTTACAAATCTGTTTGAACAGAAAGATCAGATATTCAAAGAACTCTGGGAACAGTATAAACTTGATTCCATAAGCGGACAGTGGGATTACATCGAGCCTGCATTATTCGGCTATGCAGCAGGAAAAGTAATAGAGCATTATTCAAAATTTTACCTCTCGCCCCGCAACAGAGTTATTGCCCATTTTCACGAATGGATGACAGGCGCAGGGCTTTTGTATCTTAAACAGAAAGCTCCGCAAATAGCTTGCATGTTTACAAGTCATGCAACTGTTCTGGGACGCTCAATAGCATTTCACGGGCTTCCGCTTTACGGCAACACGGATAAATACAGTGCAGATGCAAAAGCAGCAGAGCTTGATGTTGTGGCAAAACATTCGCTTGAGAAAAATGCAGCCGTTCACGCCGATTGCTTTACAACAATAAGTAGTGTTATAGCTAACGAAAGTAAATATTTTTTGGGCAAAGATGCTGATGTTATAACTCCAAACGGATTTGAAAAAACATTTGTACCGACAGGCAAAGATTTTGAAAAAAAATATGAAGCAGGCAGAAAAAAACTTAAGCAGGTTGCAGAAATAATAATCAATGGCAAAATTCCCGACAGTGCATTATTCGCAGGCTTGAGCGGACGATACGAATTTCGCAACAAGGGAATAGATGTTTTTATAGATGCTCTCGGCAAACTTAATAAAAACAAAAATCTTGAAAAGCAGATTATCGCTTTTCTTTTTGTTCCATCGTCGCATCACGGGCAAAGCAAGGAGCTTATGCAAAATATTGCCGGCAATAACAACGATATTCAACTTACAAACAAATATACAACCCATTATTTGATAGATCCCGAATATGATGCAATATTACAGGCGATAAAAAAGGCAGAACTCAACAATACGGACAGAGATAAGGTCAAGATTATATTTGTGCCGTCATACCTCAACGGAAATGATGGAATATTCAATCTGCCCTATTACAATTTGCTGATGGCGCTTGATTTAACCGTATTTCCATCGTATTACCAGCCGTGGGGATACAATGTTCTCGAAAGTTTGGCGTTCAAAGTTCCGACAATAACAACGTCTGTCACAGGCATAGGAAACAGAATAATAACAGAATATCAGAAAGATCATCCTGCAATAGAAATCATCGAACGCAACGATACCAACAATGAAGAAGTAGCAAGTTTTATTGAAAAAAAAATAATATCATTTTCGCGGCACAGCGAAAAAGAAATAGAAAAGCTGAAACGAAACGCCGATGAACTGTCGTCGATAGCCCTTTGGGACAATTTTATAACATATTATCTGCAATCCTACAAAATAGCACTCGAAAAAGCAGCGCAGCGCAAGAAAACAATTACCGTGTCGCCATACGGGGAAGATGCGTCTGCTTATGTGCAGCATACTGTACTTGAGCAGCCGATTTGGACAGATGTTATCGTTCAGCCCGAAATACCTAACGCTCTTGCGGCTTTGTCGGAAATCTCAAAAAACATGTGGTGGTGCTGGGATCAAAAATCCATCGAACTGTTTAAATACATAGACAGGGAAACATTTACAAAAACCAACAGAAATCCTATAGCACTGATAGGTACAATATCATCAAAACGTTATCAGGAGCTGGAAAATGACGAAGAATTTGTAAAAAAGCTTAATGCCGTATATAAGCGTTTCAAGGAATATATGGCAGAAAAAAATTTGACAAAAAAACCGCAAATAGCATATTTTTGCATGGAATACGGCTTGCAGGCTTCATTAAAAATATATTCGGGCGGACTTGGAATACTTGCAGGCGATTATTTAAAAGAAGCCAGCGACAAAGGCGTTTCCATCACTGCCGTGGGATTTTTGTATCGTTACGGATATTTTACGCAAAAGATTTCGGCATCTGGCGAACAGGTAGCCGAGTACGAAGCTCAAGACTTTACCAGGCTTCCTGTTACTCCGGTACGCGATAACGATGGACATTGGCTTACGGTAGGCATAGCTTTCCCCGGGCGAACGGTTTACGCACGCACATGGAAAGTTGAAGTCGGTCGTACAGACCTGTACCTGCTGGATACCGACTTTGAAGACAATCTGCCCGAAGACCGCGAAATTACGCATCAACTCTATGGAGGCGACTGGGAAAACCGGTTAAAACAGGAATTGGTTCTCGGCGTTGGAGGCATAAGGCTGTTAAATCGATTGGGAATTCAAGCCGATGTTTATCACTGCAACGAAGGACATGCGGCATTTACAGGTTTTGAACGCATCCGTCAATTTGTGGAATCAGAAAAGCTGATGTTCGACGAAGCTATGGAAATTGTACGTTCATCATCGCTATTCACAACACATACTCCTGTTCCGGCCGGGCATGATGCTTTCGATGAAAATTTGTTGAGAAAATATATTTCGAATTATCCGGAGCGCCTGAAAATATCGTGGAAATACCTGATAGGACTCGGCAGAAATAATCCCGACAGTCAAAATGAAAAATTTTCGATGAGCGTACTTGCCGCCAATTTGTCGCAGGAAATAAACGGCGTAAGCCGGCTGCACGGAAAAGTAAGTCGTGATATTATGAAAAATATCTGGCCCGGATACATGCCCGAAGAATTACATATTAGTTCGGTAACAAACGGAGTTCATTTGCCGACATGGGCGGCGCCTCAATGGAAAGAAGTTTTTGACAGGGAATTTGGCGAGGATTTTCGTTTGCACAATTACGATAAAAAATGTTTTGAAAAAATATATAATGTTGATGACGAAATAATCTGGGAAATAAGAAAATCATTAAAGATAAATCTTATCGACCATATACGCACCCGGGTATCGAGCAAAGAAAATATTGTTCATTTCACTCCTCAGCAAGTAATAAAAATATCGCAAACATTGGATTCCGACAAGCTGACAATTGGTTTTGCCCGGCGTTTTGCAACTTACAAGCGTGCGCATTTGCTGTTTAAAAATATCGACCGGTTAAACCGGATCGTAAACAGCAGCGAGCATCCCGTTCAGTTTTTGTTTGCAGGCAAAGCGCATCCCGCCGACAAAGCAGGACAGGATTTAATACGGATGATAGTCGAATATTCAAAACTCCCGCAGTTTATGGGGAAAATTATTTTTCTTGATAATTACGATATGGAACTTGCGCGGCGTATGGTTCAGGGCGTTGATATATGGCTGAATACTCCTACACGACCATTGGAAGCTTCGGGAACAAGCGGAGAAAAAGCAGTTCTTAACGGAGTAATGCATTTCAGCGTTCTTGATGGCTGGTGGGTAGAAGGTTACAGAGAAGATGCCGGTTGGTGTTTGCCAATGCAGCGAACCTACGAAAATCAGGACTTTCAAGACCAAATGGATTCGGAAGTCATATATAATACAATAGAAAACGAAATAGCGCCTCTGTATTATAAGCGCAACAAAAAAAATATTCCGGCAGAATGGACGAAATATATTAAAAATTCCATAGCGCACGTCGCGTCAAACTTTACCACAAACAGAATGATTATCGATTACGAACGGCATTTTTATAATAAGCTTGCCGAACGCCACACGATACTCATTAAAAACGATTACGAAAAAGCAAAATACATTGCCGAATGGAAAAGAAGCGTGAACCGCGAATGGAGCAATATTACAACAATATCGGCAGACAGGCTCGACACGGCTAAAGAAACGGTAATGCTGGGCAGAAAATACGATTTGGAAATAATACTCAATATAGGGCTGTTAAAACCCGAAGATGTCGGCATCGAAATTGTTTTTGCCGAAAATAAGAACGATCAAATTACCGTTTGCAGAACACAGGAATTTAATATTGAAAATTTGGAAGGCAACGTGGTAACGTATAAAACAAGAATAGAAATGGACATGCCGGGAATTTACATGTCGGGTTACAGGGTATTTCCAAAGAATCCGCTATTGCCGCACCGTCAGGATTTCAATCTGGTAAAATGGATTTGATTTACCGATAAAATCAATCATTAGAATATCTTCGGAAAATAATTTATAAGCTATTCAGAAAATAGTCAAGAATCGCATTTTTCGACATAAAGAGATGCGATTATTTATTATCAAGGCATTGCTAATTAAATATAGTTTTTGATATTTTGAGGAAATAACACATCCTGAAAATCAAATATTTATAATTATACATTGCATGAAATCTATATCTAATTAGCAATGCCTATTATCAATATACTTTGTGGTGCAAGTAAATATTGAGTTTATGGCAAGAAAACGTCCAAAAAAATAGATTCAAGACATAGAACAGGCTCGCCTGCAAAACTCCGTGTTTAGGCTATAGGTCAAAAAAAGGGAATGATTATCTTTGTATTCTATGCAAGCAGAGAATCCTTATGTAAAGTTGTTTCAACTTATTCTTCCGTTGGATATCGCCTCGTTTTTTGATTTGGTTGATGTAATGGAAAAAGAAGTTGCAGACAGGTATGAAGTTCATCTGTATTTGGACGAAAAGCCAATTGTTCCCGCCGGTTATAAATCTACCGACCTTTCCCCCAATGGTTCCTCTGAGGCCGGGAGTATACAATATTTTCCGATACGTGACAGGCGTGTCCATTTGCATGTTCGCCGTCGTCGATGGCTGGATAAATCAACAGGGAAAAGTGTGTCGAAAGACTGGGATTTGGTCGCCCGTGGTAGCCGCTACTCGAAAGAGTTCGCGGCTTTTTTAAAAGGGTTGCCTGGAGAAATACCCGATTACGGCCCGCTCTCCTGAGCGTTTTTTTTATGTCAGGGGAGATGAGTTTGAACGACAATACAAAGAACA
>JAISDB010000102.1 GCA_031265155.1 Prevotellaceae bacterium | reverse complement strand
GACTGCAAACATATCAATGCCTGCTGCGCGATATTTGGCTGACAGTAACTGTATTTGCGCCATTCCAAAAGCGTTTTTTCCGCTGTTCCCGATTTTATCATGTAAACGGAATCTTCTATAGTGTTATTTATCACGTTGTTATCAAGCATTGCCTTATGTATTCCCGAAGGATTTGAAATATCGGTTACATACTTATGCTTAGTTACAATTTTATCGCCCTTGCTGTCGGTGGTCGTTGATGTTGATACCTGCCCGTGAGAGTTGTAGGTGTAGGAGGTGTATTCGCTTATTTCGTTATTTCCAATACTTTGTATTTTTGTTGTGCCTGTAAGATCAAAGTTATCAATATAACGTTTATAAAAACCATATTCACGCGCCAAATATACCGGTGTTGGAAAATATTTTAATTGTTTACTTGTATTGTATGTATTGATCTCGTTCAAAAGTAAATTTCCATTACTGTCAAAAGTTTGTCTTGATAATAATTTTCCTCTCTCTGCCTGCATGGAACTTGCTGGAAATAATACATGACGATAATATGATGCGCCAATTGGATATTCAGATGATGTAAAATCTATCCATTGTCCTTCTCTGCGCAAACCGGGAATTATATTCCATGGAAAAGAAATATCTTCCTGCTTTATAATATTTTCTATTGAATAATAATCATATGTAAACATATCATTTGAATATGTAAATTTGTCAGGAATAATAGAATAATTACTGTAGTTATGTATTACATTACTATTATCGTTATTTATTTCAAGAACTCTGTCGTATTCAATGTGAGCTGCATCAACCGGTAAAATTCCTGATAAAAAATATCCTTCAAATTGCTCTATACAATATTGATCTCCCATAATAAAATATTTTGAACTGTACTTTATTGAATAATGAGGATAATATAATAACCGACCTGAACTTCTGCCATCTTTATTTATATACAAAAATTCCTTACTATTTGCACTAATTCCATTTTCTATATAATTATTTATTCTTTTTATTCGTAATCCTCCTGTAATACTATCTGATATTAAATTTTTCAATTGAATGAAACTTACCTTTCCATCAATCTTTTGAGAATAATTATGTGCTTCATATTCAAAAACGCTTTTGCCATTTGTAGGATAAATTATTTCATGTAACATTCCCCGTATTGAAAATAAAGGATCTGGCGCTCTTAAATAATTAGGTATTATTTCGTTTAGTCCAGGATTTTGAATGGAATTAACAAAATCATCCCAACTTGTATTGACTCCATTGTAATAACCCCAATGGTCGGAGTTGCATCGTCTTGAATATGGGAAATATGCATTTTCTCCATAGTAATTCATAATATATTCTCCTTCGCCTGTAATATTTATTTTAGCAATAAAAGGGACTTTGCTTCCATTGGATGTTTTATATGATATATTTACATTTTTTATTTCTTGTTCAATAGATGTATTAATTACTTTTATATTTGAAAGTTTATTTTCATAAGAATAAGCAGTTCTACTGTCAGAAAATGATAAATAATATCCATCTACGTTATTTAAAACAATGTGGTTGAAATGGATTTTTATTCTATTATCTATTTCTATAGAATCTAAATATGATGCTTTTGTTGCAGAATAACCTGCTTCATTTATAGTAAAACATTTATAAAAACCGTCACAAGGAGGAGTACACATATATGGGTAAGCTATAAATTCGTGTGTCTTTTTAAACAATGATATTGGTATATTATAATTATTATCCTGATATGATTGGCTATAATAAAATTTGACTTTTCGTCCATTTGGAGCTTCTATCTCAAGTAATTTAAATGCTGATATTACAGAATACGGCATGCCGTTTCCTTCATAAAATATTTCATCAATAGCAGATCTGTTAGCACCAATTCCAAACATATACTTATAACCATTATTTGTTTTGATGGATATTGAGTACAAATTATCTGTTTCTATTTTAAAATTGCCATTATTTGTATTACTATTATAAACATGTATTTCTCCATTATACCCAAGTTGGAATGTGCCTGAATAGCCCATAAAATTGAAATGAAAAATATCAGGCTCTGCATCAAAAAAACTATTATCCCTATCATCATAAAATAATAAATTAGCATTTGAACAACTTGTAACAAGCAAATTTTCAATGGATGGTTTAAATAAATTAGAATTGTATATTTTTGACTGTTTCCATAAATATATGAAACCTTTTGTATGATAAAAAGCGTCAAGAAACAACGATCCGTAAGTTGTATTTTCAGATATATTACAACCATAGTTTGAAAAAGATCGCAGTGACACTATCCCTTCATCCGGTAATCCTTTCACTTCTCTGGTAATATATCCTCCGACATTCAAATTCCAACCCAAACCCAAAATGCCTGTTCGTATATTAGGCATATAACCGTTAGAAGAATAATCAATGGAAACAGGAATTTCAAAATCTTCATCCTTATACGTGTAAACGGGAATTTTTAAATTTAATGTTCCTGTATACAGGTTTGTTCCTACATCTCCGTATTTCATAAAGTTCCATACATCCGTAGATGGCAATGTTATTTCATTATTCAATGAAATTTGTGCATTAATTGCTGTCGGTACAGCAAAAAGCAGAATAAGTGTTTTTATTAATTTTTTCATAAAATGATGTTTATAAATTTTCCCGCAAATTTAATGTTTTTTATGAAAGTTGAAAAATAATATTAAAAAATGTGGTTGTTTTTTTAGATGATATTATTTTGTATTTCTAAAAATCAAATACTGAAAAGAAAAATATTTTGCTGAAATTTTATACTGTTTTAATCCGTATGCGCATAAAATCTTATTTTTCAGCCATTTGTTTTATTTATAATTTATTGTTAATAAACAATTTAAGTGGTTGGCAAGGAAGAAATGCTTAATACAGTATTCATATTAGCAGTTATTATCCATATCATCATACAGGAAAGACACTTCGGCATTCAAAATATCCTGTATATCGCCTGTTGATATCTCAATGCCGCTATCGGCAGCGTTTTGTTGGATATATTCACACATTTCATCTTCGTTAATATCTTCAATATCAAGAGTATTAACAATGTAGCTGTATTCTATGCAAAGAACGGTAACAATATCATCGATATCGTATCTGCTTTTTATGTTTTGCGGCAACAGGGAATAAACGCCGTTACTGACTTCTTCAATATGCATGTTATCGTCATCATCCGCATTATCTTCTTCCGGTATTCCTATGCTATCCATGTAAGCATTGTCTGCGTCCAAAATCATTATTACTTCTTTGTATTTAATCGGACTGCAAACAGCTGTGTCGATATTTTGATTGATATGCGAAGCCATTTTCATTATGTTAACGCCGATGCTGTTTTCGTCGTCATTGGCAGTTTCATAGTATTCATACACCAGATCGAGCAGATATTCTATTTGTTCTATCGTATATTTTTGCTGCATTTGCGCAGAAATATGCCTGTGGATAAAAAGAGCAGCATCTGTTTCGTTGTAATTATTTTCCATGTTTTTATTTGAATTTTTTTTCTGTTTTTATTAATTCATCAATATTTTCAATCTTTTTGTAAAATTCACTGCCAAAGCGCCTTATTATTGCATCTTTCAGAAATTCATAAACAAAAATTTTTTCATTTTTCCCTTTCTCTCTCGCGCATTGGCAAATGCTCCACCGGTCGTAATTCAACATGACCGTTCCGCCGGTTTTTTTTACGCGAACAGGATACAAATGACACGAAACAGGTTTTATGAAATCGATTTTCCTGTCCATATATGCGCGTTCGATACTGCAAAAACAGTTGGCATGTTCGTCGTAAAACGAATAAGCGCATTCTTCGCCGTTTATGAGCGGAGTTACCAAATCGCCGTCTGCATCAATAACGGATACGCCACTGTTTTCAACAGTTTCCCTGCCTTCGGGTTTCATATACGGCAAAATTTCAGCAAGATTTTTTTTAATAATTTCACTTTCATTCTCTTCCAGAGGCGCTCCGCTGTCGCCATGAACACAACAGGCGCCGCCACAATATTCGTAATCGCAACAAAAACATTCGGTAAACAAATCCGAACTCAACAGCTTATCATCAATATCTATTATCACTGAACTTCGTTTCTGTCATTTTTTCATTTACACAAATTAAAGTTTTACCAGACTTTCTCCTTTCATTTCTTCCGGAATATCAATTCCCATAAGCGTCAGAACGGATGGCGCAACATCAGCAAGCCTTCCCGACCTTATTTGTGCGATTCTGTCGCTTACCACAATAAACGGAACAGGATTGAGCGAATGTGCCGTATTCGGTGTTCCATCATCGTTTACCGCATGGTCGGCATTTCCGTGGTCGGCAATTATTATGGTTTCGTAGCTGTTTTGCTTTGCCGTTTCAACAACATCCTTCACACAGCCGTCAACTGCAAAAACGGCTTTTTTTATAGCATCGTAAACTCCTGTATGTCCGACCATATCGCCGTTGGCAAAATTCACGACAATAAATTCATACCTGTTTGTTTTGATTTGCTCGACCAAAGCGTCTTTTACTTCGTATGCGCTCATTTCGGGCTTCAGGTCGTAGGTTGCAACTTTCGGCGAATTTATGAGAATACGGTCTTCGTCGGCGAAAGGCTTTTCGCGTCCTCCATTGAAAAAAAACGTTACATGTGCATATTTTTCGGTTTCGGCTATGTGCAGCTGCTTTACCCCTTTTGAACAGAGATATTCGGCAAGCGTATTTGTTACGTTTTCCTTGTCGAAAATTACATGCAAGCCGTTGAATGATGCATCATAAGGCGTCATGCAGTAATATTGAAGGTTTTCAACGGTATGCATTCCGTATTCCGGCATATTTTGCTGTGTAAGAACAAAGGTAAGTTCCTTGGCTCTGTCGTTGCGGAAATTGAAAAATATCACAGCATCTCCTTCCCTTATGCGTCCGTCAACGCCGGCATTTACCACAGGCTTTACAAATTCGTCGGTAATGCCTTCATCGTACGACTGCTGCATTGCGGCTTCCATATCGGCAAATGCCCTGCCTTTTCCATTTACAAGCAAATCGTACGCTTCACGTATTCGCTCCCAGCGCTTATCCCTGTCCATTGCATAGTATCGACCAACAATGTCTGCAATATTTACGCCTGTATTTTTCGCATGATTTAAGAGTTCGGTGATAAAGTTTTTCCCGCTATGCGGATCGGTATCTCTGCCATCCATGAAACAGTGTACAAAAGAATTTTTGATACCGTATTCTTTGGATATGTCACAAAGCTTGAACAGATGTTCGAGCGAACTGTGAACGCCTCCGTCCGAAACCAAGCCTAAAAAATGTACTGACTTTCCTGTTTTCTGCGCATACGAAAAGGCGTTTATTATTTCCGCGTTTTGCATTATCGAATTATCGACGCATGCCAGATTAATTTTCACCAAATCTTGATAGACAATACGTCCGGCGCCAATATTCAAATGACCTACTTCAGAATTTCCCATCTGTCCTTCGGGCAGTCCCACGTCAATTCCGCCGGCGGCAAGCTGTGAATTCTTATATTTTTTTTTAAGCGAGTCAATATAAGGTTCTCCCTGTATGTATATAGCGTTGGTTGTATCATTTTTTCCTATTCCCCATCCGTCGAGAATAATCAATATTACCTTTCTGTTCATTTTATTTAATCCTCTGTTTTGTAAATAATCTGCAAAGTTAATAATAAATCGGATAAACTTAAAATTATAATGATTAGTCTGTTTGCAAATGTGCATTACCGGCCTTTTGCTATGAATAAGCATAAAACATCTCCATGCAAGCCGTGAAAAATAACTACACGGAAAATATACGGAGATGCTAAATTTGCCAAGACTCAAAAGTCCTGCATTTTTCATATTATTGCTTCAAATCGGGAGTTCCGTTATTGCCGATGATACTTCCACCAGTTTTGTTGAATACTGCGCCGTATTGAGATATGGCTACGCCGCTTCCTCCGCCATCCGGAGCTGTATTGCCGGTAACTGTTCCACCGCTCATGTTAAAAATTCCATACGCCGATATGTTTACGCCACCGCCGTTGTTTATTGCCCTGTTACCGCTTATTTCGCCTCCATTCATGGTAAATATTCCATAACCGTTAACATTTACGCCGCCGCCGTTGTCGTTTCGTCCATCAGTGCCGTTATTTATTATGAAACCGCCCGACAAAGTAAACGAACATTCCATGTCAACAAATACGCCTGCGCCTTCAGGCGATGCCTTTCCCTGTGTTTTACAGTCGCTGATGGTTCCTCCGCTCATAACAAACGAACTGTGCTTACTTTCTTTGTCCTCTAACATACAGACGCCGCCGCCATAAAGCGCCTTGCAATTTTTAATGTTTCCGCCGGTCATTGTCAGTGAAGACTTTTCGATGTAAACGCCGCCGCCGTACAGTTCATTATTTACATTTGTGTTGCCGTTGGCAAGC
>JAISDB010000217.1 GCA_031265155.1 Prevotellaceae bacterium | reverse complement strand
CATTCTGTTTACGCATAAAAGAATGTGAATTTAGATACAATTTTAGAAACAAAATATTTACTTAACTTTGCTCGAAAATTTTAGAAATTTTCCCTTAAAGTTATCTTGAACCTAAAATATTTATTAAAGCTAATATCAAATATATATAAAAAAGCAAACAATAAAAAATATATACAATAACAATAATAAATTATTTCAGCATAATTGTAATATAAAAAGGAACATTTGATATAATATTTATTGACTTTTATGCCGAACATGACAATTAATCGCTATATTTGCACATAAAAATACAAAATTGTTTATATGAAGTTAATATATAACATAATAATTTATCTGTATTTCATTGTTCTGTCGATAATATTTCTGGTTTTATCGGCAGTTGCTCTTGTTGTTTTTTATCCTTTCGACAAACGCCGCTTTGCAGTGCATAAACTGTCGAGATGGTGGACACAGCAATGCTTTTTTCTTTTTAATCCTTTTTGGAAAACCATATTCACAGGTAAGGAATTTGTTGATAAAAACAAATCATATATTATTGTTTCAAATCATCAGTCGCTTATGGATATCGGGTTAATGTATTATGTTCCGTGCGTATTCAAGTGGATTTCGAAACATGAAGTCTTATCAATTCCAATTATCGGTCAAATGCTTTATATTCATGGTGATATTATGATAAAACGGGGTAAAAGCAAAAGTGCAAAAAAGATGCTGACTAAAAGTATGAAATGGCTTGCACGCGGCGCAAGCATAGCGATGTTTCCCGAAGGTACTCGCACAAAAGATGGAAGGGTTCACCGGTTCAAAGAAGGCGCCTTTTTGCTTGCAAAACAGACAAAAACGCCAATCCTGCCGATTGTACTGGATGGCACGTTTGCCGTTTTGCCTAAAAAAGGCATATTAATAAAAATCAGACACAGATTTCAGCTTAAAATTCTTCCCGAAATTTCGGTTCAAGAAATAGAATCGACACGCATAAAAGATATGATGCTTAAAGTGCAAACATTGATTACCGACGAACATAAAAAGATTGCGCCCGAAGTTTACCTGTAATAAATAGCTGCTTCTTGAGAATTGATTATATACCAAATATTTATAAGTATCTTGAATCTTTAATATAAAGAAACATCATCTCAAGCTAAACCTTATCTTAAATAAAACCGAAACCGGACGTAAATCGTAACTGTAAACATAATCGGAAATGTCGCTGTAGGATGCCGAGTGGTATGCTTTTTCATTTGTCAAATTGCGGGCTTCGAGTATGTAATCAATACGTTTTGTTTTGTACACTAAAAAAGCATCGGCAAACAGTATTGTACGGCTGCCATCAGTAATTGCACTGTTATAAAAATATTCTCCTGCAATGCTAAATGTGAATGTTTTCGTGATAAATAAATTCAATGTTCCAGTTTGTGTAATGTTCCTTATCGGCGAGAATTCGTCTTGACTGCTTTTTATTTTTGCTGTATTCCACCCCAATGAAATGCTGTAATCGAAACTTCCATATTCGCCTAAACGCACATAAGCGTTTACGCCTGCGTTTATATAGTCGCTTATATATTTCATCAAAACATCTTGACGCAGTAAATCGCTGAAACTTTTGCGATACGTAGCAAACAAACCGAATGTGGATGCAATATTATCGTATCTTTTACTTATTTTTCCGCTTAAAATATAACCGTCGTAAGTATTATCCATTTTCTGCGATGTACTTTGCGACAATGTTTCCATGTAATTGATACTTTGCATTAGTTTATTTTTATTATTAAAATAAATCGCGCTTAACGAGCCGAACAGCGATTTTATGGCATTTCCATAACTTAACGAAATATTGTAATATTGATTCAAAGCATCGTTCAAAAGCCCGACATTATTGGCAATATTGCGATAATTATTCATTATATAACCGCTGTACGTATCGTAAAGGCTTCCATTATAATTTGAAATTGATGCGCCTGCCGAAATACTTGTGTTTATATTTAATTTATATGATATTTGCAAACTCGGTTCAAAAATAAATTTGTTTCGTTTGTTCTTTACGTCAATAATTTTATCGTTTGCATACTGATTGAGAAAAGAAACAGGCACATTCATATTAACACTGAACAAACTGCCTGCCGAATATCGTAAATACGGACTGACAAACAATTTGAACTGATTCCATTGTATATCGTTGTGTAATGAATCGGCGCTAGCATACGATTGTATATTATCAACAGGAGTTAATGCGCTTGCCATTTTTTCTATTTGCAAATCATATCCGCCATTAATTCCCAAATCAAACCGTCCGTGTTGACGGGATGTGAATACTGTTGTTCGCGATTTGAAATTTGATGTATTCATTTCTTGCAACGTTCCTTCAAAATTACTGTTATTATCGAAAATAAAAGGATAAAGCAATGGTTGAACATTAAGTTTTATTGTTGATTTCGTATAAGAATTGGTTGAGCCGAAGCTTAGCCGCAACCTGTTGTAAACTTTTATTACAGTAAATTCATCGGCGATACCGAACTGAGGATTTTTGAAATGTTGACTTACGTCATCATTGTCTGTTAACGAAATTCCGTAATCTTTATTCCACATTCCGTTTACCTGTAATTTATTTTTGATTAAAGCCGTTTTTGTATTGGCAAGATATTCTCCGCTCGCTTCGAATTTATCTGTCGCCGTGTGGGCAAATACGTCTTCGGGAACAGGCAAAATACCTGTTGGCAAATGGTAGGTCGTAATCGAATTGCCTATAGATTTTTGACTGTCATGAATATAGTATGCATTTGCCTTTATATCAATATCTTCACTTATGCGCTGAATCGTATTGAACGAAAATGTATGAATATTATTGTTCAAATATCTGCTTTGCGGCACGCTCGGAGTTGTCGGCTTGCTTATTCCTACTATTGAGTAATTATAAAATTCTTGCGAATCGTCAGTATGCGACAATAATTCCCGTGAAACATCGTCGCCGGAGTTGTTGGTTTTGTAGGTACTCATTATTTGAAATTTTCTGGCAAAATACATCGCTACCGCTTCTGCGTCCCACATTAAAGGCTTGTAACCTCCGCCAAACTGAAACACCACATTAAACGCGCCTTTCGCATCTTCTTTAAGCGTGAGGTTTATTGCGGCATTGTCGGAATGTTGAACGCCCTGCAAAACTTTTGCAGGCTGGTGATTTTCGTAAACCTGTACTTTCGAAATGTCTTTTGCCTGAATATTGTTTGTTGCAATTCCGTAACGACCTTCGAGCATATCAAGATTTTCAATATAAAACTTATTGATTGGTTTGCCGTTGTATGATATTTGCCCGTTTGCGGCAACATCAATTCCGGGCATTTTGCCGAGTACATCGCCTATTGTACGGTCGCTTTGGTCGGCAAAACTGTTTACAAAATAATCAATAGTGTCGCTGCTGCGCACTATTGGGTCGGCTTTTACTTTGACTTCCCTTATTTGTAATGCCTCGCTTACAGCATCAATATCAAAAGTTTGTATTTTGGCGAAAATAATGCGGCGCGTTTCGCGCACATTAAGTCCTGTAATTAAAATTTGTAACGAATCAGCTCCGGTGGTGCAGGTTATTGAATATTTGCCTTCTTCATCAGTTATTGCATAACCGTAAATTGCCGTTGTATTTTTATTCTGCAATATTACATTGACGTCTGCAAGGGGCTTGCGTGTTATAGTATCACGCACAATGCCGCTTATTGTTATCTGTGCATTAGCACAAATCGAAACAAATAAAAATAATAATATTAACTGCAGCTTTTTCATCTTTTCACTCCAATTCGGGAATAGGGATATAAGTACTTTGATAGTTATGTATATTATTGCGGTCTATTGTAATGATTTTTCCTGTATTATCCTTATATGAAAAACTTTGTGCATTTGGTCTTAAGTAAAATTTCAAGCCAACAGGGTCTTTCCAGCGTTTATGCAATAAGTTAATCATATCTTTTCTTGTTGTTTTTTGTGTCTTTGTTTTATCAAAATTATAAGCATAAATGTTTTTGTTTTGTGATTTTTCTATTCCTGTTGCCGTCCATTCAAAATATCCTTTTGTATCAGCAGCTTTTAAAATCAACCCGGGTAATCCATTAAATTTCCAAGGGCCCTGACGAATTGGAATAAACGGAGTAAACCAGACATTGTATGTTCGTCCTCTGAACATTGTTGTTGCTTTCATGCATTTATATCCTAATACAGTCATGGTGTCTGCCTGAATTTTCCATTCAAATTTAGGAACAGGTTCTTCATAAATAAATTCTTTGAACACCATACTTGTAATAACCGTGAGAGTGCCTGCCTGAGGATAATTCATATAATAATTATCGTATTGTGGTCGTTCATTCGGTTTCAATCTTGCTTCTGCTCTCGGATTAATACCGTCTGTACCACTTTTGTCCGGTTTATGCAGTTTTGTATTGTTTGAAAAGTTGTAATAAATAGAATCTAATTTATCTCCATAAATGCTATAATAATGAGATGTTTTATTGCCTATTTCCAATATTTGTTTATCGTATCTTGGCTCTTTCTTTATTGTATCTCTAATAAAAATATATGAATATGTTATACTATACCTGCAATCATCTATTATTGCTTTTTTTGATATATTTCTAAATTGTGCAAATGTATTTGTAATGAAAATAAATAGCAAAAAAATGCAATATATGCATTTACAACGACAATTATGTTTTTTTACATGTTTCATATTGATTATAATTTAATTAATAATTATTTGCGTAAACATTTAATATAATAAAGAAATCTACCGGGATAAATCCCGGTAGATTTCGAGGAATTATCAATCGCAACACACTTCATCTTGCCATGCTTCAGGATCTCCTGGTGTAAAAAGACCACCTGCGGCATTCGCATCACGGTTAGCGGCAATACTGGAGCCACCGTTGTTTGCATAAGCACAGCCACAACCACAGCATGCATCTAAACAATCATCATTATATCCACCTTTAACGTGGTTGATTTCCTTTTCTTTCATGGTATTTTTAGCCAATACATTTAAATTTATTTTTTTCATAACTTTAAAATTTAATTTATTTAATATTAAGATTTTTGTTTTGCATTTACTACTGTAAATCTAAAATAAATATCTAAATATATAAAATTTAACCCGTTACAATCATTCCTGTTTCATATTACACAGATTCATTTTCCCGATTACACGTTCATAATTTGATGGCGAAGGACATAGCCAGTGCAATAAACAGTCCGTACACGGTTTTTCGTTTCGTATAAAGCGCCATGAATTGTTATCATCAAGCGCTTGAATTATTAAATCATATACCGAGTTTTCTATTGTGCCTATTGGTTTACCATTTATGTTTGCATATACTTTACCATCCGGCAAAACAATGAGGTCTCCAAAGAAATTAGTATTTACTGCCTGATGCGCAAATATTTCCCGCTTACCGAGCCCGGATGCCAAAACATCGTCTTTGTCTAAAAAGACGTTATCTTCAAAAAATTGTAAATTGTTGTCAAATACCGGTATTACAGCATAATTTTCAGCCGTCAAATTTTCGGCTATCTGCTCGCAGATGGCATATTCCTCTTCGTTTTTTATTAAAAAACTGTATTGATACGGTTTGTCTTTTAAAAGCGATAAAATGCCGTTTAAATCCTTATCAATTTCACAAATTATTTTAACAGTAAAATTTTCTATTAACAGTTTATCTAAAACATTGCTATTTACTGCAGCTTCCGAATAATGAACGTAAATTGTAACAGGTGCTTGCAATGTTTTCAGATAATCAGTCAAAATCTGCAAATCGAAGTAATTCGAAATATTCGAAAAAACAATATTTATATTATTAAACTGATTTAAACTTTTATAGATATAAAAAAGCACTTGTTATTCCATCTAAAAGCCATATATTTAAGTGCTAACAAACAGTGCTTAAATGATGAATAACAAGTATGCAAAAGT
>JAISDB010000057.1 GCA_031265155.1 Prevotellaceae bacterium | reverse complement strand
GCGTAATAGTTTACCAGACCGGTATCGAGCCACAGCAGTTTCGGACGCCGTCGGAAATTTGGCGACAGGGGCATCTGCACCGACGAAGTAGGATATGCAAGCTCGAGCAGCATTGCTTTCTGGATGGTTTGAAATGCCCTGCTCATTTCGCGGGACGAAAAGCCTGTGTTTCCGAACCTGTCGAAAGAAATTGCTTCTGCCGCCGAGTACCAGCCAACATCCAGAATGGTGCGTATTATTTGAATCTGCAGTGCGCTGCCGGTATATTTCTCTACATCGTCCCTGTATGTGACGAGCAGGGAATCATATACTTCATTCGCTGCAAGAATATCCATGTTTTCAGCATACCTCGTTATTGCGGCAGGCATTCCGCCCACGAGGATATATTTGTAGAAATGTTCGATGATGCGGAAATGAATTGCTGAAACATCGGCATGGCTTTCAATCAGTCCGGCGTCGAAACCGTCGCCGATTCCTCTCAAGAACTCAATGAATGAACAGGGTCTGACAGCCATATACTGCACCCGCCCGACGGGAAATGAAATTTTCCGTACGTCGATGACCGTTTCGAGCATCGAGCCTGCAACGACGACGTGAATGTAGTTTGCTTCTTCATAAAAATAGCGCAACATCGCGACAGCCGGTTTGGAATACTGTATTTCGTCGATAAAGAGCAGCGCCGGTTTGTCGGTTTTCATTACGCCTTTATAGAAAAATATGTCTGTAATCGTTTTTTGAATATCGTTTCCGGTTTCAAACAGCTGACGCTCGCGTTCGTTTTCAAGGTTCAGCTCCAGATAAACCTCATAGTCTTTGGCGAGTTCGCGCACAAGAGTTGTCTTGCCTGTCTGCCTTGCCCCGCGCAGGACGAGCGGCTTCCGGTGCTTGCTTTTACTCCATTCGCGCAGGCTTTTCAAAACTGTTCTTTGTATCATATTATTCTGTTTTACGGCTGCAAAAGTAGCTGTTTTCTTAAAATGTGCAAACTTTCAGGGTGTAAACGGCATGAATTTTACAAACTTTGAGGGTGAAATGCTCTTTTTTGCAATGTTTAAAATCGGGATTATTCATGCATTTCCATAATTCCATATAATTGATCGAAAATTTACTTTTCAGCAGCCGAAAATATTTACTGTTTTCCCGTCAACAGTTTCGGTTTTCTGACAAATTTTTTCATCCCAGGATATTTTTTTTCTGCGGTCGAAAACGATCAGCCAGCCATCCGTGCAGGCAAGCGTATCCATGTATCCCAGTATTTGCTCAATGCCTTTTTCCACCGATTTCTTACCGCGGTTAATTTTCAGCTCGACCGGATATTTTTTGTTTTTATAGACAATGCACAAATCCAGTCGGTTTTTACCCGTCGCCATTTCCCGTCTCACATCGCCGCCGCCGTTGAATACTCTTTGCAGAAATGCCTGCAGAATCAAATGCGGCGCGGCTTCCTTGTATTGAAAGCGTTCTTCCCAGATGTCCGAATTTTCCCGCCAGAACTGCTGAAAATCCTGCAGCAGCAGATTCATGTCAACGCTGTTGTTTTTGTAGTATTTATGCATTTCGTAAGCGGAAAAGCGTACATCGGAACTCAATATCCGCTGCTCGTCGTGATTCAGGGTACGGATGATCACCTCTGCATAAATGGGATTTGCCGGCTCGATTACCCGGTTCATTTCCCTGATCAATCCCAAATCTTTCACATAACTGTAATCATCGGAAAGGGTTTCAATGCCTTCGCCTTCACCGATAATTACCTGTTCAATTACTTTTCTTACGCGCTCTTCCTTCAGCTTGTCAAGCAGCTGGTCGATATGCACGTCGCGGCGAAGGATGATTGCCTGTATTGCTTCGGAAACCATTTCCGCCCGGACGGGCTTTGTGAAGTCTTTTTTGAGCTGCTCGATTATAATTTCTCTTGCAATCGCATTTACAAGCCAGGGCTGTCCCTGCGTCTGTTCAAAAGCGAGTTTTACTGCGCTGTCTTCAAAAATTTGACCGGTTTCAGCGGTATGCTGCCTGTAAAGCGCCTCAACCTCTTCTTCCGTAAAATTGCGAAGCGTCAAAGATTGCGTTATAATATTGAAAGGGCTTGCCGTTCCGAGCGTTTCCCTGTCGGCTCTGATTCTTGCCTTATAATCCCGAATATTTCTCATTCCGACCAGGGCAATGGACGTCGGGAAAGGTGCAACAGCCCTGTTTACGAAGCCGTCCCGCAACTGCCGCAAAAACGACAGGAGCATCCCTTCGCTCAAACAGTCGGCTTCGTCAAAAAAGATGACAAGCGGTTTGTCAAGTCGCCTGCAGCATCTCGACAATGCCAGTCCAAACGCATTCGAATAGTCCGAAACATCCAAATTTTCCTTGAATTTTTCAAAGTGCGGCAAGTTGTAATTTTCCAGCGCAATGGCAAAGGAATTGATAATTGCCGGTATGCCTTTTTCCGGATCGGTGATGACATACGCTTTTTCCAGCGAGCAGTAAACGGCATGATATTTACCCTCACGGTTGATCCTGTTTGCAAGGTTGAGCAGTAAGGTTGTCTTTCCGGTCTGCCGTGCGGCGTGAATGACATAATACTGTCCGGAGTCGATAAGGTCAATCAACTCGCTGTGCAAACGTTTCGTTGCATCAATCATATAATGCTCGCTTTCCATGCAGGGACCTGCTACATTAAAATATTTCATATAACATCTATTTTTTTGCAAAAGTACATTTTTTTATTTTTACAGGGGACAAAGGTATTCAAAATAATCATTCGCGATGTTGCTTATTTTATTTTTTTGTTTTATATTTTTAATCCATAAAATCATCATGTTCCAAATTCTTATAATTTTTCATTTTTTATCGATGTTAATTTTTAGAATATATTTTGATGATATTATTTCATAAATATAATCATATGTTGCCAACCTGTAATGTTTATGTTCATTAGTTATCTTTTCTGTATTTCTTGAATTTAATTCTTCAATCAATTTTGATTTTTTTATACTGTCAAAAGATGATTTTAATAAATTTAAATTATACAAATCCAATTCATAACATTGATAAAATATTACATCATAAAAGTTTAATGTATATTTTACAAAATCGTCATTTCCAATGTCTTTTATATTCAATAAATCAGAGTTAATTTCTCCATGAAATGTCAATACATTATTTTTATGTTCTACTAAATCTAAAAATATGGCATCCCGTCCACTTATGATACCTATATTAGTAATAATTGGCTCAATTTCCATAGTATTATTTTATCCAATAATTTTATTTTGTCAAGTTTCTTTTTCTTTTTTTAATGTATTTTGCAGTATAATTTTTTATACAATATATTCCAACCAATTTTAGGTACAATTGCGCATAACGTTCCGGCTGTTTACGACGTTTTGGCGGCCCGGATAAGGGCTTTGCGCAGCAAAGACCAGGGCCGACAAAATGTGGCGGAGGATTTGCGTGGTAATGAGCGAAGAGATTGACCTAGCAAAACCGTAGCCCGAGCCGCCTACTGGCGGCGAAGCGTAAACAGTCCTGTTATGCGCAGGTTTTCGTTTGCTCAAATTAATTTATCCTATTTGTTATCCCAAGGAATAAAGCAAAACCAAAATATATAATAAATATTGATAAAATATTAAATAATATAAAAAAACCTAATATAATATTATATTTTAATTTTGTGTAAAATATATTTGATATTTTCAAAACTAATCCTGTAATTATTATATTCACCGGTATTAACAGTATTAAATTATAAATTAAATATATATTCAACATGTTCATTACAATTCTAGGTCGTTTTTCCTCAATAATATCAAAATATATAAACAAAAATATTGTAAAGAATATTAATATTATATTTATTACAATGCCAAAAATTGGCAAATTGATTAAAATTTTATTAGGTCTTGTCCCTTTTGTAATATTATTCTCTAATAAATTTCGTAACAATATTGTGATAAATATCGCAAAAATTATAACGACTAAAATAATCATAACCATAATTGTATATAATACAAGATTATTAAAATTTTTTCAATCCCTTAAATCATTAAATATAATGAATAAACACTACGAAAACTTGCGCATAACGTCCGCGGTATACGACGTTTGGGCTGGGAGAATACGGGCTGCGTAGCAGTCCCTCCCAGCCCAAATGTGGGTGAAGC
>JAISDB010000051.1 GCA_031265155.1 Prevotellaceae bacterium | reverse complement strand
CTTCGGTTGGCGGAGTCGTGCTGTAATCGTAAACAATAAGATAACCTGTTGTATCATATACAAATACAGGATTTTCCGGAATTACAAAATTGAAAGTATAATCGGGTCGGATTATGCCGCTGGCGGTGTTTCTAAATTGTATTGTGTTTTTTTCTTGCGAATAAATATTATTACATGCAAACAATACAAATAAACATACAACCAAAAGATATTTTCTTTTGAATATGTGATTGATTATATGTGATGTACATGCGCACATTTGTTCATTTATTTTGTCTTATTTTATTTTTAAATTCTACCATAAATTATATGAATTACTAAAATTTTCCAATTTCATTTTACCGTTTTTTGCCGACAAAAATTCTTCTTCTGTTATTTCTATCGCTTTAATAGTTCTATTATCCAACGGCGAAACATAATACAAAAGATATTTATTTCCTGATTTCATTATTTTACAGTTTTCAAAAAAATATTCTTCCTCGTCTTGCTTTAACCTTCGCCTTATAGATGGTTTTTTAAAATATTTTATAAAAGCCCATATTACCCAAATTAAACTTAATATTAACACTGCGAGTGATATAAAAAACATAGAAAGATGCTCATCTAAATATATAACATCTCCATTATAAATTAATTCACGTATTTTTTTACGTTTTTCGCGATTAAAATTCCATTCAAATTTATTTGCAAATTTATTGTATGCAAAATATTCGTATTCAGGCGATCTGTAAAAAGCAAAACGAACAATTTCGTATCTCAAATAAATTTCTTTATTTTTTAATTTCTTAAAAAAATCCATTTTATTTGTTTTACCTGAATGTTCAATTCTATAAATATTATTATTTATAGCAAACAAATAGACAGGAACATTTTTATATTTAATTTTACTTAATCTTGGTGCAAATATAGGTTGACGAGATATTGTGTCATAAATGTCTACTAAGGTTCCTTTTTCTTGTGGATAAAAAACAGCTGGTCGTGATCCCCACGTAAAAAAGCCTGCACAAAATACTAAATTACATCCTATAATATATGCTTTTTTATATAATTTTCTTTTTATTTTATTTGACTTAGTAGATAACATAATCACCAGCTAATTTAGATTTTAATTCATTAATGGCATTATTAATTTCAACTGCTCTTGCTTCGTTTAGTTTTACCAATTTATTATAAACAGGACTCCATGATTCAAGAAATCCTTTTATTATGTTGGTATCCTCTACAACATATCTCACTCCTGTCCCTACAGAATAAATATCCAATATATTTTCTGCCATAGATAAAAACGAATTGAATATACTGCCTTCTTCACCGCATGTTTCCTGTATATATTTAATTAAATCTTCATCGAACAGAGAAAATATAGAACTTGCTATATTGTATGATAAAAGGAACTTTCCTATTAGAGATGAAGATGCAAAATTGGCTACTCCTGAATATATTGTAATTGCCGAAAATATTTTATTTGCTACACTCAACTTTAGTTTGGTTAATTCCATATCAAGCAAATATGCCAATTCAAAAGCAGGTATTCGCAAAACAGTGCCTTTTTTTACAAAATCCAAATCATTATAACTTATATAAACATATACCATACGTCCAGCTAATACCTTATACCTGCCGGAATAGGCTTCGTATTCTCCTCTCGGATAAATCATGTAATTATCTTTCTTGTTTACGTCTGTTTTGAATTTATAAATATTTTTTTCTCGTTCTACTCTTCCCGATACAATATTCCAAAAATATATAGGTACATTACTTATAGAATACTCATGTATTGCATGTTGAGTATTTATAAACAATCTGTCAAGTTCGACATAATCATCGGCATAAACCTGCTGACATAAATCTGCCAATTCAAACACAAAGTTATCTGCATTATCAAGCCCGTTAAAATTATTGATATCTTTCATAAATTTATTAAATACATCTGCACTTAAAAATTTACTCAATATTATCTTTTTATTTTCCAAACTGTAAGATTCGGATTTAGCCGCTCTTATAATGTTGATTATAATATTCTCATAATCTTCAGTTAAAAATGTTTTATCTGCAAGTTCATTTATTATTGCATATGTTGCATTTACGCTTAGTTCTTTCAATACGCAATACGAAGCGTTATAAATCACAGAAAGTATTGGTTTTCGCTCATTAACCAATTTCTCAATATTGTTGATTTCTGCTGAAAAATCAAAATTATTTATAAACGTTTCAAACACAGTCGCCGATTCCGCATTCGGAAGAACAACAGTTAAGCCTGCACCAAATTCGAAATAAACCTTATTGTCGATTTTTGTTTCCTTTTTATAATTGTTATATAAATGGAATATTCCATAATATGAACCTACTTTTTCTACTCCATTTTGGTCTAAATAAATTTGTGGAATGACATTAACCTCTATTTCATGTAATTTAATTTTGCGACTTATTCCATTAGCTGTTGGCACCGTTATGAATATGCTTGTTACATTAGATGCATAAGCACAACGAATTTTTTGAATAATTTCAATCATCAAATCCGCATCACTTTTAGTGTATTCTCCTTCCTCATCTCCGCCGAAAGGATCTGTGAACAGCGCAGGATAGCGGATTATTTCCCACTGCCATTTCGCGAGATGATTGGCTAAGGGCGTGTAATCCATCAGGTTGTCGGTTGTGTTTACTGTTATGTTGCCGTAATCGTTGTCGAACGTGTGCTTCAAAGCCCAAATGCCGTGTCCCAACTCGTGTGCTGCTATGCTGTTGATTTGGTCGGTTGCTATTTTCTCGACAAACAAATATCCGAAGCGTCCGCCGAGCGGCATAAAGCCCTGTGCATCACGGTCGCTGCGAGATGCATCTCCGCCGAGTATGAACAGATAATTTTTATCCTTATCGTAACTCGTGCCGATACGCTCACGATAAGATATGTTAAAGGCTTTCATCGCTGCCGTGTAGCGCGAAAACCAGCCGCTGCCCTCTTCAAAAAAGCTTATCGCATTGTTATATGTAAACGTATCGGTTTCAATCTCAAACGTTACGCCGACTTCGCCGTAAATTTCATTCAGTTTTGCCTTTAATTCACTTGTATTTACCGTTTTATCGTTTACACTGACTGCGACAAGCTTCTGCGTTTGCGGCTTATAGGTTACTACATCTATTCGTCCAAGGTTTAAGAATTTCCCATCGTCTGTCGGATAAAGTGCGTAAATCTGCTGAACGTCATTGTCAACACCCGCTACGGCGCTTATTTCAAACGTGTTGCCTTCAATGTGCTTCTTTTCGTATAACATGCCCTGAGGCGTCTGAAACATAACTTCGGCGGGATTTACTGAATTGTCAACAGTTATGATTTTTGCCTGTATCTTATCCGTACCGCCTTCGGGCAAAAATTTCCACGGCACATTGTAATCGCCTATCTTTGTGTATTTATCGCGTATGCGAACGCTGCCCGAAAATTTAACATCAAACTTGTCAAACGCATACTTGCCTCCACCCTTTTCAAAACTCACTATTGCCTTGTCGGAATCTATCCTGTCTGCATCGAAATTGTCGGCGGTGAGCGGAGTACCCTGCTTGCCGAGATATTCGGAACTGATTATTTTATTGCCGTTTTCGTCCGTTTCTTCGGTCAGGCGATAAACGTTTCCGTTCTTATCCTTTACTGTCATCGGGAACACAGGCGTACCGTCATCATTCAGCTTTTGCCGTCCGGCTTCTGTTGGCGGCTGTGTGCTGTAATCGTAAACAATAAGATAACCTGTTGTATCATATACAAATACAGGATTTTCGGGAATGACAAAATTGAACGTATAATCGGGGCGGATTATACCGTTGGCGGTGTTTTGGCGTCCGCCATCAGAATAATTATCAAGATTCCCTACATTTTTCCAGTCCTTATTATATTTAAAATTTATTATGCCGCCTGTGGCGCGTTTGTCCGTATTTATCGGAATATTTTCAAATTCCACAGCTACCCGAACATTCAAAATCCAGCGCAACATCACCCAGCCTTCGCCCGTGAACACGCCGTTGCTGCCCGTTACTTTCGTTACAGTTACCGGATAATCCGACGCCATGAATACATCGCCGGCTTTCAACTCCGGCAACGGCTCGCGATTGCTCAAATCTGTGTCCTCAATTATGCCGCAATTCGCCATCCGCGCAGTGTCAACTTCGGGCATAGTCAATTCGTAAACATTGCCGTAAACAAAATTGCCGTTCGCGCACTTTGCGCCAACCCGATACTGATATGTTGACCCAAGCTGCAGCGAATAAAATGTGTAATTTATCCTGTCTGTCAGATATTTGCGCCACTCGCCCGTGCCTTCGTATTTGTTACAGAACTGAACTTCGTATTCGCTTATATTTTCTATTGCGTTCCATGTCAAGTCAAGCTGATAATCATGAACATTCGCGCTTACCGCAGGTGGTTCGCAGCCCGAATTCGTATGAAACCAGAATATCTCGCTGTAGCCGTTATTCTCAAAGATATTCAACTCGTCGACGCCGTCCTTTGCTATCGCACGCACACGCCAGCCGTAGGTTTTACCGGCATCCAAAGGCGGAAATATCGCGCTGTAAATCAGGCTCGTGTAAAAAAGTCGCTCCTGATGAATAATCGGAGCATAAAGAAAAGCCAACTGTGGCGCAGCGCCGCTGTTAGGCAGCTCGCGAAGCTCAAATTCGTATTCTACCTGCGAAATATTATTGTGCTGAGCCTGCCACTGAAATTTCAGATTAAACGGCTCGCCAAACGGAATATTTTCGTCCCTGTTGGGAAATATAAGCAGCGGCGGCTTTTGAGTTGTTAACCATATCCTGCCTGTCGAAGGTGCCGAAAGGATTTTTCCCGTATATTTTTCAACCGCCTGAAACGTAAACTCTATCATGCCGTTCGGCAGTTTTCCCTGATTCAGATAACCCTGCTGAACAATATTTTGAGGAAGAAAATAAGGCGCAAGATCTTCCTGAGAAAGACGAACGGGAATGCCCGCGTCAAGGGTTATCGAGGGATAGTTGATTTCAGGACGATTCTGTATACGCAAGCCCGTTGAAGATGTTACAGTCATACGCAAATATGCCTCAAGCACAGGCTCCTGCTGGTCGCGATTGAGAAGAGTTACAACTAATTTCTCGCGGCTCGACGTGTAATAATCGCTCAGGTACGAGCCGTAAGGCGGAATAAGGTAAACATTCGCCAAAACGGGATAAACCTGCGCTTTGATCGAACCGAACGACAGAAGAAAAAATACCGATACTGTTAACAATTTTACCAAAGTTTTCATAATTCTTATTTTGATTTCATTTTACATTTTAAATCCGGTTGTTATTTCATAGAATGACAATTTTTTAATATTCAAAATTAATACTTTTTGCATTATAAAATCATTTTTTAACAATAAATTTTAAAGCCTTTTAAAATGAATGCTGACTACCAATGAGTTATATCTTAATAAAAATGATTTTATTCATGAAATTTTAACACCGGACGGGGTTTTTGTGCGTTTTAACAGCTGCAAACAGACAGTTTTTATTAATGTTTTATTCATGACAAAATCAAAACTGTTCGCATCGATTAACGCAAATACTTCCTTTGCATTCTTTACCGCGTTATCTATTTCGGCTCCACTGCCCATCCGCACCATGCCGACAAGCATTAACGCCATAATAAGCAGCCTTATTGAAAAAGTTGCATTTAATACTTGAATCTGCGTGATTTAAACATCTTCTTAATATTTTTTTATTTTAAACAAAGTGATTACCTTTGCAGGCTGTAAAACGCTTAAAATATAAAAAATGTCAAAAGTAAAAGTTTCTGCAATATCATACCTCAATACTGTTCCGTTTATTTACGGATTGCAAAACTCGCCGGTGCTATCAAAAATCGACATTGCTTTTGACGTGCCGTCGACCTGCGCAGAACGGCTGCAAAACAATACGGCAGACATAGGCATTGTGCCGGTTGCAATAATTCCCTCGTTGCCCGAATATCATATTATAAGCAATTTTTGTATCGGGTCGACAGGTAAAGTGCGAACCGTAGCATTATTTTCAAATTCAAGTATTGACCGGATAAAAACAGTATATCTTGATAACGATTCGCGCACATCGGCATTGCTTGTACGGATTTTAGCTCGCGAATACTGGAAAATATCAGTCGAATTTAAACCTCTTGCTATTTTAGATCACGACGAAGAAAACGCAGGATTTATGCTTATAGGCGATAAGGCATTTGATGCCGAAAAACGGTTCAAACATTCATTTGACCTGAGCGAAGAATGGTATAAATTCAAAAAGATGCCTTTCGTATTTGCCGCGTGGACTGCAAATAAAAAATTAGATGAAGATTTTTTGTGCGAATTTAACGCCGCTCTTACTTTTGGCATCAAAAACATTTCAAATGCCATAGAACTGCAAAGCAACGGTATTGATAAAAGAATGGCAATAAAATATTTTGAAAAGAACATAAGTTTTGAATTTGATTCGTTGAAACGGCAGGGTTTAATCGAATTTTGGAATCTGGCGCTTGAAGAAATAAAGCACGACCGAGTCCGATGATTTTCACCGAAATATTATTGCATTATGCGAATTAACCGAAAATACAAATGTAAAAATAAAAATCATGTTCTCTATTTATTATAAAATACAAAATACAGTAATACAAAGCGCAGATATAAAAATTCTGAATAAACCGGACAGTAGAGATATCATCTGGATTGATTTGAACGATCCTACAGGCGACGAAAAACGGGAAGTTGAAATTTTTCTGGGAACCGAAATACAGAGCCGTGCGCAAGCCGAAGAAATAGAAAGTACATCCCGTTATTTTGAAACGGAAAGTGCAATCTTTGCAAATACAAATTTCCTTATTTCTCAGCCCGAATCGTTTATTTACGATACTGTTTCGTTTACCCTGTGTAAAGACATACTGATAACATTACACAACTCCGATTTGCGAACACTTACCGAAACAGGTCGAAAACTGCAACGAAATCCGCAGCTTATACCGACAGGATTTCATTTAATGATAGCAATACTCGAGCAGCGCATCGACCTTGATGCAGATATGATTGAAGGCATAGCAAAAGAAATTGCATACATGAGCAAGCAGACAAGTTTGGGCGAAAAGGTTGATGAAGAACAGTTGCTGTATATAAACCAAATGCAGGAAAACACAATGCTTATACGCGAAAATATTATCGACAAGCAAAGAGTGCTTTCGAGTATTTTGCGCAGCAATAAATTTCCACACGATTTATATCAAAAGCTGAATTTCATGATTAAGGATATAAATTCCCTGATAAATCACACCGATTTCAGCTTCGAGCGACTGGAGTATCTGCAAAATACCTTACTTGGTCTTATCAATATCGAGCAGAATAAAATTATAAAAATATTTACCGTAGCGACAGTCATATTTGCTCCGCCTACGCTTATTGCAAGCATATACGGAATGAATTTTAAGATTATTCCCGAACTGAAATGGGCAGCCGGCTATCCGTTTGCAATAGGTCTTATGCTTGCTGTATCGCTGATAATTCTATGGTATTTCAGAAAGAAAAAATGGTTATGATTATATAAAATACTAAATGGACATAAAAGGAAAAATAACAGGCATAAAATACACAGTCTTTTTATATGAAGAACTGCAAATTGTTGATATATCCAAATTCAATATCAATAATGCAATTCCTTTTTGTCTTGTAACAGATGCTAAACATTCCTTTGCTGTTTCAAAATGGGTGTCGCCCAAACGGACTCGCTCATATCCTTATGAAAGAGTTTACAATACGCTCAGTGTTTCAAAGAAAATAACCATAATTCCAATTATCAAAGACGAAGGTGCAAACTGAGACCGTGATTTTCTGCAATGGGATACAGTTTCGTTGATGTCGCTACTTGATGTGTTTGTGATTTTTGCATATTACGAAAAAGCGGAAATTAACCCGAAATTTGCCAACAAAATAACCAATCAACAATTTGACAATAAATATGTTATTTATAAAATAAAAGAAATTGAGCAATACTACAGTTCGGCGTTGCATTGGAATTTGAACGAATTAAAAAATAATTTACACGAGATTATTGATAAGGCAAAAAAATATTACAAAAAAATCGCCAATCAGACTAATGTTAATTTGCATAATTTTAATGGTATAGATAATTTTAAAAGCAAAATTGGCAAAGATGTTGAAGCTTTTATGCGATTTTCGAGGGAAAAAGCAGAAAAAGCACAATCAAGAGAAATTGTTACCACGCAACCCAAAGAGACATTATCTACTCTGACAAAAGCAAAGATTACAATTACAAATTATCTTGGCGGCGAATATTTTTTTACTGTTGATGAGGTGTGGTATTATAAAGGATTTTTGTTTTTGACAGAATGTAAACATGCAAAAAATTCGTTATTGCCAAGCATTAGCGATATAAAAGATGGTCTGTTAAAAATGATTTTGTACTCTAACCTTTGCGAAGTTAGAATAAAGCAAAAAATATCAATTAAAGTGAAATGCAAAGCCGAATTAAAACTAACTTCTCCTTTGATAAACGGAAAATTCTCAACAGAATACAATTTAGGCAACGAAAAAGCCGAGTTTTTTGAGCAAAACAAATTCTCAAAATCACAAATTGAGTTTTTGGAAAAATTGTTTGAAGAAGCGAGGGAAAATAATTTTATTGTAATAATTTCTAAATCAAAATAAAATGGGAAATAATGCAATAATAAGTCAATTGGCAGAAGATGAAAGAGAATATGTCAAAGATTTGGCAGCAAATATTGAAAGTGATAAAAAGTATAATTTGCTTTTGATTACATTTAATTTGGCGATAATTGTTATAATAATAAACGGGATTATATTTAGTGAAAGCCAAATGATTTTAAATATATTTGAAAAAATTGTTATCTCATTCGGACTGCTTAATATTTCAGTGGGAACGGTTTGTTTTTTTAATTGGTTTGTAAAACTTCACCTTTTGAGAATTCAAACAACAGATTTATTTATCACTAAAAATATTAAAGGTGCACGAGACCAACATTATCAAAACAATAAATTCTTTAAAAAACATTCTTTCGTATTCAGATTAGGAGGTTGGGCAACAGGAATAGGAATATTATGTTTTGTCTTGGAAATATTTTTGAGAATTTGGAATTAAAATCAAAATAAAATGACAACTGATAAATTGGACATATTATTGAAAGAATACGATATACGACATTCGATTCAAAAAATGTATATAGAAAAATACGAGCAACTTGTTACATTTATGAATTTGTATTTTTCGGTTTTTTCGGTTTTAATAGGATACATTATTTCGGATAAGGGTACGGGAATTTTAACTTTCTTGCAATCATTGGGATATTCAAATTTCACAAAAAATTTTATTTGTGTTATTCTGTTGACTTTATTTGCTTGTATTATGTACTTTATATTATCGTACATATTGGATAAGTTATTTATGATGGGCATAAACGGAGCAAGAATTCAAGTATTAGAAAAACTACTAAATAAAGAAACACAATCTGACTATCTGATATTTGAAAATAAAATAATACCTTATTTTTTGGGACCAAAACTAATATATGTTAATGGCGCATTTAAACCTCCAATTATGATTGCTTTTTGGATGGTATTGGTTGTTTTAATTTATTCTGTATTGTTGTGTTGTTTGTGTTTTTTTATTGCCAATACTTTTTTTGTTACATTTTCTCTTTTCATATTTTTCTTTACAACATTTACATTATGTCAATTCTACTATTCTATCAATATGGGCTCTGATTTAATAACACAAGAAACTCTAAGATTATCAGGATTACAAAAACACGGATATTCTTTTGTAAAGAAAAATCCAATGTTGTTTCCTATTTTAACTATTACGCTTGGATTTTTGAGTTTTGCTTTATTGGCATTAAAAGATAATACATTCTTTTTAAATTCTGATGTTTCATTTCCCTTTTTGTCATTGCCAACAATATTCATTGGGGATTTGGTTTTCTTACCAATCATAATGTACAAAATAGGAAAAATGTTTTTGCAAAAATTTGGATTCAAATTCATAAAACAGCATAAAGTGTCAATTATTTTAATCTCATTATTAAGTATTGCAATTTGTATTTTTGTCAATTTATACACTCATAAAGTATGGTGTTTAGATGAATATGACGGTTTTATGGATAAAGGCGGAATATTAACCACAGCGGGAAAATGGCATTTGGTTTTTAGTATTGTAATTATGTTTTTTATAATTTGGCTATTGATTATGAATTTTTACTGCATAATTAAGAAATTCAAAAAGGAAAGCAATTGCTGTTTTAATACTTGGATTATTTTTGTCTGTTTCACTGCACTGTCAATTTTTGATGTATTATTTCGGTATTGTAATTTTAATTCAATGAATTATAGTTTTACAAAATATATTTGTACTGAATGGAGTAGTTTTTTGACACTATATTTATCTATTATAATGTTGATTACCTTATTTATTACAAAAAAGTTAAAATTCAAGACCTATGATTAAATCCCCTCTCAGATACCCTGGTGGCAAAAGTCGAGCAG
The DNA here is from genome assembly GCA_031265155.1 of Prevotellaceae bacterium. Lineage (GTDB taxonomy): Bacteria > Bacteroidota > Bacteroidia > Bacteroidales > UBA932 > JAIRKV01. The sequence continues at coordinate 18,328 of JAISDB010000051.1, read as the reverse complement.
TAGAAACAATCGCAAAGCTGTTGCCCGATTTTGACGAATTTCGAGAACCGTTTCTCGGAGGCGGTTCGGTATTTGTGTATGTAAAGCAGTGTTTTCCAAACAAAAAATATTGGATAAACGATTTATATACCGAACTTTACAAGTTTTGGGATATGACGCAAAAAGATGTCGATGCATTGATTGCAAAAGTATATGAATGGAAAGAAAGATTCGCGATTGGCAAGGAATTATATCAATTTTTAAATGAAAATCACAATAAATTCAACGATTTGGAACGCGCAGCGGCATTTTTTATTTATAACCGCATTACTTTTTCAGGTACGACATTAAGCGGAGGATACAGCGAAGGCGCATTTACAGGGCGTTTTACCGAAAGTAGCATACAAAGATTAAATGATTTGCGAAGCATTATTAACGGTTCATTGATAACAAATTACGATTATGAAAAAGTTGTGAGGAAAGAAGGCGAGAATGTATTTATTTTTCTCGACCCGCCTTATTATTCTGCTACAAAATCGGCATTGTACGGCAAAAACGGTAATTTACACAAAAATTTCGATCATGCACGTTTTGCAATGGCGATGAAAAACTGCCCGCACAAATGGCTCATTACATACGACGACAGCGAATATATCCGCAACCTGTTTTCGTTTGCTAATATTCAAAGTTGGAATTTGACTTACGGAATGAGAAACATTACCGAAACGTCTGACCAGAACGGTAAAGAATTGTTTATTGCAAATTTTCCTGTTAAAATCACAAAACAAATAACTTTATTTGATAATTTATTAAAAACATCAACGTCTTCAATATAGAAAATTTTATCTTTTAGAAATAAAATCTTAAAATAATCAGCAATTTTATTATTATATTTGTACTGAATTATAAACGCTTTGTTATTAGAAAATTTTTGTATCAAATTTAAAATCAGTATTTAACATGAAAAATCCTTTTAGAATTTTTATACCAGATATAGTAAATAAAATGCGTAAAGATGACGAAAGAAGAGTTTGTCCAAAATGTCGCTCAAAAAAATGGCAACGAGATGGGGACTCTTATGGTATCGACTGTACTCCTGATAATTTTACGCAAATGTGGCAAAGATTTAAATGCCGTGATTGTGGATATACTTGGAGTTTACCTGTTTAATAATTTGATAACTATGTCTAAAATTTCCTCTTACACTCCGACGCTTAAATTGAAAAAAATAATGAATAATAATATATTATACAATAAATGAAAGCACTAAAAATAATATTACTTCTAACAGGTATTCAAATATCCGCAACAGCGCAAACAAACGATACAATACAGCAAAAAATTGTATGGAAATTTGATATAAACAGAGAAATAGATGCTGTAGCAGCGCGCACTGTAAGCAAAAACATCACGGCAGCCGAACAGCAAAAAGCCGATTACATTGTCATGCAGCTCAATACTTACGGAGGCGAACTTGGCGCTGCCGACTCAATACGGACAAGAATACTGAACTGCAAAATTCCCGTACTGGTTTTTGTCAATAATCAGGCAGCATCGGCAGGAGCGCTTATTTCTATCGCCTGCGACAGCATTTACATGCATTCCGGCGGAAATATAGGAGCTGCAACTGTTGTTGACCAGACAGGCGGAGTGCTTCCCGATAAATATCAATCGTTCATGCGTTCAATGATGCGATCGACAGCGCAGGCTCACGGAAAAAAAACAGTTATCCGAAACGGAAAGCCGGTTGAAGTCTGGCATCGCGATCCGGAAATAGCGCAGGCAATGGTTGATCCATCAATAAAAATCGAAGGAATTATAGAAGAAGGAAAAGTGCTTACATTCACAACGCAGGAAGCAATCAAAAACGGTTATTGTGAAGGCGAAGCCGAAAATGTCGCCGAAGTATTGCAACAGGCAAACATAATCAATTATAAGTTAATTGAATATGAACCTACATTTATTGATGCAATAATAAACTTTCTGCTGAATCCTGTAGTACAGAGCATTTTAATAATGCTAATATTCGGCGGTATCTATTTTGAATTTCAAACTCCCGGAATAGGTTTCCCGCTTTGCGCAGCCGTACTTGGCGCAATATTGTATTTTGCTCCGCTTTATATCGAAGGATTTGCCGCAAATTGGGAAATCATAGTTTTCATAATAGGCATTATACTGCTTCTTGTTGAAATATTTGTAATTCCCGGCTGGGGAATAGCCGGAATTTCGGGAATAATACTGATAATATTCGGACTTACCATGAGCATGATTGACAATACTGTTTTTCACTACGAGCAAAGTTTCAACATCAGCGTTATCGTCAAGCCGCTTGCGCTTGTGGTTACATCAATATTCATATCGGGAATAGGAATAATGTACTTTGGAAAAAAATTATTAACCAGCCGGATTTTTAACATTTCGCTGAAAACAGAATTAAATGCAGATGAAGGATTTGTAAGTGTTGAAACAGATGAAAAGTCATTTGCAGGAGTTATATGTACAGCTATTACGCCGCTAAATCCGTCAGGAAAGGTGATGATTGAAAATGAAATATATACTGCAATTGCCGAATATGGATTTATTGAAAAGGGAGAAACCGTAGTTATTACGCGATTTGAAACGGGACAGTTATATTGCGAAAAGAAAACACTTGAATAAAAAAAGTTAAAAAAAAGAATTTATTTTGCAGAATCAAAAAAATGACTTATCTTCGATAAAAAAAATAAATAAATTTTCATAAAATCAACATAGCCATGGAGAAGATTACAATGACCTTCAATGAGTTAAGAAGGATTAAAGATGCGCTGCCAAGTGGCAGTTCGCAAAAAATTGCAGACAAATTAGGTATCAGTGTTGAAACTGTTCGTAATTATTTTGGGGGAAAACATTACGAGGGAAGTTCTATCGGTATTCATTTTGAACAGGGTCCTGGCGGAGGAATTGTTTCGATAGACGACCCGACAATCCTTAATTTGGCAAAAGAACTGTTAGCCGAAGCGCATGCAGTAGAATAATAAATTCCGTATGATGTAAATTAAATTTGCCTGAAGTCAAAGATTAACAGTGAAAAATATAATTAAATTTCATGAAAACACATAAATATCTGATATTTAGCTGGTAAGGTTTTATGTTTTTAAAAATTCAACGCTGAAAATGACTTTTTATTTGGTTACTTTAAATACGCCTGAACCATAACATGCAAATTTACGACTTGATAATTGTCGGTGCGGGAGCGGCAGGATTACTCGGCGCAGGAACTGCAGCCGAAAAAGGGCTGAAAGTTTTGCTCATCGAAAAAATGGAAAAACCTGCACGCAAAATCCGCATTTCGGGCAAAGGACGCTGTAATATTACAAATACAAAGCAGCACGACGATTTTCTTGCGCACGTTTATTCAAACAGCCGGTTTTTGAATCCTGCATTACGTAATTTTTCAAATTTCCAAACCATTGAGTTTTTTAATTCACTTGGTTTGCAAACAGTTATTGAACGGGGCGAACGTGTTTTTCCAGAATCGGGCAAGGCTTGGGATGTAGCCGAATGCCTTGTAAAGTGGGCAAAAAAATCGGGAGTAGAAATATTTTGCAATGCAAAGGTAAAGTCGCTGAATATTGAAAACTGCAGAATTACAGGCGTGAACACGAATTTCGGCAATAGCGAAAAAACTATCGAAGCAAAATATTTTTTAATTGCAACAGGAGGAATATCTTATCCTTTAACAGGTTCGACAGGCGATGGCTATAACTTTGCAAAGCAGGCAGGACATACAGTTACCGACTTGCATCCTTCGCTTGTTCCGCTTAAAATCAAAAATCATAATATTCAATTAAACAGGCTTCAACTTAAAAATATTTCGCTTTCACTGTATGTCGATGGCAAATATGTTGATGATGAATTTGGCGAAGCCGAATTTAATCGAACAGGCATAACAGGGGCGCTGGCATTGAGATTAAGCCGAAAAGCAGTGAGTGCGATAATCGCAAAAAAACATGTGGAAATCCGATTGGATTTGAAACCTGCTTTGAACTGCGAACAGTTGAAAAACCGTATCGCACGCGAAATGCAAACAGTAACAACTAATTATGCTCTGCTTTGCAAAATGTTGCCGTTGCAAATCGTCAACATATTTGCGGAAAAAGCAAATATCAAGCTGCAAAATCGAATTACCGACGCCGACATAGAAAAAATTATTGCATCATTGAAAAATATAACGTTTGAAATATGCGGATTTAACGGTTTCGATGAAGCTATTGTTACTGCCGGCGGCGTATCATTAAACGAAATAGATTCTAAAACCATGCGATCCAAAATATTGGAAAATCTTTATTTTGCAGGCGAAATAATAAATCTTGATGCAAATACAGGCGGATACAATCTGCAAATCGCTTTTTCTACGGCTCGCCTTGCAACACAAAGCATAGCTAAACAGTTGAAAAAAAGTTTTTAAAGTGTAAGGTTTAACATATTTCAGTTACGCAGAAATATTATCCTGACTAACAGCATGAATTTTCAGTCTGATGATTTCATATTACCTGTAAAACGCTTGCGAAGCATAAAATCAAGAGAGCATCAAAATTACATGATGCTCTCTCCACTTCATTAACATTAAAAAAGATTCACTCTGCAACCACCTCAAATTTGATTGAAGATTTTATATCACGATAAATTTTAATTTCAGCGTCAAAAATTCCAAGTTCCTTTACCGTATTTTCGCCTCCAAGTATGACGATATTTTTACGGTCTATTTCAAAACCTTTATCTGTAAGGGCTTCGGCAATTTGAATATTTGTAACCGAACCAAAAATTTTGCCTGTGGAACTTGCTTTTGCTCCAATGGTAATTGTCAAGCCTTCGAGTTTTGCTGCCAGTGCTGTTGCATCTTCGCGAAGTTTTGCTTCCTTATGCGCCCGCTGGCGCATGTTTTCGGTGTGCATTTTTTTTGCCGAAAGAGTTGCCATTATTGCAAATCCTTGAGGAATAAGATAGTTCGTTGCGTAGCCGTTTTTAACAGTTACAACATCATCTTTATGACCTAAATTTGCTACATCCTGTTTCAATATAATTTCCATGTAAATTCCTCCTAAATTTATTTCAACATATCGGCTACAAATGGAAGTAAAGCGAGATGACGGGCGCGCTTTACAGCTTGTCCCACTTTGCGCTGAAACTTCAACGATGTTCCTGTAAGTCGGCGAGGAAGAATTTTCCCCTGTTCGTTAAGGAATTTTTTCAAAAATTCAGCATCTTTGTAATCAACGTATTTGATACCTGCTTTTTTGAAGCGACAATATTTTTTACGTTTTACATCCGTCTTTGTAGGATTTAAATATCTGATTTCTTCTGCCATTTTTATGTCCTCCTACTTTAATTATTTGTTACTTCTTCTTTTTTCAGCATATTCAACGGCATGCTTATCCATTCTGAAAGTTAAAAAACGAATAATACGCTCGTCGCGACGATACTGAATTTCAAGTTTTTTAATAAATTCACCTTCCGATTTGAATTCTATAAGATGATAGAATCCTGTCGTTTTCTTTTGAATCGGGTAAGCCAGCTTTCTCAAGCCCCAATCATCTTCGTGTACTACTTCACCTCTGTTTTCGGTAATGAAATCACGAAATTTTTTAACTGTTTCCTTTATCTGGCTTTCTGATAAAACGGGTGTTACAATGAAAACAGTTTCATAATGATTCAACATAATTTTTATTCTAAAATTAGATTATTAATATAATTATTAATTATTTTTGGACTGCAAAGGTAATCAAAATTTATAAACTGCAAAATAATTTTTAAAAGATTTTTTTGATAAAATGTTTTTTGATATTTCATTTTTAAATTCTTAAAGCACGAAACTATATTAATCTGATTTTTGGACAAGAAATTTCAAACAAATTGCATAATTGAAGTCATTTTATTATCTTTACCGTTGAAAATCAAAAAAAATAAAGCCTTACAGGATTTCAAATTATTTCAAACTCAACACACAAGATTTTAATTCCGATTAATTTAATATTAAATATTATATAGAACAGATTATTATATGCTTAAAATTCATCAATTTATTGAACCGTCATTGCGAACCGCTTTCGATGAAGCAATCCGGTTTTTATAGATTGCTTCGTCGTTACACTCCTCGAAATGACGGCAGAATAATATATGGCAGATAAGGCATATAATGTTTTATTAAATATAAACTCTAATATATTGATTTTTATGTTAAAAATATCCAAATCATTATTTACAGTACCAATTATAATTCAAGTTGCCATTTCAATACTTATGACTGATTTATCAACACAGGAAAATTTTAAAATAGAACATTTATGTTGAAATGGTATTTTGTTATAAAAAATTTATTACCTTTGCAATTCATTTGGTACCATGGCCGAGTGGTCAGGCAGCGGTCTGCAAAACCGCGTACAGCAGTTCGAATCTGCTTGGTACCTCTATTGATGTTGATAATCAAAGCGTTTCAAAAACAAGGACTAAATTGGGAATTACAATTTTATAAAGTTTTATTCTTAAAAAAGAAAACAGCGACTTTCTTATCAACACTGTTTTTAAAAACCGTAGCAATAATCTGTCTGCTAACAAAACAAAGAGCATGTATTTCGGGTACATGCTCTTTTAACAATGAAAAGCGATAGAAAACACATTATTTCGCCTGAATATATTCTGTATAAACAATCCTGCCGTGCGTTTTTTTGCTCGTTATTTCCTGTCGTATAACACTTTATATCTCGAACCAGAAAAGCAAAAACCGTTTGGATATTCTGTAGTAATGTCTGAATTAATTCAATCTGTATTTTTAAAATCTGTAAGTAACTCCTGCTGAAACAATAAATCCCGGCACCTGGTAGCGACTGTAAATATCATATTTTTGATTTAATACATTCGACAGATTTCCGAATACCGAAAAACTGTTTGTAACAAGATATTCGGCTCCGATACTTAAATCGAACACATCTTTCAGCTTGCGAGGAGAAGTTACTGAAGGAAGATACCATGGCGATACTGACGTTACATAATAATTATTAAGTGCATAGCGTTTTAACAAAGTGCGAAAATCAGCCGTAAGAACCAAATCGTACGAAACCTTGTAACGCAGGTTCAGGTTGCCTTCAAAAGCCGGCTTGTGCCATGCATGTTCAAGTTTGGCATTATTTCCGTTTTTCAGGTTATACTTATTATAAACCGCTTTTGCATAAACCGAAAATAAATCATCATTATACGACAACTCGGCGCCTATGTTTACTTTGTTTCCTTTTGCATATTCTACATGAAACTTCTTATAGTCATAATAATAGTCACTCATATTCACTAAATTTGAAAAAATAAACCCTGCCATAGCATTTTCATATAACGGTAAATATTCAAGTTTAGAATAGGACGTGAAAATATTATATGAAAACGATTCTACATCGCCCTTTATAGAAAATACTCCTATAACCTTATAATTGGTATTTTTGAATACAGGATTTGAAAAATCTGTAAAGATGGCAGCATTTCCGACTTGTTCTACCGCATTCCCAAAAGACAGGTAGTTATTTTCCAATGCAAGTTTACGAAAACTGTTTACTTCGGTTTCACCCTTTATTTCTATTGAAGGAGTAAAATAGTCGTGAATCTTATAGGATGCCGAAATGGCAGGATAAATGCGATGCTTTATCTTATCGTTATAGCTGTCCAAAAGGTACTGAACGCCAAGCTGCGCCGAAAGATAATCATCCTTGTAACTCCAAGAAGGCAGTGCGCTCAGCAGAATATTGTTGCCCAAACTGTCAAGCGCCACGTTACGGTTGTACAGTGCAGCGCGCGCAGCTACCGATACCGATTGAGTATCATCGTCGAGGTCGGCTCCAAGCAAGCCGGAAAATGCAAAGGCATTTTCTTTCATCATTTCGGATTTTAAGTTGTCGCGTTTATCGCGAGCATTAAAAAGCTGATATGACGCTCCAAACGAATAAAACACTTCGCCTGCATCTCTGTCGGATTTCCAAAAAAGATTTCCATTAAACAGATTCATTGCGCGTTTATCATTATCTTCGGGAGAATAAAACCGTACAATATCAGGGTCGAAACCATACAAATACAAATCACGGCGCGAATAATCCGCATTAAGCGTAATTGTTGAACCATCGAGGAAAAATTTCGAGAAAATTCCCAAATCGTTATTCATAAAGTCGCTTTTCACTTTTTTTGAGTACTGCGTACCTTCAAGTTTTGTTTTTCCGAAAAATGAGCGGTGATTTGCATAAAAGCCAACCAGTAGTTTTTCCGCATTTTTGTTGCTGATGTAAAAATCAAGCAGCGGCGAAATTTGATAGCCTATGCCTGCTCTGATATATCCAAGTCCGGGCAGAGAATTTTCGCTATCGATAATTTTCGCAGATGAAATCGGCGCCAATCCGAAATTTCCGGGCGATGATTTTGGAAATATCGAATAGCTGAAAGCATCGCGAACATTTGACGAGTCGGCGATAATTGTCGGTTCGTACCAGATTTTTTGAGCATCCGTAACTGAAGGATCATAGTTGCGCGTAACTTCAACATCTTTGTTGACTTGAGCTGCAAGCGACACGGCAAACCCGCTCAAAATAAATATTGATAATAGTTTTTTCATATAATTTTTTATTTACGTATTATTAGTTTTGTTTATTTTTTATGTTTTTTAAAGTTTCCAAAGTTTCTTTTGCTTCGTCCAAAACTCCGTCATCCGTTCTGCTGTAATTTTCTATTATGCTGTTAAGTGTTGCTTCTGCCTGAAAATAGTCTTTCCTGTCTACATAAATATTTGCAAGAACAATAAAACTGCGTGCAAGCCATTCGCCGTGAAAAGTTTTGGATGCATTAAAGTCCAAAGCCATTTTTTCGGCTTCGGATGCTTTACCTGTCTGATACAGGTAATCAATAACGTTGTAAGCAGCTTCGGCGCCTTCGGCTGTTTTTGGATTTTGAGCCAGAACTTTAAATACGCTTACGGCTTCATCATTTCTGTCAAGTTCCTTCAAGGCGCGAGCTTTAGTCATAAGCGCTTCCCGCTTTGTTTCTTCGCTTATCGCTGTCAAAGCGTTATATTTTGTTGCCATTTCGACTGTTTGCAGGTAATTTTCGGTTTTATAATATGCCCGCATCGCAAACAGCAAAGCTTCCTTCAAATCGTCATCACCGGTTGATTCGGCGGCGACACGCGCAAATGACTGTGCCGCTGCCTCAAAATCTTCAATCATATATTTTGCACGGGCGTATCTGTTTAAGATATTTTGCGGTAAACCTCTGGCAGAAGGAATATCAATCAACTCATGAAACATGTCAGCCGCTTCGGCATATTTTTGATTTCTATAATAACAGTCGCCTGTGTAATACTTTGCAAGCAAATGACTGTTTCCATTGGGAAAGTCGTTCAAATACTGCTGCATTGCTGTTACCGCACTGTTGCAGTCGCCCATAAGATACTGACGTTCGGCGGCGGCAAACAGGAGCGAATCGCGATTATCGTCTGTTACCGAAATCTTTTTATTGTCGGCGTACATGAAAAACTCATTTATTTTTCCCATGTTAACATAAATATCCTTAATTCCTGCCAATGCGGTTTTGGCTTCCGGCGAGTTCGGATATTCATCAATAACTTTTTTATAATACGTCAGAGCAACATCGTTTTTGTCATCGTTGATGCTTATAAGTCCGAGTTCTATCAATGCCTGACGGTAATAAGACGTTTTGCCGTAACGGTTCAATATTGCTTTGAAATCTTTTTCGGCGCTGGCATAATCCTGTTTTTGAACATACATTCTTCCCGATTCAAAATAAGCTGCTGCCGCGTACTGCGAGTTCGGATATTGCGAAATGAGAGTTGAAAGCAATTTGCGTTTCTTTGCGTTATCGTTGAGCAAGCCTGCCGACAGTGCATTCTGATAGAGCGAATAATCGGGATTTGATAATTGAATTGAATAAGCCTGTTCGTAATTTTCGCTTGCTTTTTTAAAATCGCGCTGCTTGAATTTGCAATCGCCAATACGGTTGTAGCAATCGGCGACATAAACGCTTTTCGAGTTTCCTGCAAGGTTCAAATACTTTGTAAACCACGACACAGCCTCGCTGATATTTTTTTCGTCAAGTTCGCAATAGCCAAGCGTATAGTGAGCCATCCTGTATTCGTTTGTGTTTTTGGTAACACCCGTATTTATGAAATTTTTTAATCCTGCCTTTGCCGCTGCATAATCTTTTTGACTGTATTGAATTTCGGCTTTCCAGTATTTTGCAAGACTTGCGATGGCTGCATCGTATTTTGCAAATTTCAGCGATGAGTCGAAATGGCTGATGGCTTTATCGGCTTTTTTTGCTTTAAATTCCTCCAAGCCTGCATAATACGTAGCTTTTTGGAGATTCGCATAATCGCTTTCAGTAGGATTTGGCGTATTCTCTATCAAAGCGATTGCCTCATCGAAACGTTTTTCGGATATGTATGTATTCATCAAAAAGTTTCGTATTTGCGGGTCGTTTGATTTCGATTTGTTTTCTTTCAGAAAATCGCTCATTGGCTTTGTATCGCCTTTAAGCTCCAAAGCCAGTTTGGCATAATTGAACTTTGCATCAGCGGTTGTTTCCGCATCAAAATTCATTTTGCCTGCGCGTTCGAACATTGGCAAAGCTTTATCTTTTTTATTGCTGCTCGCGTAGATACCGCCCAGCAGATATAATGTTTTCTGACTCAGCGTATCATTTTTTATTGTTATGCGCTGCAATGTTTGAGCTGCCCTGTCATAATTCTTCTGCTCGAAATCAATATAAGCCATTAAATAATAATCGGCATCGGATATTTTCCCGCGAGCGGTAGCCGAATTTTCGTATTTGTCGAAATATTCACGGGCTTTTGCATAGTCGCCCTTGTGTAGAAAAGCTTCTGCAAGAACTCTTGCAACTTCGCCCTGACGCTGCTTTGCGGTTTTTTCGTAAAAATATGTTCCTTCGTCTATTACCCTGTCATATTCTTTCAGGTAAAAATAGATTTGCAAAATATAATAAGGCACTACGGCAGCATAATCATTGTCATTTTTAAGATTAAGAAAACTTTCGAGAGCAGCGGCGTATTTTTTTTGTTCATACAGCGTATGAGCATAATAATATTCGGCTTGCGATGCAAAGCGCGTGTGAATATTGTTTTTTACATTTGCAAAATACTGTAAAGCTTCATTGGTATTGCCGGATTTAAGAAATGTCTGACCGTATTTAAAGTCAAATTCGCCCTGTTCGCCCTGAGTAAGTTCGCTTCGCTTTACCTGTTGAAAATATTTTGCAGCATCGCGATGCGAATTTTTCACGTCATAATAATAAATTCCGAGTTCAAACATCAAATCGTTACGCAATCTGCTGTCGGGATATTTATTAATAAATGCCTGTGCAGTAATTTCAGCGTTCGACTGCTTGAGTTTCAACGCGCACATGGCATTGTAATAATCAATGTTCGACAGTTTTGTGCGGTCGGTGGCTGAGGTAGAGGCGCGTTCCTGTAAAAATAGCTGCTGGGCTTCAACGTAAACGCCTTTATTGTAAAGGTCGATGGCTTTATTATAGCTGCTTTGCGCATTTGCCAAAAAACATACTGTTGTTAATGTAAAAACAAGCAATACAGGTTTCAATAATTTAAATTTCATACAGTATCAATTTAATAAACAAAATTCTCTAAATCATTAGTAACAGTAATTATTAAAAATTGTTCGTGCGTTTTATCAAAGCAAAATTATAAATATTTTTAATATCGACGAACAATTAACCGGCTTACTGCATGTTAAATTATCGAAAAACATAAATCCGATCGCATTGAATTTATGATTCATTCGTTACGAACAAAGCTTGGGCTTTCATTTATTGCCGTTGCGTAAAGGCAAAAGCAACTATTTCTTCATTATTTCTTCAATTTCTTCAACGGTTACAGGGATTCGTTTTTTACCAAGCAGCCGGCAGCCGTTTTCGGTAACAAGTAAATCATCTTCAATGCGTACGCCGCTTACGTCCATATATTCGCTTACCTTTTCGTAATTGATAAAATCCCTGTTAATTTTTTCGCTTTGCCATTTAGCAATAAGTTCGGGAATAAAATAAATTCCCGGCTCATCGGTAACTACAAAATTTTTCTGCAATCGACGCCCCATCCTCAATGCTGATGTTCCGAACTGAGATGAACGTACAATTTCGTCATCGTATCCAACATAATTTTCGCCGAGATTTTCCATATCGTGAACATCAAGCCCCATCATGTGTCCGAGTCCGTGCGGCAGGAAAAGAGCATGCGCTCCGTTTTCTACGGCATCATCAACATTTCCGCGCATTATGCCAAGGTCGCACAAGCCGCGCGTTATGATTTTTGCAATTTCAAGATGTATGCTTTTATAAGTTACATCGGGCTTTGCGAGTTCTATGGTTTTACTGTTTGCTTGAAGCACAATGCTGTAAATATCTTTTTGCTTCTGCGTGAATTTTCCGTTTACGGGTATTGTCCGTGTAAAATCAGAACAGTAATTCATTTCGTTTTCGGCTCCTGCATCCGTTATCAGCATTCTGTTTTCGGCGAGCTTTTGGCTATGGTCGTGGTTATGAAGCGTATGTACGTTTTGCGATAATATTACCGGAAATGAGATATATCCGTTGTTTGCCATTGTGATTCCTTCAATTGTTCCTGCCAGCTCATATTCCATTAATCCCGGTTTGCACATTTTCATTACGGCGGTATGCATTTTATAGCCGATGTTACAAGCTTTTTCTATTTCTTCTATTTCATATTCGTCCTTTGCCGATCGCATTTCTACTACTGCTTTTATGAATTTTTGCGAAACATAGTTTCTTATATGTTTTGATTTGATACCCAAAAGTGTTGACAGCATTTCGGAGCTATCCTGACGATATTGAGGCAAAAAGTGAATTTTTCGTCCCAAGCGTACTGCACTGTTGATTGATGTAAAAAGGTCTTTGAGCTGATATACAGAATTTACTCCTGCACGCGCTCCTTTTTCCTTTACCGGTTCCTGAGGTCCCATCCATATTATGTCGTCAATATCAACATCATTCATATATAAACACTCGATATCTTTGTCAATATCAATTACAGCAGCGCAGTCGGGGTAATTTATTCCCCAGTAATATAAAAATGTGCTGTCCTGACGAAATCTGTAAGCATTTGATGGATAATTCATTGGCGATTCGCCATTTCCTATAAACAGTAATAAACCCGTACGAAACATTTTTCGTAATGTGTTTCTTCTTTCCACGTAAACTTTTGTATCAAACATCGTTCTATACTTTTAAATTAGCTGTTATTTTAATATTAAAGTCTCCTGTCCAAGTAAAATTTTAATAAAATTGATAAATATATACTTTTGAAAACTTTTATTTATTTAAACAAAGATACAAAATAAATATTTATTCCCATATGGAATATTACGAAAAAGTTAAAAATGTTTTTAATTTAAGTTAATTTAATTGTTTTGTAAATTTAAAAACAAAAAACAGGCATACAGGCAAAAAAATTTCAAAGTTTTATTGTCTTTTTTGCTTCCTGTACTTCACCGCCAAACAAAACGAATTTACATTTGTAACGCCTGTAACGCTTGATGAAGACTGATTTGACATATTCATCTTTTTTTACATTTTGGACAATTCATATCTCTGTTTTTTCATGCTTGAAAAATTATCATATCTGATACGGCAATACTTCAAAATGTTGCTGTTATTTTCAAATTGTAAGCGGTTTTTAAAATATTTATCATCAGATTAGTTGTATTATAAGATTTTTTATTACCTTTGCGCCCAATTTTTAACAAACGTTTGTTTGGTATTTTCTTGATAAAATTCTATAAGGCTTGCTGCCTTTCGCTTTTGTGGGATTACACGTTTTGAATAATAACAACTTTTAATTATATAAATCAAAACTTATATTATTTAAATTATATATGAAGAATCTTCGAGCCGATACAAATCAAGCGTGTAAACACTATTTTTTATGACAACTTTTGAAAATTTGGGATTACGCAATGAAATAATTACTGCGGTTGACTGTTTAGGTTTTGAAAATCCCATGCCTGTGCAGGAACAGGTAATTCCGTTCGTGATGAACGAAACTCGCGATTTAATCGCACTGGCACAAACAGGAACAGGAAAAACGGCAGCATTCGGCTTGCCTCTGTTGAACCTTATTGATAACGATAAAAAACAAATTCAGGCTTTAATACTGTCGCCTACACGCGAATTGTGCATTCAGATTTCAAACGATTTGAAAAATTATTCGCAATACATGCAGGGTACAAAAATCGTTCCTGTTTATGGAGGCGAAAATATCGTATCGCAAATAAAACAGCTAACCGAACAGCCTCAAATACTTGTAGCAACGCCGGGACGGCTGATAGACCTTATCAACAGAAAAAAAATCAAACTTGGCAGTGTGAAATTTTTAGTTCTCGACGAAGCCGACGAAATGCTTAACATGGGATTTCAGGAAGATTTGGAAACAATTTTGCAAAGTGTTCCCGAAGAACGGCGCACATTGCTTTTTTCAGCAACAATGCCCAAAGAAATCGAACATATAGCGCAAAAATACATGAACGAATCAAAGTCAATTTCAATAGGAATACGCAATTCCGGCAGCGACAACGTCGAGCATGTTTATTATACCGTACAGGCATCAAACCGCTACATGGCGCTCAAACGTATTGTTGACATAAATCCTGATATTTACGGAATTGTATTTTGCCGCACACGGCAGGAAACAAAGGAAGTTGCCGAAAAGCTTATGCGCGACGGCTACAATGCGGATGCTCTTCACGGTGATTTAAGCCAGCCGCAGCGCGATTCGGTGATGAACAAGTTTCGTATCCGTAATCTGCAAATACTTGTTGCAACCGATGTGGCGGCTCGCGGACTGGATGTAAACGACCTTACTCATATTATAAATTATAATCTTCCGGATGATGTTGAAATTTATACTCATCGCAGCGGGCGAACAGGGCGAGCCAATAAAAAAGGCATTTCGGTTTCGATAATTCACTCGCGTGAACATAACCGTATTCGCGAAATAGAGCGCATGGTTAAAAAAACATTTAAAAAGGAAAATGTGCCTTCGGGCTTGGATATTTGCAAACGCCAGCTTTTTTACCTGATAGAAAGAATGGAACATGTACAGGTAAACGATGAACAGATTGACCAGTTTCTTCCTCACGTATTCAAAAAACTCGAATATCTTCAAAATGAAGATATTATCAGACGCTTTGTTTCGCTTGAATTTAACAGATTTCTTGATTATTACAAAAATGCAGCCGACCTGAATATTCCCGACAAGCCAAATCGCAGTGAAGAACATAAATCACGCAATGAGCGCGGTCGTGAAAATCGCAGAAGCAAGGAAAAAACATCAAAGCGCGGACAGCGCATACGGATGAAAATAAATTTCGGAGACAGGCAAAAAGCATCTCCACGTTCGGTTTTGGGACTTATAAATGATGTAACCAACGACAAATCAATAAATATAAGCAATATTGAAATATCCGGCAAGTTTACATTTTTTGATGTATTTGCCGACCAGTCAGAGCAGCTTATAAACGCTTTTTACAAAAACAACAGAACTCCGTTTGTCATTGATACCGTAAAAGAAGGAAAACGGCAAAGAAATCACAGTGATGAAAATAATTTTTATGAAAATACCCGTAAAAGTACAGGATCGACAAAATCGCAAAACAATAACGGCAGTAAGCGCAACAGAAAAAAAAACGGCAAAAGCCGGCGTTTTTGATAACCTGTTAAAATTCGCTTGTAAAATAAAATTTTATATCGCTGAAATTGGTTTGTGCCGACTGTAGCGCAAATGCAGTGTCGGCAAGATAAACATTGCGTCCGTGCCTGTCGGTTGCCATGTTGGTATGCTTGCGTTTCATGAAATCGGCAAGCTGTGTGGCATTGTCGCTTTTTATCCAGCAGGCTTTGTAAAGATTGAGAGGTTCGTATTTGCACTTTGCTCCGTATTCGTGTTCGAGTCGATACTGAATAACATCAAACTGAAGCATGCCTACAGTTCCTATGATTTTGCGTCCGTTAAACCTGCTTGTAAAAAGCTGGGCAACACCTTCGTCCATCAAATGATCAATACCTTTTGCAAGCTGTTTGAATTTCATTGGATCTGCATTTTCGATGTAACGAAAATTTTCCGGAGAAAAACTCGGAATACCTTGAAAATTAATTATCTCGCCTTCGGTCACAGTATCTCCTATTTTAAAATTCCCAGTATCGTGCAGACCGACAATGTCGCCGGGAAAAGCAAAATCAATAACTGTTTTTTTATCTGCCATAAATGTGTTTGGAGATGAAAATTTTAACTGCCTTCCAAGAGCAACATGAGTATATGCCCTGTTGCGTTCAAAAATGCCGGAACATATTTTCAAAAAAGCTACTCTGTCGCGATGATTAGGATCCATATTTGCATGAATTTTGAACACAAATCCTGTCATTTTTTCTTCAAAAGGATCAACTTCCCTAATATCAGTAAGCGTTTTTTGCGGATGCGGGGCTATTTGTATAAAACAGTCAAGCAATTCCTTTATGCCAAAATTATTTACCGCGCTTCCGAAAAATACTGGAGCAACTTTAGCCTGAAGATATTCATCAATATTAAAACCGGCATAAACTCCGTCCAGCAGTTCAACATCACTGCGAAGCTTTTCGGCATCATCGCCAATATATTTTTCAAGTTCGACAGATGTTAAATCGGTAAATTCAACAGTTTCAAAATCAAGTGTCTGTTTATTTTCCGAATAAAATAAATTCAGTTTTCTGTCGAAAAGATTATATACGCCCTTAAAACGCGAACCCATGTTGATGGGAAACGTCAAAGGGTGAACTTTTATTTGCAACTTTTTTTCTATTTCATCAAGCAAGTCGAAAGGATCTTTGCTTTCTCGGTCGAGTTTGTTGATAAAAACAATTACCGGAGTTTTTCTCATTCTGCATACATTCATAAGTTTTAACGTTTGCGTTTCCACTCCTTTTGCTCCGTCAATAACAATAATTACGCTGTCAACGGCAGAAAGAGTACGGTAGGTATCTTCGGCAAAATCCTCGTGTCCTGGAGTATCAAGAATATTTATTTTAATACCATGGTATTCGAATTGCATTACAGCCGTAGCAACAGAAATTCCGCGCTGCCGTTCGATTTCCATAAAATCGGATGTTGCCGTTTTCCTGATTTTATTTGAACGCACAGCGCCTGCCGTATGAATAGCGCCACCAAACAGCAAAAGTTTCTCTGTTAATGTTGTTTTTCCTGCATCGGGATGCGCTATTACCGCAAAAGTCCGACGACGTTTAATTTCCAACTGTAAATCCATTATTAAAATTTTGAGGCGCAAAGGTACAAATAAAGTTATAAAGTCCATGAAACTACACGCATAAACTTTTTGTAAATTCGACTAAACATACTGTTTTGGGCATTGTTAATTTAGTATATATGATTCTTTATTAAGTTCCTAACCCTTTACTTATTACACGCTCTTCTTTCGATAACTCAACACCGCCCAGCCGTTGAAAAACACTGCCAAAGCGCAAAGCGGGTAGAAAAGGTGTTGCATGTCAAAGAATGTAGCGCCTTTCAGGTAAATCATCCGCAAAACCCGAATGAAGTACTTGAGCGGACTGATATTGCCCATAACCTGCGCCCATTCGGGCATATTTTGGTAGGGCGTGAACAGTCCGCTGAGGAAAATCAGCGTTATCACGAAAAAGAACATGATAAAAATTGCTTGCTGAATGTTTTTCGCATAGTTGGAAACGATTAGCCCGAAACCGGAGAAACTCAACACAAACACTGCCGCAAAAAGATAAAGCAATAAAATTGACCCTTGGGGCATCATTCCGTAAAATACAAATGCCGTAAGCATACAAAGTGTTGCTACCACAAAACCTGCCGTCCAGTAAGGAATGAGTTTTGAAAGAATGAACGTGAATTTATTCACCGGTGTAACATTCATCTGTTCGATTGTGCCGTTTTCCTTTTCGCTCACAATGTTGAGGGCAGGTAAAAAACCACAAATCATTGCCAGCATCATCGCCATTAACGCGGGTATCATAAATACTTTGTAGCTCAATGCAGGGTTGAAGCGAAAAAGCGGGCGCACTTCTACTGCGGGCTTTGCCCGGGCTGCTTCGGGCGTTTGTTTTGTAATCAGGTCGCGATTGTAGTCGGCAATAATGCCTGTGAGGTATGCTGACCCCAAACCGCCTTTCATGCCATTTACGGCATTGGCGGCAATCATTACGCCTGCCGAATTTTCGCGGTTGAGGTTTTCCTCAAATTTCGGCGGAATTTCGAGCA
>JAISDB010000209.1 GCA_031265155.1 Prevotellaceae bacterium | reverse complement strand
GATACGCCGCAGGTTGAATACTTATCGTTATGAATTTTGTCAAAATATTGAATATAAACGTGTTATTGTTTTCATGGACACAATTTATTGGGGTAGAAATTTTGGTGTAATCGTGTTCAGAGACAACCGCAGTAATAAGATTTTGTGGCGCAAATATATTGAGCGTAAAGAAACGGTTGCGAATTATTTATAAGGAGTTAAGTATCTGAAATACAATGATTTTATTATAGAAGGCATTGTTTGCGACAGGTTTTACGGACTGATAAAAGAACTGTCTCAATATCGTGTTCGGTTGTACGTTTTTCATCAGCATAAAATCGTTGAACGCAACCTGACCAAACGCCCTGAACTTGCTGCTTCAAAGGAGTTGCATAATATTGTTAAATGGTTGGCACACACGGATAAAGAGAGTTTTGTCGGGTTGTTTGAGGACTGGGAAAAGCGTTGTGAAAGTTTTGTCAATGAACGCAAAAAAAATGCGGATTTGTTTATCACCATACCGAATACAACAAACCTGTTCCTCCAATGAATGATTTTCGTACGGAGCATTTTACTAAAATTTCGTCTGAGCAATGGGGAAAAACCGTCCGGTGTATCCTGGATACTGCGCCGTGCTAAAGAATCAGCCGCAAATATTTTTAAAAACCCTCAAGGCATTCGCTCCGAGTATTTTTATTATTTCGTCTTCGGTATAACCTTCGTTGACCAGCGCTTGTGTAAGATTGGGAAATTTTGAAACGTTTTCAAGTCCCGCAGGAGTAATGTCAATGCCATCAAAATCAGAACCAAGCGCAATGCAATCAACATTTCCCGTAAGCTCGGCAATGTAATTGATATGTTTCAGTACATCTTTTATTGTGGCTTTGTCGGTATTATTTAAAAAATACGGATAAAAAACAGAACCTATGACTCCGCCTCTGCGTGCAATTTCTTTTATGTGTTCGTCACTCAAATTGCGCTTGCTTTCGTTAACATCATAAGCGCCGGAATGTGTTGCAATAACAGTTCTGTCTGTGTAGTTCAAAACATCTTCAAGCGATTTTTTATTTACATGCGACACATCAATCATCACGCCGAGTTCATTCAGGCGGTCTATAACCTGTTTGCCGAATTCTGTAATACCTTTACTGTTTTCGTCATTTGCTCCGCCGCACCATTCTGTTCCGTAATTCCATGCAAGCGTGAGATAGCGCATTCCGCGCTCATAAAGTCTGTTTACATTATTGACATTTCTGCCAATCAGCTGTCCGCCTTCGAGGCACACTACGGCTGCAATTTTTTTGCTGTCAACAATTGATAATATATCGCTGTAATTACCTGCCAGTTTTATTTCGCCATTACATTCGTCTATGTCATGATTAAGAATATCAATAAGTTTAATAGCCCGTGCAAAATGATTTTTATAATCATCTGGGCGTGTCCAAATAACAAAAAACTGAACATTTACGCCGCCTTTTTTCAGGCGGGCAACGTCTGTATGATGCTTATCGTTTGCAAACAGGCGATATTCCGGATGATTTATTCGTTCTTCCATATAGTCGTTATGCAAGTCAACAACTATAGCTGATTGATGGATTTCTTTGTAATTATTTTCCATAACGCATTTATTTGTATTTGATTTCATGTCAAAATTATAATTCATTAACTGTAAATTGATAACCTTCCATAACAGGATTGTGTAAAAGTTTTATGCAAATTTCATTCATTTTTTTTTCGGCTTCATCTTGCGATTCTGCTTCAACTTCAAGCGTTATGTGTTTGCCTATGCGCACATTTTCAATTTGCATGTAACCATTGTTATGCAGTGTCATTGTAACAGCTTTTCCCTGCGGATCTAAAAGAGCCTTAAGAGGCATTACGTCTATTTCTGATACGAATTTCATAATTTTTTTATTTACTGTTTTTTATACATGATTTTAATATTATGCATTTCATTTAATTCCGTGCTTGGTTTTAAGCTCGGGCAATTCTTTCACATATTCGTCAACATTCCAGGTCAGTCCGAAAATAGAAAGATAGTCTTTGTATTTGCCAAGCCCGACTTTTATTCGCCTTTCATCTACATTGTAAGGATCTTCAATTGGTATTACATAATATTTTCCTGTTTTGATATCAATGCCAATCTGACTTCCGTATATTTGTGGCTTTCCCTGTTTTAATGCTATCCTGTCTTCAAGCAAAGCCAAATCTGCAGGGTCGGCATCTCCTTTCTGTACGGCTTTTTCCATCACATGAAAATAATTTTCCTGAGTTTGCACGTCGGCACGCTGCATGACCAAAAACAGGGTTTTACTTCCACGCTCGCCTATAATATCCGGTCCAAGCCAGCCTCTTTTATCGAGAATCTTTGTTACTTCAACAACATTATCGGCATTTTTCTTGTTCATAATACTGAAAAGTTCCTGAACTTCTTTTGAATTGCGACCGTATTTCTGTTCCATTTCGTCGATTTCGAGCCTGTAAAGCCTGTCTTCTCTGTAAATGGAATCAAGTTTTGCCGATAATGCCCTATCAAGTTTGCCTGTTTTTTCGTAATTTCCCTTAACAATGTCAATAATAAAATTCCATCGTTCATCCGGGTGAAGTGAAGACAAATCGGCATCGTCAATAATATTTAAATCGGAAAAGTCTTCAAGATGAACAATGTAAAAAAGCTGAACAAATGCAGAGTCAGCCTGATTTGCCAATGCCCATGCACAGGCGGCTTTATACCTGTCGCCGACTTGTGCATAAGGGCTGTATGTATCAAACGCTTCCGAAAACTTACAGCCTGCATTCAGGTATTCTTTGTCAGCATGAAGTTTGACAGCGTCATTTATCAGTTCAGAGTATCTTTCTCTGCTCTGGCTGAATGTTGAATTGACAAGCAGAATCGTTAAAAGTGTCAATATTATCTTTTTCATTTCAGTATTTAATTTTTTATTTGATTATACATTTTTATTCGGATATTTTTAAAAGCCACTTCACAGCAGACAGTAAAATATACAGTATAACAGACAAGCTTAATCCCGCAAAGCCAAACAGTATTATAAATATCAGCGATATTGCCAAAAATATGATTTTTGTGATATTTTTTTTGACCAGCCAACTTTCATTAAGGTCTATTTTCAGCGCAAACATTGGAATTTCGCAAACCATTAATATCGACATTACGATGCATAATATTATTATAGAAACATCGGAATTTAGAATATCCCGAATGAATACGTATTCTTTTGCAGCGAGTACTGTTGACAATATAAATATTGCATTTGCAGGCGTCGGCAATCCCAAAAATGCACTGTGTTGACGTTCGTCGATATTGAATTTTGCAAGACGCAGAGCCGAAAAAACAGTAATTATAAACGGAAATCCGTATAATGGCACTCCGATAATAGGAATTTTCAAAATGTCAGGATCTAATTTAATCAGCAGCTGATGCAATGCTGCTGCCGGAACAACGCCGAAACTTACCATATCAGCCAGCGAATCCAGCTGCACGCCCAATGCCGAATAAGCTTTGAGCATACGGGCAGACAGTCCGTCGCAAAAGTCAAAAAACACGGAAAAAAATAAACAGTATGATGCTATTTCAAATTCATTCCGAAAAACAAATACCAAAGCTAAACAACCTGATAATAAATTGAATGACGTTAATATATTTGGAATTATCTTCTTTGTTATTGTCCACATATTCTTAAATTTTATAAATAAAAACAGCTTTTTTATATTGGCTGTTGCAATTTAAAATATTTCACGTAAATTTGCCACAAAACTACAAAAATATGTTGAGATATTTATTATTATTTGCATTATTTATTAATATTTTTGCCTGCAAAAGCGCCCGAAGGGCAGATAACGGCAAAACGGAAACGCCGAAAAATACTAAAGAAAACAGCGTAATTCTTGTGTCTCCGCAAAACGGACAGCAAGTAAAACAGAACGAAATAATTAACATTGCATACGAAATAAAAAACGACAGTTTCAGCATTGATACAACGGTTCTGTTTGTTAACAACAGCGAGGTTGCCCGCTTTTCGGGCGCAAGCTGCAAATGGACGATGACCGAAAAACGCACGGGAAGACAGTCGCTGCGCCTGAGTATGAGAGCCGGTGGAGTTGAAGTTGCAAATACGGCTTTTGTTCTGAAATATTTTCCGCCTGCACCGCAGTATTACACTTATTCGATTGTTAAACAGTATCCTCACAATACGAAATTTTTTACTCAAGGCTTATTTTTTGATGAAGGATTTTTGTATGAAGGCACCGGACATTACGGAAGTTCGGCATTATTGCAGATTGAACCCGCATCGGGCAATGTTGTTAAATCGGTGAATCTTGGCGAAAACTTTTTCGGTGAAGGCGTTACGCTTGTAAACGAGAAAATTTATCAGCTTTCGTGGCGTGAACATCAATGTTTCATATATGATAAAAACACTTTCGACAGGCTTGCCGTACTGCCGTATCCGAATGAAGGCTGGGGAATTACGACAGTCGGCGATTTACTGGCTGTAAGCAACGGCTCGTCGATTATAAGTTTTGTAAATCCTGAAAATTTTGTCGAAGTCAGGAGAATTGAAGTCTGCAATGACAAAGGAAATGTCAGTCAGCTCAACGAGCTTGAATTTATATATGGATTGATTTGGGCTAACGTCTGGCAAACAAATACAATAGTGATGATAAATCCGGAAACGGGAGCGGTTGTCGGCGAAATTGATTTAAGCGGAATATATAAAGATGCAGATGATGAAAATTGCCTTAACGGAATTGCCTGCGATGTGAAAAACAGGCGTATTTTTGTTACAGGCAAGCGCTGGCCGAATATTTTTGAAATAAAAACAGTAAAGAAACAGGCAATCGCTTACATGCAATGACTGAAATGAATACGGGAAATGTAAATAATAAAATATATTCCGCTGATTATGAAACCAAAGTTGCCGTTGTGATTTTGAATTGGAACGGACGAAAAATATTGGAAGAATTTTTGCCATCGGTAATAAAAAATACAGTTTGCGAACAAACAAAGATCGTAATTGCAGATAATGGTTCAACCGATGATTCTTTGGAGTTTCTATTGCAAAACTTTCCCGGTACGGAACAGATCATTCTCGACAGGAATTACGGTTTTGCAGGCGGATACAATCGCGCCTTGGAAAAAATAAGCGCAAAATATTTTGTATTGCTCAATTCGGATGTAGAAGTTACCGAAAACTGGCTCGCGCCCTTGATTTCGCATCTTGATGAAAATGATAATGTTGCCGCATGTATGCCTAAAATATTATCGTACAGGCAAAAAACGCACTTTGAATATGCCGGCGCCGCCGGTGGATATATTGACAGATATGGCTATCCGTTTTGTAGGGGACGAATTTTGAACAGTATCGAAATCGATGAAAAACAGTATGATATGCCGGTAAATGTATTTTGGGCAGCAGGCGCGTGCATGATTGTCCGTTCCGAAATTTATAACAGGTTAAAAGGATTCGACGAAGACTTTTTTGCTCACATGGAAGAAATCGATTTATGCTGGAGAATACAGCACGCGGGATATTCGCTCGCGTGTATTCCGCAGTCAGCGGTTTTTCATCTTGGCGGAGGAACGCTTGAAACCGATAATCCGAAAAAAATATACTTGAATTTTCGCAACAATTTGTTTATGCTTGTAAAAAATTTGCCGGAAAAAAAGTTTAAGCGGACAGTGTTTGCACGGTTGGCATTGGATTTTTTTTCGGCGGCAGTATTTTTGGTTTCCTTGAAGCTTACCGGTTTTGCAGCAGTAATTAAAGCTCATTTCCACTTTTATAAGTCAATAGGAATATTGAGAAAGAAACGCAGGGAAATTTTGGAATTTTCTAAAATTTCAGAAGTTCCGAACATGTATGGAAAATCAATTTTATTGAAATTCTTTAAATCGGGGAAAAAATTGAAGTTTTCGGACATACAGGACATCTTCGGAAAATGATCAGTAATCTGAATCAGGATTACACAAGGCGGCAAGCAGATTGAAGCGGTGTTTAATTTTCATGTATCTTTGCGCGGCATCTTGCAAGGATATAAATTATTTCCATAAAATGCCTGTTCTATATATTATGCAAGCCAAAACATATAGCTTTACTAACGAATTTTACGATTGGCATTATCTTTATTTAAGATATTTTTTGAAATTAATACTGTTTTTGTGCAGTAAATATGCTAATTTTGCACATACTGATTATTAATTGAATTTGTGTTGATGAAAAATTTATTGTATTTACTAATTGTTTTTATGTTTACGTGTTATTATGATCTTATGGCGCAATCGGATGGAGAAAATGTTGCAAGTGAAGCTGCTGATACAAAAAGGGATACTGTTAAAGTAAAGCCTGACTGGAAAATCAGCGGTTCGCCTTCGCTTACTCTTACGCAAACATCTTTCAGCAACTGGTCTGCAGGAGGCGCAAATTCTATTGCGGGAGTTGCCATGATTGGGCTTAAATCGATGTACAGTGAAACGAAATTTACCTGGGAAACAACATTGGACATGGCTTACGGATTGACATATCAGGAAGATAATTTTTTAAAAAACAACGATAAGATTGATTTTTTTACAAAATTCGGATTACGCTCATCACAAAAATGGTACTATTCGTTGGCATTACAATTAAAAACACAGTTTGACAAAGGGTACAAAACATATCCGCCGCCCGATAAAAATAAGTATACTTCGCGGTTTATGGCTCCGGGATATTTTATTGCTTCACTTGGTATGGACTATAAGCCTGCTGCAGAACTGTCGTTTATGTTGTCGCCTTTTTCGGCAAAATACACTTTCGTTCTAGATACCATGCTGTCGAACAGAGGCGATTTCGGCGTTGATCCGGGACACCGATCCTTATCTGAAATAGGTTCATCGATCAAGGCTACGTATTCAAAAACGCTAAAGTCGAAAAGTACGATAAACAGCTCGCTCGAACTTTTTTCGAGCTGGCAGAATAATTTCGGCAACATCGACATAAGCTGGGAATTTGACTGGAATGTAAAAATAACCAAATGGTTTTCATCCCGGATTTACGGGAAACTTTTATATGATGATGATATCAAAATAAAAGATTCGAATACGGGCGAAGTACTCGGTCCCCGCCTGCAATTCAAGCAAATGATTGGCGTCGGGATTTCATTGTCGTTTTAAATTATATAAAATTATGCTTTATCCTTTAAAATTTATTCCAATATATAAAACTTACGTTTGGGGCGGTACAAAACTTGCCGGACTGAAAAAAATCAAAAACGGCAGACAAATAAGCGAATCGTGGGAACTGTCGCCGATAAGCGGCAATATTTCGGTTGTTGCAAACGGATTTCTGGCAGGAAACAGCTTACAGGAGCTTATAGAAATATACATGGGCGATTTGGTTGGAGAATCGGTTTATGAAAAATATGGAATGGAATTTCCCCTGCTGCTGAAATTTATTGATGCCGCACAACCTTTGTCGGTACAGGTGCATCCCGGTGATGAAGTTGCATTGAAGCGTCATAATGCCTACGGTAAAGAAGAAATGTGGTATGTAATCGAAGCCGAAAGCGATGCCGAAATATGCGTGGGATTCAATCAGGACATAAACAGGAAAATATTACAGGAATCCTTACACAACAGGAACTTGCCCGATTTTCTGAACTTTGAAAAAGTAAAATGCGGAAATGTATTTGAAATTCCGTCTGGACGAATTCATTCGATAGGGAAAGGCATACTGCTTGCCGAAGTTCAAACCGCATCCGATATTACGTATCGCATTTATGACTGGGGACGCGAATACGATGCAAAAACGGCGCGACAGATGCATGTAGATCTGGCTTTGGATATCATAGATTACAGTTCGCATAGGGCGTACAAAACAGAATACGAAGCCATACGGAACAGCAGTTCGGATATTTGCCGAAATAGGCATTTTTCGGTTAAAACGGTTGATTTCGACGATACGGTAATCCGCAATTACGCTGATGCTGATTCGTTTACGGTTTACATGTGCGTTGACGGTAGCGCTGTTCTGGAATGTAACGGCAAAAGCGAAACGCTGATAAAATGCGAAACAATTCTCATTCCTTCCGAAATTGATGAGGTCAGGCTAATCCCGGATCAGCGTGCGCGTTTACTCGAAATATCAATGTGAAATTATTGAAACATGGCAAAAAACCGACAATCGCCTCGCGCGGCATGTACGCCGTAATCTTTCTATTGACATTTTGTCAACTACTGGACATTTTTTATTTATCATTTTCATATTTACCATCTTTAATTTAAAGATTGCAGTCTCAGCAAAGACGGTCTCAAAAGTCTGTCATTCCGCGCTTGACGCGGAATCTCATGTTGTATAGGTGATTTTGACTTTCGTCGGGATGACGGTTCAAATACCGAATTAATCTTATCCACTCACACGATTCGTTATAGAGCCTTTAAATCTTAGCAACAGGATTTAACATCGTAATTAACAAATTTTAAATAGTTATCAACAATTTATTAACATTTATTGTTGATAATATATTTTACTTATAATCAATGTATTAGCAAAAGATTACTGTGTTTTGATAAAAATAGTGGCAAAAAGTTACACGATGTGGCAGAAAAATACATATATTTGCAGCGTGAAAGATTAAAATAAATTATTAACCGAACAAAAGATTAAAAAATGGCTCTGTTTATAGGCACATACACAAGCAAGATCGATGCAAAAGGACGCATCGTGTTTCCCGCTGCATTCAAAAGCGAGCTGTTTTTACATTCGGAGAAACGTTTGGTGATACAGAAAGATTTTTATCAAAAATGTTTGTCGATGTACACTGTTGAAGCCTGGGCGGCATTAGTAGGTCAAATGAAAAGCAAACTCAATCTGCTGAACAGGGAACAGTCCGAGTTTTGGCGTACATTTATGAATAACCGAGCCGAAGCTACTCCGGATGAAATCAGCGGCAGAATTACTGTTCCCCGGCGATTGCTCAACATGATTGAAGCAACGGCTGAAGTTGCATTTATAGGTCTTGATGACCATATTGAAATTTGGAGCGCTCCCAAATTAGATGCTTTGACAATGAACGAAGATACATTTTCGGAAGCTGCTCAAAAATATTTAGGATAGATTTGCATATAATTTAAATATAATGAATGACAAGTATCACATACCGGTTTTATTGAACGAAAGCGTTGATGCACTTAACATCAATCCTGCCGGAACATACGTTGATGCGACATTCGGCGGAGGCGGTCATTCGCGTGAAATACTGAAACGGCTGACTACGGGCAAACTTGTTGCATTCGACCGCGACAGCGATGCCGAAGCAAATAAGATAACTGATGAACGGTTTATTTTTGTGAGGAATAATTTTCGTTTTTTACACAATTTTTTACGCTTCAACAAAATTGACAAAGTAGATGGAATACTTGCAGATCTCGGAGTTTCGTCGCATCATTTTGATGATGCTTCGCGCGGTTTTTCGTTCAGGTATAACGCAGATATTGACATGAGAATGAATAAAAATTCCGAAGTTTCGGCGGCAAATCTTTTGAACGAATATTCCGAAAACGAATTAACATGCATATTCCGCAATTACGGAGAATTAAAAAATGCAGGTCGGATTGCAAAAATGATTGTTGAAAAACGCAATGAAAAACCTGTAAAAACCGTTGATGAGCTTTTAGCAGCAATAAAGCCCGTTACGCCTCAAAAGGATGAAAACAGGTTTTTGGCAAAGGTTTTTCAATCGTTGAGAATCGAGGTAAATCAGGAGATGGGTGCGCTCGAACAAATGCTTGTTCATTCGCTCAAAAGCTTGAAAAGCAAAGGACGACTGGCTGTTATAACTTATCATTCGATAGAAGACCGGACTGTAAAAAATTTTATGCGGTCGGGAAATACGGATGGAAAAATAGAAAAAGATTTTTACGGAAATATCTATTGTCCTTTCAGGCTGATTACACGTAAAGCAATAGCGCCAAGCGATTCGGAAACAGAAAAAAACAGCCGCGCACGAAGCGCCAAACTCAGAATAGCAGAAAAAATATAAATATGGAAGAAACAAACAACATAAGGGAAAATCGGAATACAGATTCAAATTCAAATAACATATTGAAAGACATTATATCGGGGAAAATATTTATAAATAAAAATATTCAAAAGCATTTAAGATATATTTTTTTTCTTTTTTTCATTGCCGTATTTTATATCGGATACTGCTACAAAGTTGAAACCACTGCAATAGAAAACAAAAAATTAGACAGAGAACTAATGTTGTTGAGAGTCGAATACGTAAATCAGTTAAATAAACTGTCAAATGCAAAGAAAAAATCGGAAATTATAAAAAAATTACATGACAGACATTCAACACTAAAAGAATCAAAAACTCCTTTTAAACGCATAAAAACAAAATAAAATGACAACAGTAAAAAACATAATCCGCCGAATAACGCTGTTTTATTTATTAACAGTGTTTATAAGTTTACTGATTATTGCTAAAATTATTTATCTGCAATTTTTTACCGACCTGAAAACCCATGCCGAAAAAATAACGGTAAAACCGATAACTGCAGGTCGCGGAGATATTTACACGCACGACATGAAACTGCTTGCCACATCACTTCCCGTATATGACATAAGAGTTGATTTTTACGCCATGACAGAGAATATTTTTGACAGCGAAAGTAAAAAAATGACACTGTACCGCAATAAACTCTATCGGGAACTGGAAGCCGAAATCAAAAAACTCGGACTGAAATCGGAAAAGGAAATCAAAAAGCGCAAAAACGAATTGAAAAAAAGAATTAAAGAGAACCGTAAAGAAGACACCATAAAAGCCAATGAATTAATTTACAATGAAATAAACGGACTGGCGGATTCGCTGTCAAGTCTTTTTAAAGATAAGCCGGCAAGCTATTACAAGTCATTTATAAAGGATAAAATACAGGATATAATAAAAAATAAATCACAAAAATATCGAAACGAAGCCATTGGCAACAGAAATATTAACTATGCCGAACTGGAAAGACTGTTAAAATTTCCTGTTTTCAAACTTGGCAAAGGAAACAGCGGATTAATACATAATGAAAAAACGCGACGCGTTGTCATTTACGATCCGTTTGCAATCGCTACCATAGGTAGAATCAACAGTAATGGGGAGCATGTTTCAGGCGGAATTGAAAAGTCGTTTGACGAATATATCCGAGGGAAAGATGGTTTGCAAGCTGTCAATCAAAGAGATCAGCCGCTAAACAGCAAAAAAAATACTGCGCCCGAAATCGGTTGTGATGTTGTTACAACTTTGGATTTGAATATACAGGAAGCAACCGAAAAAGCGCTGATGCAGCAAATTTACAAAGGCAATGAAAACGGCATATCCATAGAAGGCGGAACGGCAATCGTGATGGAAACCGCAACAGGCGAAATTCGCGCAATAGCAAACATGAAACGACAGCCCAACGGAACTTACGACGAAACATACAATTATGCATTAAGGGAAAGAAGCGATCCGGGATCAACGTTCAAACTTGCTTCATTGATAGCTCTGCTTGATGACGGATTTGTAAAGCTGGATGACGTGATTAATGTTGAAGCGGATGCTGAAAAAAACGGAAAAACAATGACATGGCTGTACAGGGGATATAAAGTCAGAGATGATCATATTTTTGGAAAGCTTTCGGTAAAAAAAATCTTTGCCAATTCATCAAACATAGGAATTGCAAAGCTCGTAACAAAATATTACGGCGCCAATCCGCAAAGCTTTTTCGACAAGCTGCATTCAATCGGGCTGTTTCAAAAATCATTGAATCTGCAAATTGATGGAGAAGCTCATTCCTATGCCGAAATGGAAACCGAAAAGCAGGTCAATCAGAATTTATTAGCGCCTTCGTCATACGGATATTATGTCAAGTTTGCGCCGGTACATACTCTTACATTTTACAATGCGGTTGCCAACAACGGAAAAATGGTGAAGCCCAAGTTCGTAAAAAAAATAATTCGCAACGGTCAGGAAATAAAGTCATATCCCGACAAAGTCATAAACGAACGAATATGTTCTGAAGAAACCTTATCGAAAACTCGTGAAGCGCTTCAGGGCGTTGTTGATTCGGGAACGGTAAAAAAATTCAAGGATTTACTGGGATTTGAATTTGCAGGAAAAACAGGAACAGCGCAACGCATCACAGACAAATTTAAGAAGCGTGTCAGAGATACGGTTATAAACGGCATCAGGCAACAGATTACAGATTCGATAAGAGTTTCATACTATAAAGATGCTTCGGGAGCAGCTGCTTATCAGGCAAGTTTTGTAGGCTATATTCCTGCAGACAGGCCAAGATATTCAATAATAGTTGTATTGTACAGTCCGCCGATTAAAGGTAATTTTTACGGATCGACCTACGCTGCTCCAATATTTATTGAGATTGCGCAAAAGCTTTATTCTTCGGATATAAACTGGCATGAGCCTGTTGAACGCAACAGAGATTCGTTATATTTGCCGAATATGAAAAATACTCTGTTTCAACAGGCAAAAACCATCATGTCAAAATTGGATATTCCCGTTGACAGCGATGCAAAAAGCGGCGACTGGGTCAACGTTTCAAGAAACAGCTCGAAACTGACCGCAACAAAAATACAGATTGATGAAAGCAAAGTTCCATCGGTAATAAACATGGGATTGAGAAATGCCATTTACCTGCTTGAAAAATCAGGATTGAAAGTAACATTTTCCGGCAAGGGAAAAATAAAGCGCCAGTCGATTGCGCCGGGAACAGCTGTTTCAAAAGATGCAACAATACACCTGGAAATGGAAATATAATTTGAAAACGCAATAAATTACCGGAATGATGAAATTACTGGAACTGATATCAAAAATAAAAGTAAGTGAAATTGCAGGCAGCAACGATGCAAATATCTGCTCGCTTGGATTTGATTCTCGTAATGTTTGTGCAAATCAGCTGTTTTTCGCCGTTGCAGGAACAAATACCGATGGACATCATTTTATTGATGACGCCATAAGGCAGGGAGCGACGGCAATTGTCTGCGAACATTTTCCCGAAACGCTTAACGAAAAAACATCTTATATAAAAGTTGACAACAGTAATGCGGCTATGGGAATCATCGCTTCGGAATTTTATGGAAATCCTTCGTCAAAGCTTAAACTTGTAGGAATAACAGGAACCAACGGAAAAACAACAACAGCAACATTACTGTACAGACTGATAAAAAATTACGGATACAGGGCAGGTTTGATATCCACAATAGCCAATTATATCGACAATCAAAAAATCGAAACAACTCATACAACTCCCGATGCGATTCGATTAAACGAGCTGATTTGTAAAATGGTTGAAGCAGGCTGCGATTACTGTTTTATGGAAGTCAGTTCTCATTCTGTTGTTCAGGAGCGAATTGCAGGATTAACCTTTGCGGGAGGCATTTTTTCAAATATTACCCGCGATCATCTTGATTATCATGGAAGTTTTGAAGAATATATAAAAGCAAAAAAGAAATTTTTTGACAATTTACCGGCATCAGCTTTTGCGCTTACAAACATCGATGACCGTAACGGAAAAGTGATGATGCAAAATACAAAAGCAAAATACAAAACTTATGCGCTGAAAAAAATTGCCGACTACAAATGCAAAATTCTTGAACTCGGCTTTACCGGAATGTTACTGAACATTGACAATATGGATGTCTGGACCAAGTGTATCGGCGTTTTTAATGCATACAATCTGCTGGCTGTTTATGCTGCGGCGCGCGAGCTCGGAATAGAAAAAAACGAAGCTTTACGACTGTTGAGCGACTTGAATCCTGCCGCCGGAAGGTTTGAATGTATCCGGGCAAACAATAACGTAACTGCAATTATTGATTATGCTCACACTCCCGATGCGCTCGAAAATGTAATTGCAACAATAACCGAAATCTGCTCGAAGAAACAGTTAATAACCGTTGTAGGATGCGGAGGAAATCGCGACAGGGGAAAGCGTCCGATAATGGCAAAAATTGCAGGCGAAAACAGCGGACTTGCAATACTTACATCCGATAATCCGCGAAATGAAAAACCGGAAGACATATTGAAAGACATGTGCGAAGGTCTTACTCCTGCCTGCCTGAAAAAGACTTTAATAATTGCCGACCGCCGCGAGGCAATACGAACGGCAGTCATGATGGCAAAGCCGGACAGTGTTATTCTGGTTGCCGGCAAAGGACACGAATCATATCAGGAAATCAACGGAGTGCGAAATCATTTCAGCGACAGGGAAATTATTAACGAAATTTTTAACAATATAAAATAGTCATGCTGTATCATTTGTTTGAATATATTAATAAGCATTTTAGCGTGCCGGGCAGCGGAGTATTCAGGTACATCAGTTTCAGAGTTGCAATGACTTTAATTTTTTCGCTGATCATATCGATGATTTTCGGCAAGTATGTAATTAAATTTTTAAGGCGAAAGCAAATCGGCGAGGAAATTCGGGATTTGGGTCTTGAAGGGCAGCTGCAAAAGAAAGGCACGCCTACAATGGGCGGAATCATTATACTTTTAAGTATTCTCATTCCCGTATTTTTATTTTGTAATCTCACAAATGTGTATATCATTCTAATGATTGTGTCGATAATATGGCTCGGGCTAATCGGATTTTTAGACGATTATATAAAAGTATTCCGTCATAACAAGGAAGGATTAAAAGGAAAATTTAAAATTGTAGGACAGATAGGGCTGGGATTAATCGTAGGACTTACAATGTGGTTCAGCGACAGCATCGTTGTGCGTGAAAAGGTTGACAGTATCATTATTAATAACGAACAGGCAATACTGACGGAAACCGAAACTAACGTAAAATCCACAATCACAACCATTCCGTTTTTAAAAGACAACGAATTTGACTACAACATGCTTGTTCCCGGAAACGACCAAACATCTGCAATTACATGGATAGTTTTCGTTTTTGCCGTAATTTTGATTATAACGGCAGTTTCAAACGGAGCAAATCTTACCGATGGAATGGATGGCATGGTAACGGGAATATCGGCTATAATCGGAGTTGTACTTGGCATTTTTGCCTATTTGTCCGGAAATGTAATTTATGCAGGATATTTGAACATAATGTATATTCCCGATTCGGGCGAACTTGTAATTTTTGCGGGAGCATTTATCGGCGCTCTTACAGGATTTTTATGGTATAACTCCTATCCTGCACAAGTATTCATGGGCGATACGGGAAGTTTAACAATAGGCGGAATAATTGCCGTTTTTGCAATAATGATTCGAAAAGAACTGTTGATACCTGTCTTGTGCGGAGTATTTTTTGCCGAAAGTTTATCTGTCATGATGCAAATGATGTATTTCAAATACACAAAACGCAAATACGGCGCAGGTCGCAGAATTTTTAAAATGACGCCTTTGCATCATCATTTCCAAAAGCAGGGTTACGCGGGAATAGATGCAGTTATTCAAAAACCGAAAAATCCTATACCCGAATCAAAAATTGTGGTAAGATTTTGGATTATTACATTATTACTGGCGGTAATCAGCATTGTAACATTAAAATTAAGATGAACCATATATGAAAAGAATAGTAGTTTTAGGCGGAGGGGAAAGCGGAATTGGCTCGGCGGTTTTAGCCAAAACAAAAAACTTTGATGTATTCATTTCCGATAAGGGAAAAATAAAGGATGAATACAAAAAAATTCTTGTAGAATACGATATTGACTTTGAGGAAAATCGACATACCGAAAATAAGATATTAAATGCCGACGAAATAGTAAAAAGTCCGGGTATTCCCGATAAGGCTCCTGTTTTTACAAAAATAAAAGAAAAAGGAATAAATGTAATTTCCGAAATTGAATTTGCAGGACGTTACTGCAATGCAAAAAAAATATGCATCACAGGCAGTAATGGCAAAACAACCACGGCAACGCTTATACATTTTCTATTGAAAGGCGCAGGTATAAATGCTGGCTTGGCAGGCAATATCGGCAAAAGTTTTGCAATGCAGGTAGCAACAGAAAATCACGATTATTATGTATTGGAGTTGAGCAGCTTTCAACTTGATGGAATGTATGAATTTAAAGCCGATATTGCGGTTTTGCTCAACATCACACCCGACCATTTGGACAGATACGATTATAAACTGGAAAATTATGCCCGCTCAAAGTTCAGAATCATACAAAACATGAACGATGACGACTGCTTCATATTTTGCGCCGACGACAAAATAACGATGGAACATATCGAAAAAATCGTATCAAAAGCAAAAATGCTGCCGTTCTCGCAACGTATAAATGTTGCACAAAGTTCTTATATCGAAAACCATTCGCTTCTGGCAAGAGTCAACAGCAATACTTTTTCAATACTGGTTAATGATTTGTCATTGAAGGGAAGGCATAACATTTATAACTCGATGGCAGCGGCAATTACAGGCAAAGTGCTTGATATAAAAAACGAAATAATACGTCAAAGCCTTTCAACGTTCAAAGGCGTGGAACATCGACTTGAATTTGTGATGAGCGTTGGAGGAATAAAATTTATAAACGATTCGAAAGCCACAAACGTAAATTCCGTATGGTATGCATTAGACAGTATAAATGGTAAAATAGTATGGATTGCAGGCGGCACCGATAAGGGCAACAATTACAATGAAATTATCGACCTGGTAAAAGAAAAAGTGCGAGCCATAGTTTGTCTGGGCATCGACAATTCAAAAATTATTTCATTTTTCAAAGATGCGGTTCCTGTTATTGCAGAGACAAGCTCGGCAAGGGATGCTGTCGAAAAATCGTATGAACTTGCATGTTCGGGCGACACTGTTTTACTGTCGCCTGCCTGTGCAAGTTTCGACCTGTTTGAAAACTACGAAGACAGAGGCGAACAATTTAAAAAAGCGGTTAGAAACTTATAATATAAAATATTATGAATATATTAAATAAAATACACTTCTACGGAGACAGGATCATTTGGAGAATAATTATTATTCTGTTTTTAATCTCTGTGCTTATAGTATTTGCATCGGCAGACAGCTTGGCTGCCGACGATCAGTACAGACACGGCGCCTACTGGTATCTGATACGACATTTGAAATTTTTCGCTGCGGGATTTATAACGCTGTATGTCTTTCATCGTATTCCCATATCAATATATAAAAAATTTGCAGCATCGCTGTTGGTTGTCAGCATTGGTTTGCTTTTATACACTGCGCTTTTCGGCATGGAAATAAACGGAGCCAAACGCTGGATTTTAATATTCGGTATGAGTTTGCAGACGGCAGATGTCGCAAAAATAAGTATTGTCCTGTATCTTGCCGGCGTTTTGGAAGATAATCCTTTTGAAAAATTTAAGGATGTTATCAAAAAAATTATTTTGCCGACAGGAGCGGTTTTCATACTCACTTTTGCAGGAGGGACATCAATGGGATTATTAATTGGAGCTATTTGCATGTCAATACTTTTTATCGGAGGTTTGAAATTAAAACATTTGCTCAAAATATTCGGACTTGCAACAGCAGGCTTGGCTTTGCTGATTGTTATGGGACTTACGCTAAAATGGCCTCCCCGCGTATCTACCATGTTTACCAGAACAGAAACTTACGTAGGAGCAAATAATGTAAAAAATGCAGGCAATACGACAAGCAAATTTACACAGGAATACAGAGCAAAAATTGCCGTTGCTTCGGGAGGCATTGTCGGTCAGGGACCCGGTAACAGCACCCAGCGTTATTTAATAAAATATTCCTATT
The DNA here is from genome assembly GCA_031265155.1 of Prevotellaceae bacterium. Classification (GTDB taxonomy): domain Bacteria; phylum Bacteroidota; class Bacteroidia; order Bacteroidales; family UBA932; genus JAIRKV01. The sequence goes on along the minus strand of JAISDB010000209.1, from coordinate 14,358 downwards.
CCGATTTTGTTTTTGCCATGATTGTCGAAGAATACGGACTTGCCGCAGCAATAATAATATTATTCGCATATATGGCATTACTGTATCGAGCGGCGGTAATTGCAAAAAAATGTACGCGAATATTTTCATCCGTCACTGTACTGGGATTGATGTTAATGATAGTTTTTCAGGCAATGGTAAACATGGGCGTTTCCGTAGGCATTTTTCCCGTAACGGGACAAACGCTGCCGTTTATAAGCGTCGGCGGAACTTCAATAGTGTGCATGGGAGCTGCATTCGGAATAATATTGTCGGTAAGCAGAGCCGCAAATATTCAGCAGGTATCGGAACAAAAATCAAATGACGAAAAATATATACCGGACGATGCTAATGAAAAAACAGTTGAATACAATGAACAGCAATAAGAAAATAAGGATAATAATAAGCGGCGGAGGCACGGGCGGACATATTTATCCTGCCGTGTCTATTGCCGATACATTGAAAAAACGTAATCCCGATATTGAGATTTTGTTTGTAGGCGCAGCAGGACGAATGGAAATGGAAAAAGTGCCTGCAGCAGGTTACAGAATCATTGGATTGCCTGTTGTCGGACTGCAGCGGCGACTTACTCTTAAAAATTTTACGGCTCTGTTTAAATTTATAAAAAGTTTGAACTGTGCAAAAAAGATAATACAGGATTTTGCTCCCGATGTTGTTGTTGGAGTTGGCGGATATGCAAGCGCGCCGATTCTGCGCGCCGCCGCCGGGCTGAAAATTCCGACACTTGTTCAGGAACAAAATTCCTATGCAGGACTGACCAATAAGCTGTTAGCAAAAAAAGCGGATAAAATATGTGTTGCCTACAGCGGAATGCATAAGTTTTTTCCTGAACAAAAAACAGTTCTTACCGGAAATCCTGTCCGGCAGGATTTGTTTGATGTTAAAAATCTGGAAAATGAGGCTTATGAATTTTTCAATCTCGACAGGTCAAAAAAAACATTGCTGGTTATCGGCGGAAGCCTTGGCGCTCGCACATTGAACATGGTTATAACCAAAGAATTAAACAGAATAAACAATAACAATATTCAATTAATCTGGCAAACCGGAAAAAACAGCTTTATGCAGGCTCAAAACGAAGTTGCTTATTCGGCTCTAAGCAATACAAGAGTATTCGATTTTATATACAGAATGGATCTGGCATTTGCCGCTGCCGATATTATCGTATCGCGTGCGGGAGCGGGAACCATTTCCGAACTTTGCATCGTTGCAAAACCTTGCATCTTGGTTCCGTCTCCAAATGTTACCGAAGACCATCAAACAAAAAATGCAATGGCGCTGGCTGTCGAAAATGCAGCAATAAAAGTAGCCGACAAAGATGCGCAGAACGATTTAATTGATACTGTTTTGCAAACATTAGGCAACGAGGAAAAAATGAACATGCTTGGAAACAGTATTTCAAAATTTGCAATGCCGAATGCTGCCGACAATATTGTTGATGAAATTTTAAAACTTGTAAAATAATGAAACCAAATGCAGTATATTTAATCGGAATCGGAGGAATCGGAATGAGCGCTTTAGCCAGATATTATAAACATTCCGGACTTTTTGTAGCAGGTTACGACAGAACAAAATCGGCGCTTACTCAGGAACTCGAAACAGAAGGTATTCTTATACATTATGAGGATAATATCGCTTTAATTCCAGAAAATTGCAAAAATCCCGAAAACACTCTGATTATTTATACGCCGGCAGTTCCTAAAGACCATAGCGAATTAAATTATTTTTTGAATAGCGGATTTAATGTTGTAAAACGCTCGAAAATACTCGGACTTATTGCTAACGGAAAACACACGCTTGCAGTTGCAGGTACTCACGGAAAAACAACTATATCTACACTTCTGGCGCACATATTGACGGTTGCCGCCGATGGATGCAGCGCATTTCTGGGAGGAATTTCCAAAAATTACAATTCAAATCTGCTGCTGTCGCAAAGTAATAATTTAGTTGCCGAAGCCGATGAATTCGACCGTTCGTTTTTACAGCTTTTTCCTGATGCGGCTGTAGTAACGGCAACCGATGCCGACCATTTGGATATTTACGGAAGTGTTGGCGAAATGCGTAATGCCTTCGGTAAGTTTGTTTCTCAGATAAAGTCAGGCGGAACGCTTATAATCAAAAAGGGAACTGAAATAGAGCTGCCAAAAAGCAATATAAATATTTATACTTATTCATTAGACGAGCCTTGCGATTTTTATGCATCAAATATTCAGTTGTGCGATGATGCCTGTTACAGTTTTGACCTTCATTTTCCTAACCTTATAATCGGTGATTGCAAGCTTGGCGTTCCGGGAAAAATTAATGTTGAAAACGCAGTTGCGGCAACGGCGTTAGCATGGACTGTCGGCGTTGACGAGCAGAAGCTGAAAAATGCTTTAGCGAGTTTTACAGGCGTAAAGCGGCGAATGGATGTAAGTATAAACACGCCAAAGCTGACATATATCGACGACTATGCACATCATCCCGAAGAATTGAAAGCAACGGTAACATCAATAAGAAGCATGTTTGCAGGACGAAAGATAACTGCAATTTTTCAGCCTCACTTATACACGCGTACACGCGATTTTGCCGACAGTTTTGCAAAAAGCCTGAGCCTCGCCGACGAATTGATATTGCTTGATATTTATCCTGCACGCGAGCTTCCGATAGATGGAATAACATCAAAAATAATTTTCGATAACGTACAATGCAGCGAAAAAACGCTGTGCAAAAAAAGCGAATTGCTAAGCATTGTAAGCAGCAGAGAATTTGACATACTGATAACATTAGGCGCAGGCGATATTGATTTGTTTGTTGAACCGATAACAAAAATACTGAATAAAAAATTAAATCCGTAAATACAAAACGCCATGAACAGGATAGTAAAATACATATTGACAGCTTTTGCATCTGCGGCAATCATTGCATATTTGCTTATTGCATTTGCTTTTGTCGATAACAGAGAACAGACATTGACATGCAGGAACATTAATGTAGTTATAACCAACGGCGACCGGTCTTCGTTCATCGATGCAGGCAGCGTCAAATCAATATTGCTGAACTGCGGAGAAAAAGTCATCGGCGAACGGCTGAATAAAATCAACACGCTTAAATTAAAGCAGATTTTAAGCAAAAACAAAGCTGTAAAATCAATAAATGTATTCCCAACCATAGATGCAAATTTAAATGTTGAAATCACACAAAGAAATCCTGTTGTACGGATACAGTGCGAAAATATGCGATGTTACATTGATGATACCGGATATACTTTTCCGCTTTCGCCCAAGCCCGATTTGAATATTCCCGTCGTTACGGGAAAAATCTCATCAATCCCAAAGAGTGAAAACGAAAAATTTATGAATCAGCTTTATGAATTTGCCGTTTTTTTACAGAAAGATGCATTCTGGAACAGACTCATCGAACAGATTAACGTAACAGACAACAGGATTGAAATAATTCCGCAAATTGGCGAACATGTTATAGAACTCGGCAGTTTGGACAATTTCAGGTCAAAGTTAAACAAGTTGCAAAAGTTTTATAAATATGCAATGCCTGCAATTGGCTGGGACAAATATAAAATAATAAACATAGAATATAAAAATCAGATAATTTGTAAAAAATAAGGATATGAAAAATTATATAGCCGCTATTGATCTCGGCACAACAAAAATTGTTGCTTTAATAGGCGAAAAAACAGAGTCCGGACATTACAGGATTGTGGCAAGCTGCGAATTTAAATCTGCAGGTATTGTACGCGGCGAAATAGAAAATCTGCAGGATATAACGGTATTGATTAAAAAATCTGTTAGTGAACTGAAAAAAGCATCGGAACTTGAGTTTTCCGAAGTCTATGTGGGAATTACAGGGCAGCATATCAGATGTCTGTGCGAAAGCGTAACAGAATTGCGCAACGATGAAACGTTGCTGATCACACAGGAGGAAATAGATGCATTGAAGCAAAAAATGTATTCGCTGCAAAAAGAATCAAACGAAGAAATTATACACGTAATTCCGCAAAGTTACAGTGTTGATGACAAAATGGAAATAAGAAAGCCTGTAGGAATGCGTGGCAGGGAATTGACGGGAAATTATCACATTGTGATTGGAAAAACTGCAGCAATAAATGATATCAAACAATGCCTGCAAAGCAGCAATCTCAAGTTGAGCGGTTTGATTCTTCAACCTGTTGCTTCGGCTGCAGCAGTACTTACTGACAATGACAGGGAAATAGGCGTAGCTGTGGTTGATATTGGCGGCGGCACAACCGGTTTGGTTATTTATCATGACAATATAATTCGCCATGCGGCATTAATTCCTTTTGGCGGAAATAATGTTACGGCTGACATTAAAGAAGGCTGCGGAATACCGGAAAAAACCGCAGAGTCAATAAAGATACAGCGCGGCTCGTGTTTCGGCGATGCATCTTCGAATAATACATATATTCCGCTAAACGAAAAAAAAGAGATTTCGCCCAAAGACTTGTCCGAAATAATCAATGCGCGTATGAATGAGATATTTGGAGGCATTATGTTTGAGATAGAGCAGTCAGGATTTGCAGATAAATTAAATGCGGGAATTATATTTACAGGCGGCGGCTCAATGCTGAAAAATTTCACAGAACTTGCCGAATCTCGAATCGGTATGAGAATCCGCATAGGAGAACCTGTTGATATAGGCAGCGACTCGGGACAGGAACTTGATCAACCGTTATATTCTACGGCAGCAGGGCTTATAATTGAAGGCATGGCGCACGCAGATTCAATTCAAAAAGAATCATTAAAAGAAGAAACGCCGGTAATCGTTAAACCTCCTGTTCAAGGCGGGAAGCACAAAAAACAGGGCAAAAGCATTTGGGATGGTTTTAAAACCGGAATACTGTTTGACTATGATAAAGTATAAAAAATAATAATTATGGAAGACTATTTGGAACTTGTCCCCGATGGTTGGGATATGGCGCAGGGCGCAATAATAAAAGTTATCGGAGTTGGCGGCGGCGGAAATAATGCTGTAAATTATATGGCAGAACAGGGAATCGCAGGAGTTGACTTTGTAATATGCAACACCGACGGACAGGTACTGCAGCGTAGCGCAATAAAAAATAAAATTCAACTCGGATACGGGCTTACTCGCGGACGTGGCGCAGGCTGCGACCCCGAAATAGGTAAACAGGCGGCTATAGAAGATATTGAAAAAATCAGATTTGCGCTTAGCGACAATACCGAAATGATTTTTATAACAGCAGGAATGGGCGGAGGTACGGGAACAGGAGCAACTCCTGTTATAGCAAAAGTAGCAAAGGAAATGGATATACTTACGGTAGCAATCGTTACGCTTCCGTTCATCGACGAAGGCATTGAACCTTACCGCAGGGCTATTGCCGGAATAAACGAATTGAGAGACAGCGTAGATACACTGCTTCTAATCAGCAATAATAAATTATACGAAATATACGGAGATTCGCCAATTCGTAACGGATTTAGAAAAGCGGATGAAATACTGGCAACTGCGGCAAAAGGCATTGCCGAAATAATTACGAAACCCGGCTTCATAAACGTTGATTTTGCAGATGTGAAAAAAGTAATGAAAAACAGCGGCGTAGCTTTGCTCGGAACAGGACACGGCAAAGGCGAAAAGCGCGCTATAGATGCTGTTGACGAAGCGCTTAAATCGCCGTTGCTGAATAATAATTCGATAAAAGGAGCAAAAAATATACTTGTAAACATTACTTCGAGCGAAACAAAGGAACTGAACTTTGCCGAACTCCATGAAATTATGGATTATATTCAGCGTGAAGCGGGAAAAGCAGAGAATATCAAGCGTGGAATAGTTTACGACCAGTCGCTCGATGACGAATTGCGCATTACGATTATAGCAACAGGATTTGAAATGAATAATGTACCCGAAATGAACAGCGTACCCGAAATGTACGTTTACGAAAAATCGGATGTTGACGGCAATATAACGGTAAAGAAACAATTAACAGGATTAAATTTGCAAGAAATTTTGGAGCTCGAAAAAGTGCCTGCATATAAACGTCAAAACATCTCAATTAAAATACAACAAATATAGAATCAAGACATTACAAATAAAATATTGAAGTAAGGCAACAGTAATGGATTTGCTTTTCGGTTTGGATAATACGTTTATATTATAAAGCAGATTATGCCGTTAAAACATTTTAACAGTATATTTGAAATAGATTAATTATCTTTGTGGCATAAAAAATGAATAATTATTAATTAACAATAAAGTTATGAAGAATAAATTAACATTTGCAGCTACTATCGTACTTGTTTTGGGTATGATGTCATGCAGTAGCCCGCTGAAAATGAAAAAAGCGGCAAAAGATGTAGCCATTACTTGTGCGCCTACACAGTTGGAGATCAGGGGAAATGCTATCGAAGCAGAATGGACGGCAACATTTCCTGAAAAGTACTTTAATAAAAAAGCAGGCTTGCAATTATTGCCTGTACTTGTTTATCAAGGTAGCGAAGTTACCGGTACTGTAAAAAGATTACAGGGAGAAAAAGTTTATGACAACTACGAAGTAATCAAAAATACCGGAGGAAAGGCAAGCCAGAAATTAAAATTCGACTATGTTCCCGGTATGGAAAAATGCCATTTGGAATTACGTGCAAAATTGCTGTACAAGGACAAGGAATACGATTTCGACGAACCGTATCTGTTGGCTGATGGTGCAGTATCAACGGCATTGCTTGTTGACAAAAGCGGTGTGGTGGAATTGCAAAAGGACAGCTATAAAAAGTTTACTTACAGCGAAAAGGAAGCCCAAATAAAATACGACTGGAATAAATCAAATGTAAAGAAAGACCAGTTAACAAAAGATGACATAAAAGAATTAAAGGCTTTTGTTGATAACGCTGTTGCCGATGGCAACAAAGTTGAATATCAGGGATTGTCAATATCGGCATACGCATCGCCCGAAGGTAAGCTGGAACGCAATGAAACACTGTCGAACGAAAGAGGTAAAACTGCAAACGATGCTTTTAACAAGCTGTATTCTAAAAAAGAAACAAAGCCTTCAGGATCTCCTGAAATGAAATACACAGCCGAAGACTGGGATGGCTTCCAAAAGCTGGTTTCCGAATCAAATATCGACGATAAGAATTTAATCTTACGAGTGCTGTCAATGTATCAGGACCCTGTTGTTCGCGAAAAAGAAATCAGAAACATGTCAAAAGTTTTCTCGGTTCTTGAAGAAAAAGTTTTACCGGAATTGCGCCGTTCGGTTATAACGGCAAAAGTTAAAGTAAACAACTTTAGCGATGAAGAACTTCTTGCTCTTGTCGGAACGCAGGGAATCAATAATCTTGATGCCGATGCGCTTCTGTATGCTGCAACTTTGTTAAAGGATGATGATTATGAAACCAAAGCTCAAGTTTATAAAAAAGCGGCAGATAAATACGAAGATGAACGCGCAGTTAACAATTATGCAGCCATGCTTCTTAAACAGGGAAAAACTGATGAAGCTCAAAAAGTATTGAACGCAGCAGGTAAAAAGAACAACGAAATTCTTAATAATCTTGGTATTGCTCAATTGCGTAGCGGAAACACAGGCGACGCTTCAAAATCGTTTGCACAGGCAAATTCAACATCTGCAAAGCAAAATCTTGCAGCCGTGGCAATAATAAACGGCGACTACAGCTCGGCAGCAGCAACGCTCGAAGGAACAAACTCGTTTAACGAAGCGCTGGCAAAATATTTGAACAATAATCTGAACGGAGCAAAAAGCGTTTTGGAGAAAATAAATGATGCAACCGGAAAAGCATCTTATCTTAAAGCCGTAATTGCTGCAAAAGAAGGAAATACAGGCAATATAACTAATTACCTGACGGACGCTTTTGCAAAAGATGCAACATTAAAAGCCAAAGCGCAAAATGATGTAGCATTTGAAAAAGTTAGAAATTTAATTCCATAATTGCGAAATAAAATCATATTAAAAAAGAGGCTGCTTTTTAAACAGCCTCTTTTTTTATTTTGTTAATTTCGGGCTGTTCATAAAATGCAAAAATAAATCCGGCTATTTTTTGCATACATAGTTGCCCATTAAAAAGAGCACAAATCATTTATTAACAAATAATTATAGATGAAAAAGCTGCAGGATTTTTAATCAATATGGACATAAAGCCTTGCAAATAAAATCTTATTTTCTCTTCTTTTGCCTTGATGCAAAAGAAGCAAAAAATCAAGGCGGGACTTCTCAGCGACCCGCTAACGTCTCGACGGCTAACGGAATTAATGTCTCGCTGCGCTCGACGGAATTCCGTTTTAACGCCATCTTTGCCGAGCGGGTTCCCCGCCTGCGAAGTCTATGCCGTTTTTACTTGCCAATCAACTTTTGTTCTTGCGTACAGGTAAATTTTCAATTAATCAACATGCAGAAAAATTAATAGCACGTAGAGCAGGCGGCGTTCCCACAGGTCACAGCCGTAAATCGGAGCTACCGTATAGCGTCGGCTGCTCTTGACCTTTTGGTTACTTTTGCGTCAAGGCAAATTAACAGAAAAAATATCTTTATTCGCTTTTTTCTCTGAAAAATATACTTTTTAAGGAACGACTATAATAAGCTGCCTGTTTCATTTTGCCTGCGCGGCATGAAAAAAGAGCGCCTTTTCAGGCGCTCCCGTTTTTTTATTTGTCGGATGTTTTATTAATATCCCGGATTTTGCTGGTCTTTGATTGCAGGATTGGCATTCATCTCGCCCAAGCTTATCGGAAGAATTATTTTGTGAAATGTTGTTCTGTTGATAGTTACATCACGTGTTGGAATCACAACATCCCCGCTTTCTATGGATGCATCATCAAATGTTATGTCTTTGTTGAGACGTATCATGTCAAAATAACGCTGACCTTCGGCAAATAATTCTTTACCTTTCTCATTTAAAATCATATCCAGGGTAATATTATTTTCATCGGCAGGCGTCAGGCTTGGCGCACGCTTGCGGATTTCCTGCAAATATTCTGCGGCTTTTTTCTTATCGGGCGATGATTTTAATAATGCAGCTTCGGCAGCAATCAAGTATATTTCAGACAGTCTGATTACTTTTACATTAACCGCAGTTACAGTTGCTTTTCCATCGCCTGCAAGATCTACGCTTCCGCTGTATTTATAGCAGGCACCTTTGCGTATAGCAGGATGTGCTGCGGTTTCCGATTTCTCGTCATAAGCCATAACTCCCCAACGAACATCATCTTGATCTTCTCCAAGTAGAGTAAGAAATGAAGTACTTGCAATAAACCAACCTGATGCAGCAGATCCTCCGTGAGCTCTCCTGCGTAAATAAAATCCCAACGATGCTTCTTTCAAATCTGCTTCATTAGGATATATGCCAAGTTCAAAAATGGATTCCGAACCGAATTGTTTTGTCCACGAATCAACCCATTCCGAATTACCATATAATTGATCTTTATACAAAGATGAACTTATTATTTCTTCGGCAACTTCAAGCGCAGCATCATAGTTTTGCATTTGCAGATAAACTCTCGCCAGAACTGCACGATTTGCATAGTAACTTATGAAACCGTTCCTTTTGTTTTTTGATAAAGATTCTTCATCTTCTGTCAAATCTTTTAATATTTGAATATAAACCTGCTCTACAGATGCTCGTGTAGGCTGTGCAGCATATTCGAGCTGTTCAAGAGTCAATGGTACACCATAAGAGGCTTTATCCATATCGTATGGTTTTCCGTATAAACGAACCAAATCATAATAGAACATTGCCCGTGCAGTACGCGCTTCTGCTTTATACTGTTTTAAAAGATTATCGGTATTGCCTGCTGCTATAAGTTTTTCAATATTTGTAATTAAAATATTTACCTGCACTATGCAATAATATATTTGCGACCAATATCCCGAATAAGAATTTGATGCTGCCGAATGATTGAATGTATATAATGCATCATACCCGCGACCCTGACTTGGCACAGTCAAAAATCCGCCTTTAGCTTCGCCGTACAGTACAAAGTTTCTGCCGTAGTAATCGGATGATGTCATTGCCCGCATTAATCCTGTAAGCATAACTTCAGCATCTCCTGCCGTCAATATAGATTGACGGCTATCGGATTGATTGCTTGGCTTTACATCTAAAAAATCATTACATGATGTTAGGGTAAAAATACAGAGTACTGTATATAATAATATTTTTTTCATTGTAGTATATTTTTTATTATTTATCATATTTAATTTATTAAAAACTTAATTCAATGCCAAAAGTGTAAGTTTTGCCTAAAGGCATTTCCCAACCTTTTGTATAATAAGAACTTCCTTCGGGATCGTAAACTTTGTAGGCTGAAGCAGTTAACAAATTTGAACCTATAAAATAAACCCTTGTATTTGTGAGTCCCAATTTATGTATAATATCCTTTGGAAAATTATAGCTTAAAGTTATATTTTTCAGCCTGATAAAACTACCCGGATGTTTGTGGCGTGAACTTATCTGCATTGCATCCATCAAATCATCATCATCAAGCATTGGATACCTGCCATATTCGTTAAAATATGTCCAGCGTCCATCGTAGGTATCTTTTGCTCTTGTACGTTCCCAGTAATAACCATCATCGTTTACATCTTTGCCGAAACCATCATACATGTATCCGCCGAATCGGTATATAAAATTAAGATTCAGAGAAATTCCCTTCCACGAAACACCTGTATTAAAAGCTCCCTGTACTGCAGGATGCATGTCGGCAAGAATAACCTGATCGGCATCCTGGTAATTATAGGATACATTTTTCTTAAATCCTGCAATATCAGGGTCGTTTATATCGTTATTTGTGTACCATACATTTCTACCGTTTATCTGGTCAACTCCTGCCCATTCAAGCCCGTATAATGACAAAGTAGATTCACCTTCACGATATATGAATCGACAGCGTCCATCACTTCCTGTAGGATCTGACCAAACAACATCCTGTCCGCCGTAAAGTTTTGTTACTTTTGATTTAAGGAAAGATGCATTAAGACTTGCATCCCATTTCCAGTCTTTATTTCTGATAATGTCTCCGCCAAGTTCAATTTCCCAGCCTTTATTATTTATTTCGCCTACATTCTGCAATATACTTGAAAAACCTGTAACCATAGAAATAGGTACGGACTGTAACAGGTCTTTGGTATCCCTGTTGAAGTATTCTACTGTTCCGCGTAATCTGTTATCAAAAAATCCGAATTCAACAGCTGCATTTGTTACAAAATTACGCTCCCACGATAAATCAGGATTTCCTATACTTACAAGCGATCCACCCGGATTTTCATTATATTTAGACGTATATCCTGTTAAAGAACGCCAACCGTAATTACTTGTAGGCAAGGTTCCGTTTACTCCGTAAGACAATCTTAAACGTAAATTGCTTAAATACCCAATACTTTGCATAAATTCTTCCTGTTTAATATTCCATGCGCCTGAAACCGACCAAAAATTACCCCAGCGTTTATCGGGTGCAAGTTTTGATGAGCCATCGCGGCGGAATGACAACGATGCAAAATATTTACCATCATAATTGTATTCTGCACGCGAAAGAATTGATGCCATTGTGTTGCCCCAGTAATATCCTGATGCCGATAACACGCCTGCCGTCTGTATTGTATGTAATTGGCTGTTTGGCATATTTTTGCCGTTACCGAGCAAATAGTCTGTTTTATTTTCCGTAGCTTCAAAACCTGCCAGCACGCCAATATTGTGTTTTTCCATAAACGTTTTGTTGTAACCAAAAGTTGTTGACGATACCCAGTTATTTATATTCGTACTTATATCTGTTACAGATGCTTTGTCAACTCCTCCATTCCAGTGATTTTTGCTATAGTACAAATGATCCGAAACATGTGTATGGTCGTATGAAAAAATAGATTTCAGAAACAACTCGGGCAAAATATGTATCGTCATAGTTTCATTAGCCGATATTTTTATGGTTTTTGATGAATTTTCCCATTCATTGTTATAATAAACGGAGTTATATGCATAACTGCCATATCTGTCTGTCCATGGTTCGCCGGTTTTATAGTTTGTAGGCCAGTAGAGAGGCCATAACAGATTGCGCGATTGAAGGAAATAATTAGAGCTTGTATTTCTGGTATCGTTAAATCCTGTTTTATCGCTTTTTGCAAGGCTTACATTTGTCGCAAATTCAATATACTTATTCACTTTTTGATTAAGATTTATACGTCCCGAAATACGGTCGAATCCATTGACTACACTGCGCCCCTGCTCCTTGGTATAAGCAAGAGATGAATAGTAAGTGGTGCGATCGTTTCCTCCACTTACCGACAAATCGTAAGTTTGAAAAACTGCAGTTCTGAACAGAACATCATCCCAATTGAAATACATTGGGATAGGATTGCCATCTTTATCTCTTGCCGTACTCCATCTGCTTTCTTCGCCATCCTCTAATGCCTTTATTTTTAATGTACTAACATCAGTTCCTGAATTTGAAAAAGTATATCCGTGTCTGTTAAATCTGTTATTCAACTGGGTAATAGCGCGTGAATTTGCATCTGCTTCGGTTCTTCCATCTTTGATATAACCGTTCCAGAAAATTTCATATTCCATTGCTACTTGCTGTTCCGGACTTGCTACCTCCCAGTTGTCGGTTGCAAATGATGGAGTAATACCTATTGAAGTTTTAAAATCAATTTTCGGCTGCCCCGATTTGCCTTTTTTGGTGGTTATTATAATTACACCATTTGCAGCACGCGAACCGTACAAAGCGGCAGAAGCAGCATCTTTCAACACTGTGATAGATTCAATATCCGAATTGTTTATTGAATTCATCACATTATTTGATGTATAAAGATAATCTGCCATTTGTCCTGCATTGCCTGATACAACTGGGACGCCGTCTATTACATACAAAGGATCATTGGATGCATTCATAGAACCAATGCCTCGAATACGGATACTTGATGTCGAACCTGCCTGCCCCGAAGGAGAAGAAATTTGCATGCCGGCTACTTTGCCAATCAAGGCATTTTCGAGCGATACGGTAGGAGCATCTTTGATTTCATCACTTTTTACTACCGCAGCGGAACCTGTAAAAGAACTTTTGGTTGCCGTACCGTAAGCTACAACAAAAGCTTCTTCAATTTGAGCGACATCCGGCTCAAGCGCTACATCAATAATGCTGCGGCTGCCTGCAACAATTTCCTGTGTTTTATAGCCCATATAGCTGACAATAATAGCCGTACTGCCTTCGGGCATGCTGATAGTGTAATTGCCGTTATCGTCGGTAAAAGTGCCTGCGGCATTATAACCTTTAACGATAACCGATGCATACGATATGGGTTCGCCTGTATTAAGGTCGGTTACTTTGCCAGTAACCTTTGTCTGCCCTAATGCAATACCCATACTGAAAAGCGTTAAAAACGCGACTGAAAGGATTTTTTTCATAATATTGGCTTTACAATAAATATTAAATAAATTAAAATTTTTTGTCCTATAATTTTATTTATAGGACAATGTCGTTGCAAAATTATATTATTTTCAATAAGTTACAAAACAAAAAATATATATTATTTTTTTTCATAATGTCTATGTTGCTAATACACTTGCATTTACTTTGTCTTATAAATAAAATTATCGGACAAAAATTTTTTTCGTAAATGTTAAAATTCGGTTAATATGCAGCTTTTAACTTAAAATTTTTAGTTACAGCATTATTAATAATGCATTATTGCACCTGTATTTTTTATCTGTCGGCTAAAATCAACATAACAATGATATAATCAAATAATTACAGTGAATTTAAATTGATAGGTTTTTACTGTTTTCAAAGATAAACAACTGCTCCTTTAAATGATACAAACCATTTATTAATAAATAGTTATGAATGAAAACCGGAGGAAAAATTGCAATGTTTTAATCAATACGGACATAAACCCCTGCAAAATAAAATTTTATTTTCTCTTCTATTGTCTTGATACAAAAGGTACTGTCTTAATATCCAAGATAAAAATCAAAAAAAATCAGAAATATTTTTAACCTTTGCTTACGACGAAGGAAGATTTCAGCCTAGAAATTGGACTGAAGTTTATCCTGTACAGGCAGTTTATTCAGCTGCCTGTTTTTTTCGGGCAATAGCCCTTCGAGGCAGGAAGAGCTTTTCCTCCTAATTTTCTGATATTTTAGATCAGCGGATTAAATTCTTCGTTTTTTTTCCAAAGCGTGTATATTAGCAACAGCAATTTTCTCTGTACAGCAACAATTCCTATTTTTTTTGTATAATACGCAAATAATCTTCGTTTAGCGGTTTATTATACCTTGAGGCAACAATGGCAGGAAAATAAAGTGCATTTCTGATTCTCGCATTTCCCTTTTTTGATATTCCGGTTTT